>NZ_JBVJIJ010000007.1:220199-391922 GCF_055586325.1 Dactylosporangium sp. NPDC051087 | reverse complement strand
GTGTGGGGTGGGGGGGGGGCCAGGCCAGAAAGTACAAGGCCAAAAAAAAAAAGAAAAAAAAAAAAAAAAAAAAAAGAACCTCGCCTCCCCCCTTTTTTTTTCCCCCCCCCCCGCTGTCGGCGGTGGGGATGTCCGGTCTACTGCACGACGTACGGGCGGGCGCCGATCGCGGCCAGCTCGACGCCGTGCTCGGGCTCGTCCTCGTCGTCCTCGATCACGCCCTCGATGATCGCGGTGTCGGCCTGCGCCGCCATGAGCACCGGCAGCGGGTCCATCAGCGGGTCCAGGGAGGCGCGCTGGACCGGGACGCAGGAGTCGTCGACCGGCTCGGCGAACAGCACCGGCACGGTGGCGTGACCGACCGCGCGGACCCACGCCTGGGGCGAGTCGAGGTCGATGACGTCGAGGTCCGCCCCGACCGTCCCGGCCGTGTCCCGCAGCGGCTCCAGCTCCTCGACGATGTCCACCAGGATCACGTCCTCGTGGCGCACGATCGGCCGGCCGGCCTTGTGGCGGCCGCGGTACCGGTCGCTGCGGCTGTTGCGCCGCAGCGCCAGCTTCGTGACCGACGCGATCGGCGCCTCGTCCGGCTCGGCGTCCGGCTCGGCGGCCCGGCCCTTCGGCACGGTGAGGACGAACAGGATGATCACGTCGAGCGTGACCATCAGCAGCGACCACGCCGGGTACGCCCGGAGCATGGCCAGCTGCGAGATCGCGTGCAGCGCCACGATGCTGACCGCGGCGGCCCGGGCGCTGCTCTTGCGGGCGCGCAGCGCGACACCGGTGGCGCCGAGGAGCACGCCGAGGGTCACGGTCGCGGTCGCCCAGGTCGTGGCGCTGGTGAATGCCACGTCATTCCTGTCGAACCCGATACCACCACTGGCGAAGCCCACCAGCAGTCCTTGCGAGACGTTCAATGTGCCGACGAGCGCGAGCATCGTCGTTCCGAACGTCGTCCATTCCTTCACCACACCGCCGCCGCTGTCCATCCGCCGTACTCTCCTGCCTCTGCCGTCTGCTGAATCGGTTTCATTCGGGAAACAGTGCGGAAAACACGTGCGGGCCGTGCCGGCCCCGGTCGAAACCAGGACCGGCACGGCCTATCTCCCCCGTTGTTATCTGTTCCCCCCGGAACAGGCCCGGATGGCCGTTCCGGACGCGCCGCCCGCGCGCCCGGAACGTCCACGTCGTGCCTGGGAAGATGATTCGAGCGAGACGGGTGATCAGGGATCACCCTCGATGGGTGAGGTTCCGGGTCATCCGGCCACCGGCTCGGCGGCCAACAGGCAGGCGTCGTCGTCGGGGTTGCCGCGCCAGGGCCGGTCCGACGCGATGTCGAAGGCGCCGTCGAGGACGCGGTCCATGCGCTCGTCCGGCGGCCAGGCGCGCATCGCGGCCCGCACGTCGTCCGCGAGACCCTGCACGCCCTGGTCGATGGCCTGGTCGCGGCGTTCGACGACCCCGTCGGTGTACATGAACAGCAGCTCACCGGGCTCGACGCGCACGGCGGCGTGCGGATACGCGGCGCCGGGCTCGACGCCCAGCGCCATGCCGGGCGGCTGGCGCAGCGGCCCGACGCCGTCCGCGTTGGCCCGCAGGATCGGCAGGTGACCCGCCCGGGCCCAGATCAGCATCCGGTCGGCGGGGCGGAACCGGCCGCACACGGCGGTCGCGAGCACCGTCGTCCCGCGCCGGCACAGCATCCGGTTGAGCGCGGCGAGGATCGTGCCGGGCTCGTCGCCGGCGAGGGCCAGGGACGTCATCGACGCCCGCAGCTGCAGCATGGTGGCCGCCGCGTCGGGGCCGTGGCCCATCACGTCGCCGACGGCCAGCATCACGTCGCCACCCGGCAGGGCGATACCGAGGAACCAGTCACCGCCGACCCCGGCGATCGTGTCCGCCACCGCGTACCGGACGCCGACCCGTACGCCGTTGACCGCAACATCCGTCATCACCACGTCACACCCCTGAGCCTCCGGCGGCCGCCGGCCGGAGCACCGGCAACCGCCCATATCGTGGCCCTCACGGCCGGGTGGGTGGCTCGCCCGGAAAGGGTGGTTGGCGGCGGGACCCGCGCCACACGACCGGGTGACGGCTCAGATCAGGCTCAGCTCCCGGGCGCGGCGCACCGCGTCCCGGCGCCGGCTGACGCCGAGCTTGCGGTACACGTGCCGGACGTGGGTCTTGACGGTGTTGGTCGACACACTGAGCACCGCCGCGATCTCGGCGACCGAGAGCATGCTGCGCAGGTAGAGCAGCACCTGCGCCTCCTTCTCGGTGAGCGGGTCGGCCAGCGGCTCACCCGCCGGCGCGGTCCACGCCGCGAGACCCGCCGCCGGGGCACCCTCCGGCTCGGCCGCGCGCTGCTCCTCACCCTGCTCGGGCTCCCACGACCGGGCGGGGGTGAGTGCCGGGCCGTGCTCCGGCTCACGGGCCTGGGCCGGGGGGAGCGCCGGACGGGGCTCCGGCTCGCGCGTGCGGGCCGGGGGGAGCCCCGGCGGCGCGGCGAGCACGTCCGAGATCCAGGTGGCGTGCCCCTGGAACGGCCGGCGGATGCCCTCGGGGGCGGCCAGCCGCAGCGCCTGGTCGAGCTGCTCCGACGCGGCGGTCACGTCGCCGAGCTGCCGCAGCGCATGCGCCAGCAGGACGGTGGCCGACACGACGGTGACCAGCGACCCGGGCCGGTCGTCCAGGATCCGCTCGGCCAGCTGCGCGGCGGCGGCCGGCCGGCCACCGGCCAGGTGCAGGCGGCCGAGGGCCAGCAGCGGCTCCTCGGCGCCGGGCCAGCGCCGCACCGCCTCGGCGACGACCGCGTGTGCCTGGTCCATCCGGCCGTCGTGCAGGCACAGGTCGGCGTGCAGCGACCGGGCGATGACGTCGGCGTACCGTGGCATCCCGTCGACCCGCGAGTCCAGCAGCGGATCGAGGGCCTCCGCCGCGCCGGCGTGGTCGCCGCGGTCGAAGAGCAGCTGCGCGAGGGCGATCGCCCCGCTCGCCCACCCGTTGGGGTCGGGGACGGCGTTGGCGTTGAGGCTCTCCTCGATGTGGAAGCGCGCCTCGTCGAGCTGGCCGCGCTCCCGGCAGACGGCGGCGAGCACCAGCCGCGCGTAGCTGATGTTGCGCGACTCGGCGATCCCCGCGTCCCGGCAGGTGTCGAGGACCCGGCGGGCGTAGGCCGCCGCCGCCGACAGCCGTCCCCGGCTGAGGTGCGCGAGCGCGTGGAGCCGGTTCGCCTGGACGGTGAGCAGGTTGAACCCGGACTTGCGGGCCAGGTCGGCGCCGAGCTCCAGCTGCGCGTCCACCTCGTCGAGCCGCCCGGCGGCCACCGCCGAGCCGGCGAAGGTCAGGTGCGCCACGGCCCGCGCCGCGTCCGCCGAGTCCGCGTAGACGTGCTCGCCGGCCGCGTCCCCGGTGCGCTCCATCAGCCGCGTGGCCGCCTCGTGGGCGCGGTCCGGGTCCTCCACGGCGACGACCTCCGCGAGCCGCATCGCCGCGAGGAGCTCGGCGGACAGCGGGCTCGGCGCCTCGCCGAGGCCGCGCTCGCCGAGCCTGATGAACGCCGACATGCCGACCATGTCGCCGGTGTCGCGGCACGAGATGGCGAGCGCGAAGGCGAGCAGGGGCCGCTCGGCGATGTCCGGCGGCGGCTGCGGCCCGTCCCGCGTCGTCAGCGCCCGCGGTCCGGAGCCGGCCAGCTCGGGCCAGTACTGCGCGAACAACCGCTCGGTGGAGACCCAGTCGCCGCCCGCGATGGCGTGCGTCAAGGCGTCGCTGGGCAGGCCGTTCGCCGCGTACCAGCCGGCCGCGGCGCGGTGCAGGGCCCGCTCCTCGGCGAAGGACAGGGTGGTGCGCAGCTCGGCGCGCAGCATCGCCCGCAGCAGCCTGCGGTAGCGGTACCAGGAGTGCGAGCCGCCGTAGAAGTTCGCGAGCGCGTTCGCGCGGCTCATCTGCGCCAGGAGCCGGGCGCCGCCGCGGCTGCCGGTGAGCGCCTCGACCAGCCCCGGGCAGACCGTCTCCAGGATGGACGTGCGCAGCATGACCTCGCGTATCTCGGGGTCCAGGTGCTGGAGGATCTCGTACCGCACATACTCGCTGAGCCCGACCTCCTCGTTGCGCCCGGCCTCGCCGAGGATGATGTCGGTGACCAGCCGCTCCGGCTCGTGCCGGCCGACCATCGCGGACAGGATCACGGCGACCGCGGCGGGCCAGCCCTCGGTGACGTGCCACAGCGCATAGCGGAAGTGCTGGGGGATGCGCACCCCGTAGCCGTCGGCGATGCCGGCGACCTCTTCCTGGGTGAGGGCGAGGTGATCCGTGCGCAGCTCGTTGAGCTGGCCGCGGACGCGCCAGCGGTACAGCGACAGCGGCGGCTCGGTCCGGGCCAGGATGAGGAAGCTGATCCGGTCGCCGAGGCGGGTGATGAGCCGCTCGAGCCGGCGCAGCACCGTGTGGTTGGTGACGTGGTGCAGGTCGTCGAGGACGATGACGGCGCGCTCGTGGTGGTGGGCGTTGCTCCACGCGTAGGTGGCGGGGTCGACGGCGATCCCGGCGGCGGCGAGCGCGTTCGTCAGCTGCCGCCAGGCCGCCGCGCCGCAGTTGACCTCGAACCGCACGTAGGCGGCGCGACCGGGTGCGTGGCCCGCGTGGATCCAGGAGGCCACCAGGGCGGTCTTGCCCCAGCCGGTGGGCGCGCAGAGCAGGGTGACGGGGTGCGAGACGGCGGCGTCGAGGTGCTCCAGGAGCCGCTGCCGCGCCAGGTGTACCGCCGGCAGCTCGGGCGGGCCGGCGCGGCGCTCGGCCGCGGGTGCCTCGGTCGGCCGGCTCGGCGCGATCCATACACGGAACCGTTCGGCGGCGTCGTTGTGCGCCAATTTGTCAAGAGTGCTCTCGCGTGGAACGCCGTGGTGGCTGGTTTGCACCGTCACTCCCGAAGACGCGTTTCTGACGTGCAGGTCGGCCCTTCCCTGGGGGTGGGAATCGTCGTTCGACTGACGCTCAACACCTTAGATCTCAGACCCGGCCGGAGGGGAGTCCCACATTTGCGCGCGTCGATTGTATAGATGCAAACATTGACAAATATCGTCAAGTTGAGCGCTGTACTAATCGATATGAGTCAATTGATTGCAGCGGCTTGCCGTACGCCGGGTGTGCGACCGTGTCGGCGACATGCGGAACTTGTCTAGTTTTGCTGTCCGTGTCAGTTGTGACGCAGCGTCTTGTGGCTACACAGCGTGAGCCCCCGCGTTTGGAATTCCGCGGCGCGGCGCGTGGGGTGTGTGGAATGGTCCGTTTCGACCCGCGTCGGGACCGTTCTGCATGACCGCGAAGATCGTCCTGCCGCGGCTCATGGCGCGCCGACACGCGATCTACTCAAGTGATCGTCCTGAAGTACTCATGCATCGGCAGGCGTCACGATGTATTTCACGGATAATTACAATCGTGTCATCAGCAACACTCCTCATGAGTGCCCGGCTGCTCACTCAAACACATGCCAATCTGCAAGTTGCACGCCATGGCATCCGGCATAGGGTACATTCCAGGCGCTCATGGTGAGGGCCGCGACCGGTGCCGCCGTTGCGCGGATGCCGGGTCGTTGGTTTGGATGGTTCGTCCGTGAATGTGCCGGGACCGGAGGTGCGGTGTACGACCTCAACAGCCTCTCGCTGAGCGAGATCGTGCGCTGCGGGACCGACGTGCGGACCGCCGCCGCGACGCAGGACGACGTCGCGGGAGCGTTGCGCGCCGTCGCCGCCCTGCTCCTCGATCGCATGCGCGACGGCGACGGCGGCCCGCCGGCCCTCGCCTGGCTCCACCTCACCACCGGCGACGTCACCGCCACCGCGGGCTCCTTCACCCCCGCGTCGCTCCCGCCCGGCCTCCCGGCGCCCGCGCCGTCCGCGCCGTCCGGGTCATCCGGATCGCACGGGTGCACCGGACCGGACGGGGTGTGGCTGCGCGAGGTCGACGACGATCCGGTGCGGGTCGTGCTGGCGGTCGGCTGCCCCGGTCACCGGCTGGCCGCCGGCGTCACCGTCAGGCTCGACCGGCAGACCGCCGACCTGTTCGAGCTGATCAGCCTCAACCTCCGCATCGGCCTGCTGGCGCATCAGGGCGCCGGCCCCGACGGCCGCGAGGCGGCGCTCGGCGACCTGCTCGCCGCCGTGGAGCGGGCCGCGGACCGGCAGGCGACCCGCATGGAGCAGACCATCGCCGAGCTCGCGTCCGCCACCGGCCGGCTCCGCCGCAGCCAGCAGGAGCTGCGCGAGCGGGAGGCCCGGCTGCGGGAGGAGACCAGCCTCGTCGAGGCGCTGCACTCCGTCGGCACCGACCTGTCCTCGGAGCTCGACGTCGACCGGGTCGTGCAGCGTGCCACCGACGTCGCGACCGAGCTCACCGGCGCGGCGTTCGGCTCGTTCTTCTACAACGTCACCGACGAGCTCGGCGAGTCCTACCTGCTCTACACGCTGTCCGGGGTCCCCCGGGAGGCGTTCACGAAGTTCCCGATGCCCCGCAACACGAAGGTGTTCGACCCGACGTTCCGTGGCGTCGGGTATCTGCGCAGCGACGACATCCGCAAGGACCCGCGCTACGGGCAGAACCTGCCCTACACCGGCATCCCCGAGGGGCACCTGCCCGTCGTGAGCTACCTCGCCGTGCCCGTCATCTCCTCCACCGGCGAGGTGCTCGGCGGCTTCTTCTTCGGCCACCCGCGCCCGGGCAGGTTCACCGAGCGGCACGAGCGGCTGGCCGTCGGCGTCGCCGCGCACGCCGCGGTCGCACTCGACAACGCCCGCATGTACCTGCGCCAGCGCAACGCCGCCGTCGAGCTGCAGCGCAGCCTGCTGCCCCGCATCCCGCGGCTGGACGGGCTCGAGGTCGTCTCGCGGTACCTGCCGGCCGCGAAGGGCGTCGAGGTCGGCGGCGACTGGGTCGACCTGGTGCCGCTGTCCGCCGGGCGGGTCGCGCTCGTCGTCGGCGACGTCATGGGCAAGGGCATCCGCGCCGCCGCCGTCATGGGGCAGCTGCGCACGGCGATCCGCTCGTACGCGTCGCTGGACCTCTCCCCGGGACAGCTGATGCGGCAGCTGAACACGCTGCTCGCGGCCGACCTCGACACGCAGATGGCGACGTGCGTGTATGCGGTCTACGACCTGGTGCACGGCACGCTCAGCTACGCCAACGCCGGGCACCCGCCGGCGGTCGGGGTCCTCGCCGGTCAGCCCTCGCGGCTGCTGACCGGGCCGGTGGGGCCGCCGCTGGGGATCGAGGACTTCCCGTACACCGAGCAGGTCGTCGCGGTGCCGCCGGGCGAGGCGCTGCTGCTGTACACCGACGGCCTCGTCGAACGCCGGGACCGCAACATCGAGGACCGCCTCGCGGACCTGCAGGCGCGCGTCGCCCTGCACCCGCGGCCGACCCTCGGCGCGATCGACGACCTCGTCGCGGGCATGGTCGACCCGGCACACCACGAGGACGACATCGCGGTGCTCTACGTCCGGCAGCCGCCGGCCGAGGTGCCGCTGACCGCGGTCGCGGCGTACCCGGCGACGGCGGCGGAGAGCCGGGCCGCGCGCCGCTTCGCCGGCGACACCGTGCGCGGGTGGGGCGTGCCGGAGGAGCTCGCCGACACGGTGGTCGCGGTCGTCGCGGAGCTCTTCGCCAACGCGGCGACCCACGCCCGCACCCGCCACGTCGAGCTGCGCCTGCACCTGCTGCCCGCGCACATCGCGGTCGAGGTGCTCGACCAGGACAACCGGCTGCCGTTCCTGATCGAGCCCACCTTCGACGACGAGCACCACCGCGGCCTGCAGATCGTGCGCGTCAGCTCGGACCGCTGGGGCACCCGCGCGGTCACCGACGGCAAGATCGTCTGGGCCGAGATCCCCCTTAGCTCTGCAGCCGGGCCAGCTCCTCCTCGACGATCGACTCGTCGAGCTTCTTGAACACCGGCGTCGGCGCCCGCAGGGGCGTGCCGGCCACGATGTCCTGCGGCGACCAGGTCGCGCCGGTCGTGTAGTCGCCGGTCAGGATCGGATACGTGAGGCCGTTGTCCAGGTCCTCGACGTCGACGATCTGCGGCATCGGCGCGTGCACGCCGGTGCCGCCGAGCAGCTCGTGGATCTGCTGCGCGGCGTGCGGCAGGAACGGGGTGAGCAGCGTGTTGCAGTCGCGCACCGCCTGCAGCGCGACGTGCAGGACGGTGCCCATCCGGGTCTTGTCGTCCTTGAGCTTCCACGGCGACTGGTCGGAGAAGTACTTGTTGACCTCGCCGACGATGCGCATCGCCTCGGTGATCCCCGCCTTCTGCCGGTGCTTGCCGAGCAGGTCGCCGACCGTGCCGAAGCCCGCCCGGACCGCCTCCAGCAGCGCGCTGTCCTCGGCCGTCAGTACATCGGCGGCCGGGATCTCACCGAAGTTCTTCGCGGCCATCGAGATCGACCGGTTGACCAGGTTGCCCCAGCCGGCGACGAGCTCGTCGTTGTTGCGGCGGCGGAACTCCGACCAGGTGAAGTCGGTGTCGGTCGACTCCGGCCCGGCGACGGCGATGAAATACCGCAGCGCGTCGGCGTCGTAGCGCTCCAGGAAGTCGCGCACGTAGATGACGACCCGGCGCGAGGAGGAGAACTTCCTGCCCTCCATCGTCAGGTACTCCGACGACACGACCTCGGTCGGCAGGTTGAGCGCGCCGAGCGAGCCGGGCTTCGGCCCGGAGTAGCCGAGCAGGATCGACGGCCAGATCACCGAGTGGAAGACGATGTTGTCCTTGCCCATGAAGTAGAACGCCTCGGCGTCCGGGTCCTGCCACCACTTGCGCCACGCCTCGGGGTCGCCGCTGCGGCGGGCCCACTCGACCGACGCCGACAGGTAGCCGATGACCGCGTCGAACCAGACGTAGATCCGCTTGTCGTCGCGGTCACGCCAGCCGTCCAGCGGGATCGGCACGCCCCACTCCAGGTCGCGGGTGATCGCGCGCGGCTGGAGGTCGGCGATGAGGTTGCGGGAGAACTTCAGCACGTTGGGCCGCCAGCCCTCGCGGGTGTCGAGCCAGGCGTTGAGCTGGTCGGCGAACGCGGGCAGGTCGAGGAAGAAGTGCTCGGTCTCCACGAACTCCGGCGTCTCGCCGTTGATCTTCGACCGGGGGTTGATGAGCTGGTCCGGGTCGAGCTGGTTGCCGCAGTTGTCGCACTGGTCGCCGCGGGCGCTGTCGTACTTGCAGATCGGGCAGGTGCCCTCGATGTACCGGTCGGGCAGCGTCCGCCCCGTCGACGGCGACCGGGCGCCGAGGGTGGTCTTGGCGATGATGTAGCCGTTGTCGTGCAGCCCCTGGAAGAGCTCCTGCACGACCTGGTAGTGGTTGCCGGTCGTCGTCCTGGTGAACAGGTCGTAGGTGAGGCCGAGCCCGTGCAGGTCCTCGACGATGACGCGGTTGTACCGGTCGACGAGCTCCCGCGGGGTCACCCCCTCGGCGTCGGCCTGGACCTGGATCGGGGTGCCGTGCTCGTCGGTGCCGGAGACCATCAGCACGTCGTGGCCGGCCATCCGCATGTAGCGGCTGAACACGTCGGAGGGCACCCCGAAGCCGGACACGTGACCGATGTGGCGCGGCCCGTTGGCATAAGGCCAGGCGACCGCGGCGAGAACACGACTCATGACCTGCAAGCGTAGTGAACCGCCGGGACGTTCGGCGAACGGATAGTTTCTCCCGACACGCTAGGTGACGTCCTAAATCTCCGGTATCGCCCGTTGTCCAATGAACCGGTGACCGAAGAAGCGTGGTGGCGAGGCCAGGCCGCCGGAATCCCCCCGAAAGCTCCCGACGCCTTCCCGCTGTGGCCCAACACGACCACCACCACGGTCAAGGCGCCCGAGCCCGACGAGCCCGGCTCGGACCTCGTGCCCTTCGACCCCGACCCGGTCGCCCGCGACGCCGGCGCCACCGCGGTCGTCGAGCACCTCCAGCTGGCCACCGTCCACCTGGAGGAGACGGCGGCGCGGCTGTCCGACGCCGGGGAGCAGTGGCCGCCGCCCACGATGCGGATCATGCGCCGGCCGCGCGACGCCGCCGTCACCTCGCCGCCGCCGAAGCGCCCGCCCCGCAGGACGACGCGCCCCCGCAGCCCGGCCGTCGGCCTGCCCGCGATGCTGATCATCGCGCTGCTCGCCGGCTTCTTCGCCTGGACCAGCGCGGAGCCGTTCTGGCTCGACATGGGCCAGGGCGAGGCGGGCCGGGCACAGGTCACCCGCTGCACGGGCGACGGGGTCCTGCGGCGCTGCTCCGCGACCTTCCGGTCCGCCGGCGGTGCGGAGGTCGCCGGTGTACCGGTCGTCGGCGCCGACGACGCCCCCGGCACCGTGCTGGACGCGCGGATGCGCGACGGCGGGCGGATCGCCTACGCGGGCAACCCGACCGGGCTGCGGGTGCGCTGGACCGTCGGGCTCGCGCTGATCCTGCTGTGCGGCGCCGCCCTGTGCTGGGCCACCGGCGCCGCTCGCCTGGGCCGCTTCCGCACCCGCCTCGCCGCCTGCGCGCTCACCACCGCCGCCCCGGTCGTGCTCGGCCTGGGCGTCCTGGTCAGCTGCTACTGAGCCGGCGTCAGGAATGGGCGGCGGCGTAGACCTCACGGCGGGGCAGGCCGTGCCTCGTTGCGACCTCGCTGATCGCGTCCTTCTTCGTGGTACCGGCGGCGACCAGCGCGGCGACCGACGCCGACAGCGCCGCGTCGGACGGGCGCTCCTGCGCGACGGCCGGGGCGCCCCCGACGACGAGCGTGATCTCGCCGCGCGCCGACTCCGCGTCCTGCGCCAGCTCGCCGAGGGTGCCGCGGCGGATCTCCTCGTAGGTCTTGGTCAGCTCGCGGCACAGCGCCGCCGGGCGGTCCGCGCCGAAGGCGGCGGCCAGGTCGCGCACGGTGTCGCCGACGCGGTGCGGGGACTCGAAGAAGACCAGGGTCCGCGGCTCGGCCGCCAGGGAGGCGAAGTACGTGCGCCGCTCGCCCTGCTTGCGCGGCGGGAAGCCCTCGAAGCAGAACCGGTCGCAGGGCAGCCCCGACACCGCCAGCGCGGTGGTGACGGCGCTCGGTCCGGGGGCGGCGCTCACCGGTACACCCAGCGCGACCGCCGCACGGACCAGCCGGAACCCCGGGTCGGACACGCTGGGCATGCCGCCGTCGGTGACCACCGCGACGGTCGCCCCGCCGGCGAGCAGGTCGGCGAGCTCCGGGGTGCGGCGCTCCTCGTTGCCCTCGAAGTAACTTACGAGCCGGCCGCCGATGGTGACGCCGAGGTGCTGGGCGAGGCGCCCCAGCCTGCGGGTGTCCTCAGCGGCCACGACGTCGGCGGTCTCGAGGACCGACCGCAGCCGGGGCGAGGCGTCGTCAGGGTTACCCAGCGGAGCTCCGAGGAGAATCAATGGCACATGTGCGATGGTGGCATCCCACCGCCTACGATCGCGCAATGACCTCGGTGCTGACCGACGCAAGCGAGACGCCGCCGCAGCCCGCGGAGCCGTCCCCTTCCCGCCCGGTCGCCGACGCGGTGCGTCGCCGGCTCGCCCGCCCCGGACCGGCCACGCCGGCGTTCTGGCTGGCGGCGGTGCTGGTCACGGGCATCGCGCTGCTGCTTCGGATGGTGAATCTGTCCCATCCGAAGGAGACGGTGTTCGACGAGGTCTACTACGCGAACGAGGCGTGGGACCTGCTGCAGCACGGGGTCGAGTGGAACCCTGAGGACAACACCCCGCAGTACGTGGTGCACCCGCCGCTCGGCAAATGGATGATCGGGCTCGGCGAACAGATCTTCGGATACAACTCGTTCGGGTGGCGCATCGCCGCGGTCACGGTCGGCGTCCTGGCGATCCTGCTCATCGTCCTGGCCGCCCGGCGGCTCTTCCGCTCCACGATCCTCGCCGCCACCGCCGGCCTGCTGATGTCCCTGGACGGCATGCACTTCGTCCTGTCCCGTGCCGCGCTGCTCGACATCTTCCTGATGTTCTGGATCGTCGTCGCGTTCTACTTCCTGGTCCTGGACCGGGAGCAGCGGCGGGCCAGGTGGCTCGCGGCGCTGGAGCGCGGGATCGACCCGGGCCGCCCCGGCGCCGGGAACCGGCCCCGTCTCGGCGTGCCGTGGTATCGGCTGGTCATGGCCGTCTCGCTCGGCCTCGCCTGCGGCGTCAAGTGGAGCGCGCTGTGGTACGTGCTGCTGTTCGTCGCGCTGACGCTGATCTTCGACATCAGCGCCCGGCGGGCGGCCGGCTCGCGGCACAGCATCCGCGACGGCATCCTCGACGACGGCGCCTGGATCTTCGCCGTGTTCGGTCTCGCGCTGGTCGCCTACCTCGCGACCTGGACCGGCTGGTTCATCTCCGACGACGGCTACTTCCGGCACTGGTACGCGCAGACGAACGGCCTCCCGTCCGACCGCCTCATCGACCCGTTGCTGAACCTGTGGCACTACCACCACGAGGCGTACAAGTTCCACACCGGGCTGAGCACGAAGCACCAGTACCAGTCGTGGCCGTGGATGTGGCTGCTGCTCGGCCGCCCGGTCGCGTTCTACTGGAACACCGACGGCCCGTGCGACGCCAGCAGCTGCGCGTCGGAGATCCTGCTGCTCGGCACCCCGCTGCTGTGGTGGTCGTTCCTGCCCGCGCTGATCGCCCTCGGCTGGCTGGCGATCGCCCGCCGCGACGGCCGCGCCTGGCTGGTCATGGTCTGCGCCCTCGCCGGCATCGTCCCGTGGTTCCAGTCGATGCCCGAGCACCGCACGATGTTCTACTTCTACGCGCTGCCGGCCGAGCCGTTCCTTGTCCTGGCCGTGGTCTACGTGCTCGGCGCCATCATCGGACCGCCGCGCCACGTGCGGCCCACCAGCGACCACCGGCTGATCGGGTCGATCGTCGCGGGAGCGTACGTCCTGCTCGTCGCGGCCTGTTTCGCGTACTTCTACCCGATCTATAGTGGTATGGACATTACGTACACCGAATGGTTCTCCCGGATGTGGCTTGGATCCCGTTGGGTGTAGCGATCACGGGGTGACTGGGTAACACCACTGTCGACAGACTGCCTTATATTATTTGCCGCACGGCAAGCAAAGGCTTCAGTCGCGGATGGTGAAAGGCTCGAATGTCCGGCGTTGGCACCATAGAGAAGGCTTTGCGCACCGCACCACCAGATCGCCTGGTGGAGGTGCTCGACGCCCACCTGAGCGCGTCGCACGGGACGAAGAGCAGCACCGTGTGGCTCGCCGACTACCGCTCCACGTCGCTCTCGGCGTCGCAGCCGGCCAACGGCGCCGACCCCGGCGCGGCCGACGACCAGCTGGCGGCGGCGACCAGGGCGTTCGCCAGCCAGACGGTCGTCCTGGACGCCCGGGAAGGGCACGCCCTCGCCCGGCTGCACCTGCCGATCACGGCGTGGGGCGAGCGCGTCGGCGTGCTCAGCGTGGTGCTGGACGCCGACCGGGCGCAGCAGGCCCGCGAAGGGCTGCGCGACGTGGCCGGGGCGTTCGCGGTCGCGTTGCAGGCGGCGTACCGGCGCACCGACCGCTACCACCTCGACCGCCGGCGCGACGGCCGGCTGACGATGGCCGCCGAGATGCAGTGGGACCTCCTGCCCGCGCGCGGCTACGACCAGCCCGGCGTCAAGCTGGCCGGGCAGCTGGAGCCGGCGTACGCCGTCGGCGGCGACCACTTCGACTGGTCCGTCAACGGCGACTGGCTCACCGTCACCGCCCTCAACGGCATGGGCAACGGCCTGGACGCCGCCCTGCTCACGACCCTCGCGGTCAACGCGATGCGCAACGCCCGCCGCTCCATCCCGACCGGCCAGAGCGCCCCCGGCGACCTCGCCGACCAGGCCGTCCTCGCCGCCGACGCGATCTTCTCGCAGTACGGCGGGACCCGGCACGTGGCGACCCTGCTCCTCTCGCTCAACCTCGTCACCGGCGACCTGCGGATCATCGACGCGGGCTCGCCCCGCATGCTGCTCGTCCGCGGCGGCCAGGTCCGCGACATGGTCCTCGACCCGCAGCTGCCGCTCGGCATGTTCGGCGACACCCGCTACGTCGAGGAACGCGAAAGCCTCCAGGCGGGAGACCGTGTCTTCATCGTCAGCGACGGGGTGCACTCGGCCACCCGGCCGAACGAGGCCGCGTACGGTGAGCGCGAGTTGAGCCGTGCCATACGATCGACCCGGTTGCAACCACCGGCCGAGGCCATCGGCAGCGTCATGCGGAGCCTTCGTGACTATCACGCGGGCGCCGAGCTCGCCGACGACGCGCTGATCGTCTGCCTCGACTGGTCGCCCAGAGCCGACCCGTGATCCCCGCGAGCCCCGGAGGACGACGTGCGGACCCGACCTTCACCGCACCCGGCTGGCAGTGACGACGCGGCCGCCATGGCCGCCGCCCTGGTCGACGCCGCGGGTCAGGCGCTGGTGCTCGCCACCAGCGCCGCCAACGACAACTCCGGCGTGTCCGCGGCCCAGCTGCGCGTTCTCGGCGTCGTCGACCAGGCCGGCTCGATCAACCTGACCCAGCTGGCGATCGCACTGCACACCGCCCCCTCCTCGGCCAGCCGCCTCTGCGACCGTCTCGAGGCCGCGGACCTGCTCCGCCGCACCAACGACGACCGCGACCGGCGCGAGGTCTGGCTCGTCCTCACCCCGACGGCGCGGCGCCTGCTGGACGGCCTCGGCCGCCAGCGCCAGGAGACGATCGCCGCGGTCCTGCGCCGCATGTCCCCGGACGACCGGGCCGCCCTCGTCCAAGGCCTCCAGTCCTTCTCCCACGCCGCCGGCACCCCGGTAGCCGAAGACTCAACAGCCCAAGCCAGCTAGCTGTACTGTTTCCCGCTGTGTCGCCTTCGGCGATTGGCTCGCTGCCCCACGCTTCGCGCGGGTCCCGCCGGGGGGATTCTCACCCCCGGAGCCCCCCAATGCGCCGCTCCGCGACGCACTGCCAGCGCGCAAGGCGCGCGGCAGCTTCCTACGCATCCGCGTGCCATCCGGTGGCTCGCCGCTGCGTTTTCCATGATCCGGAAGGCTTTTGGTCGCCAGAGCGACGAAATCTCTACCGGATCACGGGTGAGGCCGGCTGGGCTGGGCTGGCCCTTCATGATCCGGAAGACCTTGTGCACCCCTGGCTACACAAACTCTTCCGGATCACGGGCGTCACGCCGACCGGCTGCTGGGTGGGCCTGCTTTCCGTGATCCGGAAGACTTTTGGTCGCCAGAGCGACAACATCTCTTCCGGATCATGAGTCGCACCGACCGGTCGCTGGCTGGGCTGGCTGCTCTCCGTGATCCGGAAGACCTTGTGCACCCCTGGCCACGCGAACTCTTCCGGATCATGGACGTCCCGCCGACCAGCCGCCAGACGGGCCTGCTTTCCGTGATCCGGAAGACGTTTAGTCGTCAGGGCGACGAAATCTCTTCCGGATCATGGGCGATGCCGACCGGGCGCCGGGTGGGCTGGCTGGTTTCCGTGATCCGGTAGACCGTGTGCACCTCAGGCTGCACGAAGGCTTCCGGATCATGAGGGGGAGGGGAGTGCGGCGGCCTGCCACCGCGGATGGCACGCGGATGCGTAGGAGGCTGCCGCGCGCTCTGCGTGCTGGCAGTGCGTCGCGGAGCGGCGCATTGGGGGCTCCGGGGGGTGAGAATCCCCCCGGCGGGACCCGCGCGAAGCGTGGGGCGGCGAGCCCATCGCCGCAGGCGACACAGCGGGTTACAGCTCGAACCAGTGGTCGTCTTCGCGGGCGTCGGTGATCTCGGCGCCGGGGGCCCAGGCTTCGTAGAGGCCGCGTTCCACGCAGTGGGCGCCGAGGCGGGCGACCTGTTCCCCGTCCGGGCGGCTCAGCCGCAGGCGCAGCCAGTCACCCTCCTCGCGGATGACGGTGCACGGTGCGTTGCGCCAGGTGGCGGAGGGGACGCGGCGGGCCAGGGCGTCGAGGGGGTAGCGGGCGGCGCGGGTCTTCGCCGCGACCCTGAACTCGCCGGGCGGGTCGACGATCGCCTCGTAGATGTTCTCGCGGTAGCGGCCCACGTAGCAGGCCAGCGGCGTGGTGGTCGGGAAGTACTCCTGGTCGGCCGCGATCGTGTCGGGCAGCAGGTGGCGCCACTGGGGGCCGTGCATGCGGCTCCACGCCCGCTGTTCCGGCAGGTACGTGTACAGCGTGACCTCGGTGCCGTCGGCGGTGTAGGCGACCAGGGAGGTGTTCGCCGGGACGGGGAGTTCGGCGAGGTCGCGGGTGACGAACTCGGGCACGATGTGCCGGCCGCTGGGCGCGAAGCCGGTGCCGATGACGGGCGGGCCGAGCCGGTCGTGCGGCGGCATGGTGATGAGGCCGCCGTACGAGTCGGCGAGCGGCACCTCGTAGTCCCACGGGTCGACGGCGCGCCAGCGGATGGCGAACACCACGCCGTCCGGGGCGGGGTTGCCTTCGCTGAGGATCGCCAGGTCCTGGGGGGTCCGCAGGTGGGCGACGTCGAAGGCGCGGTAGCAGAAGCCGCTGATCGGCCAGCCGCGCAGGTGGCCGCCGAGCTGCCGGCCGGTCAGGAACTTGATCATCCGGGTGCCGCGGCGGACGGTGGCGGTGCGGCGGATGGGGGCCAGGTGGCCGGCCGCCGACGGGGTCTGGGTGAGCTTGTGCAGGCCGGCCCAGTCCATGGTGCGGGTGACGGGCATGGCCAGGGGCTCGTCCTCGAATCCGGGGAGGCCGTCGAGCGAGGTGACGACGTCGGTGGCGTGCACGAAGCGGCGGAACGGCCAGCGGGCGCCCGGCCGCGGGTTGGGCAGGAAGCCGGGTCCGGGTTGCGTCGCGAAGACCTCGAACGCGGCGCCCTGCGCGATCTCCTCGGCGGGGTACGTGGTCCCGTCGAGCGTCACGCTGTGGGTCGCCGACCCTGCCGGATGCCCGATGACTGTCACATTCGCGACGCTAGGGCGGGGTGGTGTGCCCCAGGTGAACGGCGCGTGAACGCCGGACCGGGGGTGGCATGCTTAACGCCGATGAGTGAGCTATGCGATCGAATGATGTGGCAGTGTGCCGTGCCTCGCGGTGCCGGGGAGCGAAGCGAGCCGGCGCCGTGAGTGCTAAGAGACACAACCGTCAAGGGGCGTTTCCCCCACCGACCGACCCGTTGCCGGTGGCGGTGCTGGACAGCCATACCCACATCGACATCACGCTGGAGGGCGGGGCCGACGGGGGTCCATCGACCGTAGCGGATGCGCTTGAGAAAGCCAAAGCCGCCGGCGTGGACCGTCTCGTGCAGGTCGGGGTCGACGTCGAGTCGTCGAGGTGGGGCGTACAGGTGGCGCAGGAGCATCCCGAGGTGGTGGCGACGGTCGCCCTGCACCCCAACGACGCGCCGAGGCAGAAGGACCTGGACGGCGCGCTGCGGGAGATCGAGCGCCTGGCCGCCCACCCGAGGGTCCGCGGCATCGGCGAGACCGGGCTGGACTACTTCCGCACCGGCGACGACGGGCGCAAGGCCCAGCACGAGAGCTTCCGCGCGCACATCGCGATCGCCAAGCGGCACGGCAAGACCCTGGTCATCCACGACCGCGACGCGCACGACGACATCCTGCGCGTCCTGGACGAGGAGGGCGCCCCCGACCAGGTCGTCATGCACTGCTTCTCCGGCGACGAGGCGTTCGCCCGGGAGTGCCTGGACCGGGGGTTCCTGCTGAGCTTCGCCGGCACCGTCACCTTCGGCAACGCGGGCGACCTGCGGGCCGCGGCCGCGATCACCCCGCTGGACGGCATCCTCGTGGAGACCGACGCGCCGTTCCTGACCCCGATGCCGTTCCGCGGCCGGCCGAACGCCAGCTATCTGATCCCGTTGACGGTACGGGCGCTCGCCGAGGTGACCGGGCACGACCTGGCGGTGTTGTGCGCCGCCATCTCCGCCAACGGCACCCGCGCGTTCGGGGAATGGCGATGACGTTGCTCGGCCCGGCGGAGATCCGGGAGCTCGCGGCGTCGCTCGGGGTCCGGCCGACCAAGCAGCTGGGGCAGAACTTCGTCCACGACCCCAACACGGTGCGGCGGATCGTGCGCGCCGCCGAGCTCACCGCCGACGACGTGGCGCTCGAGGTCGGCCCGGGCCTGGGCTCCCTGACGCTGGGCCTGCTGGAGTCCGCGAAGGCGGTCTGCGCGGTGGAGATCGACCCGGTGCTGGCGAAGGCGCTGCCGGAGACCGTGCGGCGGTTCGCCCCCGAGCACGCCGGGAAGCTGCACGTGGTCGAGGGCGACGCGCTGCGGGTCGACGTCGACGCGCAACCGACCGCGCTGGTGGCCAACCTGCCGTACAACGTCGCCGTGCCCGTCGTGCTGCACCTGCTGGCCACGCTGCCGTCGCTGCGCAAGGGGCTGGTCATGGTGCAGAAGGAGGTCGCCGACCGGCTCGTCGCCGGGCCCGGCAGCCGCGTCTACGGCGTGCCGAGTGTGAAGCTCGCCTGGTACGCGGTGGCGAAGCAGGCCGGCAAGGTGCCGCCGAGCGTCTTCTGGCCGGTGCCGAACGTCGACTCGGGCCTGGTCGCGTTCACCCGGCACGACGTGCCGGCCACGGACGACCGGAAGCAGACGTTCGCCGTGGTGGACGCCGCGTTCGCGCAGCGGCGCAAGACGCTGCGGGCCGCGCTCGCGGGGTGGGCCGGCGGGCCCGACGCCGCCGAGCGGATCCTGCGCGCCGCCGGCGTCGACCCGGGCGCCCGGGGCGAGCAGCTCACGGTGCGGGACTTCACCCGCATCGCGAGCCAGCGGCAGGCACAGGCATCGCACGGGTAGGGTGCACCACGTGACCGAGCCGCTCTTCTCCGAAGATGACGAGGAGTTCGACCGGCCGCGCCTGGCCGCGCACGGACCGGTCCGGGTCCGCGTGCCCGCGAAGATCAACCTCCACCTGCACGTCGGCCCGACCCGGCCCGACGGCTACCACGAGCTGACCACCGTCTATCACGCGATCGGGCTGTACGACGAGATCACCGCCCGCCGCGGCGACACGCTGACGCTCACCATGGAGGGCGAGGGGACCGGCCACCTGTCGCTCGGCGAGGACAACCTCGTCGTCCGGGCGGCGCGGGCCCTCGCGGCCGAGACGGGCCACGACCCGCACGCCCGGCTGCACCTGAAGAAGCAGATCCCGATCGCCGCGGGCCTGGCCGGCGGCAGCGCCGACGCGGCCGCCGCGCTGGTCGCCTGCGACCAGCTGTGGGGGACCGGGCTGTCCCGCGACGACCTGGCCGGCATCGCCGGCACGCTGGGCTCGGACATCCCGTTCCTGGTGCTGGGCGGCACCGCGCTGGGCACCGGCCGCGGCGAGCTGGTCAGCCCGATCCTGACCGGCGGGCACGCGTGGCACTGGGTCCTGGCGGTGGCCGAGGAGGGCCTGTCGACCCCCACGGTCTACAAGGCGTTCGACGAGCTGGGCGCGCAGAGCGAGGCGGGCCCGCCGGACGGGCTGATGGCCGCGCTGCGGCAGAAGGACCCTGACGTGCTCGCCGCCCACCTCACCAACGACCTGCAGGCCGCCGCGCTGCACCTGCGCCCGGAGCTGCGGGGGGTCCTGGACGCGGGGCTGGACGCCGGCGCCCTCGCCGGGCTGGTCTCCGGCTCCGGCCCGACCATCGTCTTCCTGGCCGAGGACGCCCGGCACGCCGCGCTGCTCGCGGCCGACCTGGAGGCCGCCAACTGCTGCCGCGCGGTGCGCACCGCTGTCGGTCCCGTGCCCGGAGCGAGAGTGCTGTAGATGGCCAACATCATCAACCTGGACAAGGTCGGCAAGACGTACCCGGCGGGGCGGATCTTCGACGAGGTGTCCCTCGGCGTCGACGACGCCGACCGCATCGGGGTGGTCGGGCTCAACGGGGCCGGCAAGACGACCCTGCTGCGGATGCTCACCAAGGCGGAGGAGCCCGACGAGGGCCGCGTCACGCACCGCCGCGACCTGCGGGTGTCGGCCCTGCCGCAGAACCTGGACCTGCCGCCAACGGCGACCGTCCGCGACGTCATCATCGGCACCGCCTGGCTGCCCGCCGCGTTCGCCGCGGAGCACGAGTGGGCCGGCGACTCCGGCGTGCGCACCGTGCTCAACGGGCTCGGCATGCCGCACCTCGGCCTGGACGCGCCCGTCGGGCCGATGTCCGGCGGTGAGCGGCGCCGCATCGCGATCGCCGCGCTGCTGGTGCGCCCCGCCGACCTGCTGATCCTCGACGAGCCCACCAACCACCTCGACGTCGCCGGCATCGCCTGGCTGGCCCGGCACCTGCTGCAGCGCCGCGGCGCGCTCATGGTCGTCACCCACGACCGCTGGTTCCTCGACGCGGTCTGCACGACCACGTGGGAGGTCGCCGACGCGACCGTGCGCGCCTACGACGGCGGCTACGCGGCCTGGACCCTCGCGCGGGCCGAGCGGCTGCGGGTCGCCGCCGAGGTCGAGTCCCGCCGGCAGAACCTGCTGCGCAAGGAGATCGCCTGGCTGCGGCGCGGACCGCCGGCCCGGACCAGCAAGCCGAAGTTCCGCATCGACGCGGCCAACGCGCTCATCGCCGACGTGCCGCCCGCCCGCGACACGGTGTCGTTGCAGCGCCTCGCCGTCACCCGGCTGGGCAAGCAGGTCTACGAGCTGTCCAAGGTGGACCTGCGCGCCGGCGAGCGGACCCTGCTGTCCGATGTGGACTGGCTGGTGGGACCCGGTGACCGGATCGCGATCCTCGGCGCCAACGGGGCCGGCAAGACGACCCTGCTGCGGGTTCTGGCGGGTGTACGGGATCCCGACGGCGGCCGGCTCCTGCGCGGCAGCACGGTGCGCGCCGCGTTCCTGTCGCAGGAGCTCAAGGAGCTGCCGTCCGGCCTGCGGCTGCTGGAGGCGGTCGAGGAGGTCGCCAAGCGGGTCAAGCTCGGCGACCGCGAGCTGACCGCGTCGCAGCTGGCCGAGGTGTTCGGCTTCAGCGGCGCCCGGGTGTGGACGCCGGTGGCGGACCTGTCCGGCGGTGAGCGGCGCCGGCTGCAGCTGCTGCGCCTGCTCGCCACGGAGCCCAACGTGCTGCTGCTCGACGAGCCCACCAACGACCTGGACATCGACACCCTGGCGGCGCTGGAGGACCTGCTCGACTCGTGGCCGGGCACCATCGTGGTGGCCAGTCACGACCGGTACCTGGTCGAGCGGGTCGCGGACGTCGTCTACGGCATGTTCGGCGACGGCCACCTCGTGCACCTGCCGGGTGGCGTGGACGAGTACCTGCAGCGCATCGACAGCGAGGGCGAGGGCTTCGCGCAGGGCACACCGGCGGCCGCGGGCAAGGAGAAGGCCGCCGACCTGCGGGCGTCGGACAAGGACGCGCGGGCCGCGAAGAAGGAGCTGTCCAAGCTGGAGCGCAGCATGGACCGGCTCAGCCAGAAGGAGGCGGCGCTGCACGCCCAGCTGGCGGAGCACGCCACGGACTACGCCCGGATCACCTCGCTGGACGCGGAACTGCGCGCCGTACAGGAGGAAAAAGCTCTCATCGAGGAGCAATGGCTCGCCCTCGCGGAGATCGCCGGGTGACCCGGCCCTAGAATGCGGTCATGGCCGCTCACTTTCCGATCAACCACCACCTCCGGCCCCTGTACCGGCTGCTGTGCGTCATCGCCGGTCTCTACATGCTGGTCTTCGGCGTGGTCGGATTCGTCCAGACGTCGGGCAACCAGTTCACCGGCTCGGACGGGGCCGAGTGGGTGCTGGGGCTGCGCACCAACCCCGCCTTCTCGCTGCTGTCGCTCGTCGCGGGCGTCGTCGTGCTCGGTGCCAACCTCATCGGGCGCAACCTGGGCCACCACGTCAACCAGCTGGCCGGCATCGTGCTGACGGTGGTCGGCATGGGCTCGCTCGCGCTGCTGCAGACCGAGGCCAACATCTTCGCGTTCTCGATGGTCAACTGCGTCGTCACGTTCATCCTCGCGGGCATCACCGGCACCGCCAGCCTCTACGACCGGGTCGGCAGCGCGTCGGCGGCCGAGGCCGAGGAGCAGTTCCGGCGCGGTCCCCGCACCGCCTGACGGTCTGACCGGCGAAGGCGGCGCCCCGGGGGGCGCCGCCTTCGTGCGTCCTACTTGCCCTGGCCCGTGACGAGCGTGGGCTTGCCCTCCATGTTGGACAGGCCGTTCCAGGCCAGGTTGACCAGGTGCGCCGCGACGACCTCCTTGCGCGGCTTGCGCACCTCCAGCCACCAGCGGCCGGTCAGCGCGACCATCCCGACCAGCGCCTGCGAGTAGAGCTCGGCGAGCTTCGGGTCGAAGCCGCGGCGCTTGAACTCCGAGCCGAGGATGTGCTCGGCCTGGTGCGCGACGTCGTTGAGGACGCTCATGAAGTTGCCGGTCGGCGACATCACCGGCGACTCGCGGACCAGGACCCGGAAGCCGTCGGTCTCGTGCTCGATGTAGTCCAGCAGCGCCAGGGCCGCCTGTTCGAGCAGCTCGTGCGGGTGGCCCGCGGTCAGCGCGTTGGTGATGCGGTCGAGCAGGTTGCGCACCTCGCGGTCCACGACCACCGCGTAGAGCCCCTCCTTGCCGCCGAAGTGCTCGTAGACGACGGGTTTGGAGACCTTCGCGCGCGACGCCACCTCCTCGATGGAGGTGGCGTCGAAACCCCGCTCCGCGAACAGCGCCCGTCCGATGGCGATGAGCTGCTCGCGGCGCTGGGCGGCGGACATCCGCACCCGGGACTTCGGCGGTGGCACTGGGCTCGTCGAGCGCCGGACGTGCGGCGATTCCTGCGAAGGATCGGTCACCCGCTCATCGTGCCAGCCGCGCCGGAGGCGGCGGCGACCCGCTTCGCATCGAGCCGGTCACGCTTGGGCCAGCGCACGTCGGTCGCCCAGCCGAGCTTCTCGAAGATCCAGATGAGCCGGGCGTTGATGTCGATCTGGCCCTTGTCGACGCCGTGCCGGGCGCAGGTCGGGTCGGCGTGGTGCAGGTTGTGCCAGCTCTCGCCGAAGGACAGGATCGCCAGGGGCCAGAAGTTGCTGGCCTTGTCGCCGTCGCGGGTCTCGAACGGGCGCTCCCCGTAGACGTGGCAGATCGAGTTGATCGACCAGGTGACGTGGTGCAGCAGCCCGATGCGGACGATCCCCGCCCAGAAGAACGCCGACAGCGCGCCCTGCCACGACCAGGTGACCAGGCCGGCGATGATCGCGGGCAGCGTCGCGGAGAGCGCCACGATCAGCGGGAAGAGCTTGTCGATGCGCCGGATGTCCTTGTCGGCCAGCAGGTCGGGGGCGAAGCGTTCCCGGTTGGACAGCTCGCGGTGGAACAGCCAGCCCACGTGCGCGTAGAACAGCCCCTTGACCAGGCCGCCGAAGGACTCCCCGAAGCGCCACGGCGAGTGCGGGTCGCCCTCGCGGTCGGAGTAGGCGTGGTGGCGCCGGTGGTCGGCGACCCACTGGGTCGGGTTGCCCTCGATCGCGGTGCTGCCGGCGACCGTCAGCGCGATGCGCAGGCCGCGGTTCGCCTTGAAGGCGCCGTGGGTGAGGTACCGGTGGAAGCCCGAACCGATGCCGAGCCCGCCGATCACGTAGAAGACGGTGCCGAGGGCGACGTCGAGCCAGGTGAGTCCCCATCCCCAGGCGACGGGGACGGCCGCCAGGATGGCGACGAACGGCAGGACCACGAAGCCCCAGAGGGCGACCAGGATCCCGGCGCTCTGGCGGCCCTCGGTGAGGGCTTTTGGCCCACGCTCAGGGCTCTGACCAGGGACGGGATCTAGGAGTACAGCGGACATGGTACCTCTCAGGGGATCGACGCTACGCCTACGTCACCGTAACTTACGGAAGCGTAGGTTCGCCATACGAGCTCTGTGTCAAGCCGATTACCCGCGGTCTTGTGTGATCTTCGTCCGGCAAGATCGGCCGGACCGGCGACGGGGTGAGGGAACCGGCCTCGATACGAGCCGGAATGTCGCAACCGGTACGCTGCACACGCAGATCTTTGGGGTGTGGGGTAACGGCAGCCCGCAGGCCTTTGGAGCCTCGCAGTCCAGGTTCGAATCCTGGCACCCCAGCCACCTGACTACGATGAGGCGCACCGACACCGTCGAGGAGCGCGCCCGTGCGAAATGTGATCATCCTGGCCGCCGGCGAGGGAAAGCGGATGAAGTCGGCCCTGCCGAAGGTGCTGCATCCGCTGCTCGGCCGGACCCTGGTGGGCCACGTGCTCGCCGCCGCCGAGGAGGCCATCGGCGGTGCCGCCACCGTGGTCGTCGGCCACGGCGGTGAGATCGTCCGGGCCCACCTGGAGCAGATCGCGCCGGCCGCCGTGCCGGTCACCCAGATCGAGCAGCGCGGCACCGGCCACGCCGTGCGCATCGCGCTCGACGAGAGCCCGGACCTGACCGGCACCGTCGTCGTGCTCAACGGCGACATCCCGCTGCTGCGCGCGGAGACCCTCAGCGCGCTCGTGCACACGCACGAGAGCACCAAGGCCGCCGCCACCGTGCTGACCGCCGAGGTCGCCGACCCCACCGGGCTCGGCCGCATCGTGCGCAACCGGGGCGGCGAGTTCGCCGCGATCGTCGAGGAGCGCGACGCCACCGCCGAGCAGCGGGCCATCCGCGAGATCAACTCCGGGGCCTACGTGTTCGACGCGGAGCGGCTGCGCGAGATGCTCGGCAAGCTCTCCACGGACAACGACCAGGGCGAGGAGTACCTGACCGACGTCATCGGCCTGCTCGCCGAGGCCGGCGCGCCGATCGTCGCGCACCGTGCTCCGGACGCCACGGAGACCCTCGGCGCCAACGACCGCGCCGAGCTCGCCGGGCTGCGGGCGCTCATGCGGGACCGGATCAACGACGAGTGGATGCGCGCCGGCGTCGCGATCGTCGACCCGGCGACCACCTGGATCGACGTCACGGTCACCCTGTCCCGCGACGTGGTCGTCGAGCCCAACACCCACCTGCGCGGCGCGACCCGCGTCGGCGAGGGCGCGGTCGTCGGCCCCGACACGTCGCTCATCGACGTCGTCGTGGGGGAGGGCGCCGTCGTCGTCCGGACGCACGCGCTGTCCTCCGAGATCGGCCCGCAGGCGTCGGTCGGCCCGTTCGCCTACCTGCGTCCCGGCACGCGGCTCGGACGCAAGTCGAAGATCGGCACGTTCGTCGAGACCAAGGCGGCCGACGTCGGCGACGGGGCGAAGGTCCCGCACCTGTCCTATGTCGGTGACGCCGAGATCGGCGAGGGCACCAACATCGGCGCCGCGACGGTCTTCGTCAACTACGACGGCGTGCAGAAGCGCCGCTCGGTGATCGGCGCCCACGCCCGCACCGGTGCGGACAACATGTTCGTCGCGCCCGTGCACATCGGCGACGGTGCCTACACGGCCGCCGGCAGCGTGATCGTCAAGGACGTGCCGCCCGGCGCGCTCGGCGTCTCCCGGGCCCACCAGCGCAACATCGAGGGCTGGGTGGAGCGCAGGCGGCCGGGCACAGCCGCCGCGCAGGCCGCGCGCGACGCCCTCGCACGTGAAGAAAACCACGTCGGGGCCGGTCAAGTGGCCGACGAGGGACCGCGCGACGAACAATGAGCCCAACCACGAGATCGGGAGCGGGCAACCCAATGGCCAGCATCAGTTCGGAGAACCGCAAGAACCTCATGCTCTTCTCCGGCCGGGGGTTTCCCGCGCTCGCTGAGGAGATCGGGGCGGTGCTCGGTGTCGAGCCGACGCCGATGGACGCCTACGACTTCGCCAGCGGCGAGATCTTCATCCGGTATCGGGAGTCGGTGCGCGGCTCGGACGCGTTCGTCGTGCAGTCGATGGTCGCGCCGATCAACGACTGGCTGATGGAGGTCCTGATCATGGTCGACGCGCTCAAGCGCGGCTCGACCAAGCGGATCACCGTCGTCCTGCCGTTCTACCCCTACGCACGGCAGGACAAGAAGCACCGCGGCCGCGAGCCGATCTCCGCCCGGCTGGTCGCCGACCTGCTCAAGACGGCCGGCGCCAACCGGATCCTCACCGTCGACCTGCACACCGCGCAGATCCAGGGCTTCTTCGACGGCCCGGTCGACCACCTCTTCGCGATGAACACCCTCGCCGACCACATCGACGCCAAGTACGCCGGGCGCCCGATCACCGTCGTCGCGCCCGACTCGGGCCGGGTGCGGGTCGCCGAGCGCTGGACGGACCGCCTCGGCGGCTGCCCCCTCGCCTTCATCCACAAGACCCGCGACCCGCTCAAGCCCAACCAGGTGGTGGCCAACCGGGTGGTCGGCGAGGTCGAGGGCCGGGTCTGCCTGATCGTCGACGACATGATCGACACCGGCGGCACCATCGTCAGCGCCGCGGACATCCTCTTCCAGGAGGGTGCCGCCGACGTCATCGTCGCCGCCACCCACGCGGTGCTGTCCGACCCTGCCTGCGACCGCCTCGACGCCAGCCGGATCAGCGAGGTCGTGGTGACCAACACGTTGCCACTGCCGGGTGACAAGAAGGTCGACAAGATCACCCAGCTCTCGATCGCCCCGCTGCTGGCCCGCGCCATCCGCGAGGTGTTCGACGACGGGTCGGTCACGACCCTTTTCGGCGGTCTGTCCTGATCCTCCGGCACACCCGTCGGCCCGTCCGGTTGACACAGGCGCGTGATCTGGACAACCGGACGGGTGCAGTGTGAGGGCGTTCAGGAGTCTCGGGTAAGCTAGTGCGGTTGCCACGGCGAGGGTGCTCCAAGGGCCGGGCGTGCGATCCAGTGACCACCGCGAAGCCGGTCGCCGGGTCAGCATGACGGCCATCGGGCTCCGTGATCGACGCGGTGCTCCGGGCCTGTGCCCCGTGCGCCTCCTCGCCCGAGCGCCGCACCACGACAACTGTTACCGGTCGCGCCGGCCGGTGCCCGCCGCACAACCGCATCAGGAGTTTTTGCCGTGTCCGAGGTAAAGATCAGCGCCGAGCCCCGCACCGAGTTCGGCAAGGGTGGTGCCCGCCGCACGCGCCGGGCCGGCAAGGTGCCCGCCGTGCTGTACGGCCACGGCGAAGCCCCCCGCCACATCGCCCTCCCCGCCCGCGAGTTCGCCGCCGCCATCCGGCACGGCGGCAAGAACCAGATCTTCAACATCGAGATCTCCGGCGGCGGCACCGCGCTCGCCCTGCCGAAGGCCATCCAGCGTGACCCGATCAAGGACACCTACGAGCACATCGACCTGCTCATCGTGCGTCGCGGCGAGAAGGTCACTGTCGAGATCCCGGTCCACCTGACCGGTGAGGCCGCCCGCGACACGCTCGTCATGGTGGAGAACACCACGCTCGCCGTCCTGGCCGACGCGACCAAGCTGCCCGAGTTCCTGGAGGCCTCGATCGACGGCCTCGAGGCCGGCACCCACGTGACCGCGGGCCAGGTCAAGCTGCCCGCCGGCGCCGAGCTGGCCGCCGACGCCGAGACCATCGTCGCCGTCATCTCCGCCGCCCCGACCGCCGAGGCGCTCGAGGGTGAGACCGGCGAGGCCGCCGCTGCCGCCGAGGAGACCGAAGAGGCCGAGGCGGCGCCGGAGCCGGCCGACGCCTGATCCGTTTCGCACAAGGTCGCGGATGCCCCTGCCGGGCGTCCGCGACCTTGCCGTATGAGGGGACGTCATGACGGACACCGCGCCCTGGCTGATCGTCGGGCTGGGCAACCCCGGCCCGGAGTATGCGCGCCACCGGCACAACGTGGGCTTCATGGTCGCCGACCTGATCGCCCAGCGGGCCGGGCTGCGCTTCTCCCGGCACCGCCGGGTCGCCGCCGACGTCGCCGAGGGCCGCCTCGGCATCGGCGGGCCGCGGGTGGTGCTGGTGAAGCCCATGACCTTCATGAACCTGTCCGGCGGGCCGGTCGCCGGGCTGGCGCAGTTCTACAAGGTGCCGGTCGCCCAGGTGATCGCCGTGCACGACGAGCTCGATGTGCCCTACGAGCAGCTGCGGCTCAAGCAGGGCGGCGGCGAGGGCGGGCACAACGGGCTGCGGTCCATGTCGCAGTCGCTGGGCAGCAAGGACTACGTGCGGGTGCGCTTCGGCATCGGCCGCCCGCCCGGCCGGCAGAACCCGGCCGACTTCGTGCTGTCCGACTTCGGCACGGCGGAGCGCAAGGAGCTCGACTTCTTCGTCGACCGCGCCGCCGACGCCGTGGAGATGGTAATCGAGCGCGGGCTCGAGCCTGCCCAGAACCAGTATCACGCGTCGTAACGGCCCGGTTGTCCATCGGCCGTCCGGTCTGAACCGTCCATGCCGCTCCGTGTGGCGCCGTGACGCATGTCCGAGTTGCACGTTGTACTCCAAGTCGCACCTTTTGCAAAGAAGGCGGACTTGAGGAGGCGGGCGTGGCTGTCGACAGCGGGCGTACGCGGGACGGCTTCCACCGTCCGGCCCACCTGCGTCCGGAGGATCGCCCCGGCGGCCTGCGCCGCGGCGAGCGCACCGGCGACGTCCGCCGTGCTTCCCGCACCGACGCGCTGATCAACGGTGATCGCCCCGCAGGGACGCGGAACGAGGATCACGAGGACGCGGCGCTGGGCGCCGGCGGCTCGGACGCCGCCGGTGACGGGCCTGCCCGCTCCGTCCGTGATCGGCCTTTCGGAGCGCGAAACGAGGATCACGAGGTCGTGGCCCGGCAGTCGCGCCCGGCCGGTGCCCGTGGCGAGCGTCCTGGCGGGTTGCGCTGGCAGGAGCGCCCGGCCGGCGCCCGCCGCGAGGAGCGCTCCGCCGGCCTGCGCCGCCCGGAGCGGCTGAGCAACACCCTGCAGCGCCCCGCCGAGCCCGCGGCGCCGGCCAGGCCCGCCGAGCCGGCGACCAAGGTCAAGGTCAGGGCCGCCGAGCCGGCGGCCGAGGTCAGGGTCAAGACCGCCGAGCCGGCCGAGCGGCAGGTGGTCAGGCGGCGGCCCAGCCCGATGGGTGGCACCGTCGCGAAGGGGCCCGAGCGCACGCCGTCCGCGGCGGCCCGGACCGCGGCCGCCCCCGTCTCGCCGGCCCCCGGCCGGCCCGTCCCGCCCGCGCACGTCTCCCCCCAGCTCGAAGCCGAGGTGGAGGACGCGGTCGCCGGCGCCGCCACGTTCGTACCGGCGGCGAAACCACTCGAACCGCCGCTGGAGCCCACCAGGGCACCCCGGCACCGGGCCCGGTGGGCGTGGGAGGGGCGCTACCTGCGGACCCTGCTGCTGATCGACACCGTGATCGGGGTCCTCGCCGGGCTGTTCGCGTTCGAGGTCCGCTTCGGCTCGGTGCTGACCAACTACAACAGCCGGTACGCGCTGCTGTCCGCGCTCCTGCCGGTCGCCTTCACCGCGACCCTCGCCGCGAACCGCGCCTACGAGAAGCGCTACCTGTTTGTCGGCACCGACGAGTACCAGCGGGTCCTGCGGGCCGGCCTGGCGCTGACCGCCGCCACCATCGTCGGCGCCTACGCCGCGGAGATCGAGATCGCCCGGGGCTGGTTCGCCCTCGCCCTGCCACTGGTGACGTTCGGCTGCCTGGCCGCCCGGTTCGTGCTGCGCCAGCTGCTGCACCGGGCCCGCAAGACGCGCGGTGCCTGCATGCGGCGGGTCGTGGTGGTCGGGCACGAGCTGGCGGTCGAGGCGATGACCAGGCAGCTGTGCCGGGAGCGGTATCACGGCCTGAAGGTCGTCGGTGCCTGCCTCGCCGCCGAGGGCAGCGTGCAGGGCGTGCCGGTGCTGGGCACGTTCGACGAGATCGCCGGGGCGGTCCGCCGGGCGAGGGCCGACACGGTGCTGGTCCTGTCGTGCCACGAGCTGGACGGGCACGCGCTGCGCCGGCTCGCGTGGCGGCTGGAGCGCGACGACATCGACCTGATCGTGGCCAGCACGCTGATCGACGTCGCCGGCAGCCGTACGACCATCCGCCCCGTCGACGGGCTGCCGATGCTGCACGTGGAGCATCCCACGCTGACCGGCGCGCGGCGGGTCCTCAAGGCGGTCGTCGACCGGGTCGGCGCCGTCGTGCTCCTGGTCGCGTTGAGTCCACTTCTGGCTGGTCTGGCGCTCGCGGTTCGCGCGGAGTCCAAAGGGCCGGTACTGTTTCGTCAAGTACGGGTTGGAAAAGACGGCCATGAGTTCGTGATCGTCAAGTTCCGCACCATGCACACGGACGCCGAAGCCCGCCTCGCCGAGCTGCGGCACCTCAACGAAGTCGACGGCGCGCTGTTCAAACTGCGCAACGACCCACGGGTCACCCGCGTCGGACGGTTTCTGCGCAAGTTTTCGCTCGACGAGCTGCCCCAGCTGCTCAATGTGCTCGGGGGAAGCATGTCACTGGTCGGGCCGCGCCCGCCGCTGCCGGAGGAGGTCGCCGTGTATCCGGACGACGCCCGGCGCAGGCTGGCCGTGCGGCCCGGGATGACCGGCCTCTGGCAGGTGTCCGGCCGGTCGGACCTATCGTGGGACGAAGCGGTCCGCCTCGACCTGCAGTATGTGGAGAACTGGTCGTTGTCGCTCGACCTGGTGATCATGCTGCGGACGTTGAGCGCGGTGACCCGAGGGGCTGGAGCGTACTGATGACCGATCTGCCACCCGCCACCGACGGCGGGTTCGCCCGCTGGCTCGCCCAGCGTGCCGGCGATCTGCTGCTCAAGTTGCGCGAGGAGATGGGCTACGGCGACCCGGCGGCCCTGCGTAAGGCCGGTGACCGGCTGTCGCACGAGCTGCTGGTCGCCCAGCTGGAGCGCTGGCGCCCGGCCGACGCGGTCCTGTCCGAGGAGGGCGCAGACAGCGCCACCCGGCTGGGCGCCGACCGGGTCTGGATCGTCGACCCGCTCGACGGCACCCGCGAGTTCGGCGAGGACGGCCGCGCCGACTGGGCGGTGCACGTCGCCCTGTGGGGCCGCACGTCCGCGCGGATCACCGAGTATGCGGGTGACGGCACCCCGCAGCCGGAGCGCTCCGCCGGTTGGGGCCGGCTCCTCGCGGGCGCGGTGGCCCTGCCGGCGCAGCACTGCGTCCTCGGCACCGACGCCCCGCCGCCGTTCCCGCCGATGCCGGGGGTGCAGGGCGAGCCGATCCGCCTGGCCGCCAGCCGCACCCGCCCGCCGGCGCTGCTCGCGGCGCTCGCCGAGCAACTGCCGATCGAGCTGGTGCCGATGGGCTCCGCGGGTGCGAAGATCGCAGCGGTGATCGACGGCGCTGTCGACGCCTACGTCCACGCCGGTGGTCAGTACGAGTGGGACTCCGCCGCCCCGGTCGCTGTGGCGGTCGCCACGGGTCTGCATGCTTCCCGGATCGACGGGACTACGTTGGAATACAACCAGCCCGACCCACGGTTGCCCGACCTGGTGGTGTGTCGGAAGGCACTGGCGCCTCAGCTGCTGGCCGCGATCAGCGCGTCTGTCGCTTCCTAGGGAAAGGTTTCCGCCAACCATGAGTCGCGCGCCCTACCGCGTCTCGCATCTGGACGCTCTCGAGGCCGAGAGCCTGTTCATCATGCGTGAGGTGGTCGCCGAGTTCGAGCGTCCGGTCCTGCTGTTCTCCGGCGGCAAGGACTCGATCGTCATGCTCCGCCTCGCCGAGAAGGCGTTCGCGCCTGGCCGGATCCCGTTCCCGGTCATGCACGTCGACACCGGGCACAACTTCCCGGAGGTCCTGCAGTATCGCGACCGCCGCGTCGGCGAGCTCAACGTGCAGCTCATCGTGGCGAGCGTCCAGGAGGCGATCGACAGCGGCCTCGTGCGCGAGTCCGGCGACGGCATGCGCAACCGGATCCAGACCCCGGTGCTGCTGGAGGCCGTCGAGAAGTACCGCTTCGACGCGCTGTTCGGCGGCGCCCGCCGCGACGAGGAGAAGGCCCGCGCCAAGGAGCGGGTCTTCAGCTTCCGCGACGACTTCGGCCAGTGGGACCCGCGCAACCAGCGGCCCGAGCTGTGGGCGCTCTACAACGCCCGCATCGCGCCCGGCGAGTCGATCCGCGTGTTCCCGCTGTCCAACTGGACCGAGCTGGACGTCTGGCACTACATCGCCCGCGAGGGCATCGACCTGCCGGACATCTACTTCGCGCACGACCGGGAGGTCGTCGACCGCAACGGCATGTTCTACGCGATCAACGAGTTCCTGCCGCTGAAGGCGGGCGAGAAGCCGTTCGTGGAGCGGGTCCGCTACCGCACCGTCGGCGACGCCTCCTGCACCGCCGCGGTCCGCAGCGACGCGGACACGATCGACAAGGTCATCGACGAGGTCGCCGCGACCCGCATCACCGAGCGCGGCGCGACCCGCGGCGACGACAAGGTCAGCGAGGCGGCCATGGAAGACCGCAAGCGTGAGGGGTACTTCTAGAGATGACCGCCGTGGTTGAAACTCCTGCCCAGCGGCAGATGGACCTGTTGCGCTTCGCGACCGCCGGCTCCGTCGACGACGGCAAGTCGACCCTCATCGGCCGGCTGCTGTACGACTCGAAGGCGATCTTCGAGGACCAGCTGGAGGCCGTCGAGGCGACCTCGCGCTCCCGCGGCGACGAGTACACCAACCTCGCGCTGCTGACCGACGGCCTGCGGGCCGAGCGGGAGCAGGGCATCACCATCGACGTGGCCTACCGCTACTTCGCCACCCCGCGGCGGAAGTTCATCATCGCCGACACGCCGGGGCACATCCAGTACACGCGCAACATGGTGACCGGGGCCTCCACCGCGGACCTGGCGCTGATCCTGGTCGACGCCCGCAAGGGGCTGGTCGAGCAGTCCCGGCGGCACGCCTTCCTGTGCTCGCTGCTGCGCGTGCCGCACCTGGTGCTGTGCGTCAACAAGATGGACCTCGTCGACTACTCGCAGGAGGTGTTCGAGCGGATCGCCGACGAGTTCACCTCGTTCGCCGCGAAGCTCGAGGCGCCCGACCTGACGGTCGTCCCGATCTCGGCGCTGCACGGTGACAACCTGGTCACCCGGTCCGAGAAGATGCCGTGGTACGAGGGACCGTCGCTGCTGCACCACCTGGAGCACGTGCACATCGCCTCGGACCGCAACCTGGTCGACGTGCGCTTCCCGGTGCAGTACGTGATCCGGCCGCAGTCCACGACGGTCGCGGACTACCGCGGCTACGCCGGTCAGGTCGCCTCGGGCGTGCTGAAGCCCGGCGACGAGGTCATGGTCCTGCCGTCCGGTTTCACCACGAAGATCACGCACATCGAGACGGCCGACGGGGAGCTGCAGGAGGCCTACCCGCCGATGTCGGTGACGATCCGGCTCGCCGACGAGATCGACATCGCCCGCGGTGACCTGATCTGCCGGCCGCACAACGCGCCGGCGGTCGCCCAGGACATCGAGGCGATGATCTGCTGGATGGACGAGTCCCGCCCGCTGGCGGTCGGCGCGAAGTACTCCATCAAGCACACGACCCGCTCGGCCCGTGCCGTCGTCCGTGGCCTGCAGTACCGGCTCGACGTCAACACACTGCACCGCGACGACTCGGCGACGTCCCTGGGGCTCAACGAGATCGGCCGGGTCAAGCTGCGCACCACGGTGCCGCTGCTCGCCGACGAGTACCGGCGCAACCGCACGACCGGCGGCTTCATCATCATCGACGAGAGCACCAACCGCACCGTCGGCGCCGGCATGATCATCGAGGCCGGCTGAGCTTCGCTTCACCTATGGCTGGCGCGGGCGGATGACTGAAACCCGCGCCACCCTGCGGCCCTCGACCGTGCCGACGCGCAGGTGCCAGCCGTCGTGCCGCACCTCGTCGCCCGTCCTCGGCAGCCGGCCCAGGCGGGCCATCACGAAGCCGGCCACCGTCTCGTACGGCCCGCTCGGCAGCGCCAGCCCGGTCCGCTCGGCGAGGTCGGTCAGGTTGATCCGGCCGTCGACCTCCGCGGACTCCACCGGGCCGGGCGGCGCGTCGTACTCGTCGTGGATCTCGCCGACGAGCTCCTCGATGAGGTCCTCCAGGGTCACGATGCCCGCGGTGCCGCCGTACTCGTCCATGACGACCGCCAGCTGGTGCCGCTCCCGGCGCATCTCGGACAGCGCGGCGAGGACCCGCTTGCTGGCCGGCAGCCGCTTCACCTCACGGGTCAGCTCGCGCAGCCGCAGGCACGGGTCGACGGCCGGCAGCAGCGTCAGGTCGCGCACGTGCACGAAGCCGAGCACGTCGTCCTGGTCGCCGTCGATCACGGGGAACCGCGAGTGCCGGGTGGCCCGCACCGCCGCCACCGCCTCCGCGACCGTCAGGCCCGCGTCCAGGAACAGCACCTCGGTGCGCGGCACCATCACCTCGCGCACGTGGCCGGTGCCCGTGCCGCCGGCGATCAGCGTGCGCAGCTCGGCCTCGCTGACGTCGGAGGGCTCGTTGGTAGCGTGAAGGCGTTGCGCCCAGCGGCTCAGCACACCCGCCACGGTCTGCCTGATAGTTCCGGGGGCGCGCTCCGGCATGCACGGAATTGTAGGCGGCGGGCACCGCGATGTTCACTGCAGACGTGTAAATTTGTTGGTTCCTGATGACTTTTGGAGGAACGCCGTGAAACTGCTCGTCACCGGGGGCGCCGGCTACATCGGCAGCGTCGTCACCGCCCTGCTGCTGGACGCCGGTCACGACGTCACAGTGCTCGACGACCTCTCCACCGGCCACGAGTCGTCCGTGCCGCAGGGCGCGGTCTTCGTCCGCGGGCGGGTCCACGACGCGATCGGCGACGTGCTGACCCGCGACGCCGCGTTCGACGGCGTGCTGCACTTCGCCGCGTTCATCGCCGCCGGCGAGAGCGTGCAGAAGCCCGAGAAGTACTGGGAGAACAACACCGTCGGCACGCTGCTGCTGCTGGACGCGATGCGCGCTGCGGGCACCCGCCGCCTGGTCTTCTCCTCCACGGCCAACGTCTACGGCGACCCCGACGTCGTGCCGATCCCGGAGACCGCCGCGGTGCGCCCGCCCAACCCGTACGCGACCTCGAAGCTCGCCGCCGACCACGCCCTCACCGGCGAGGCCGTCGGGCACGGCATCTCCGCCGTCAGCCTCCGCTACTTCAACGTCGCCGGCGCCCTGCGCCGCCCCGACGGCTCCATGATCGGCGAGCGGCACGACCCGGAGACGCACCTGATCCCGATCGCGCTGCAGGTCGCCCTCGGCCGCCGGGAGAAGCTGCAGCTCTTCGGCGACGACTACGCCACCCCCGACGGCACCAACGTCCGCGACTACATCCACGTCGGCGACCTCGGCGCGGCGCACCTGCTCGCCCTGGGCACCATGGACGGCCCGGGCCACCGCGTCTTCAACCTCGGTAACGGCACCGGCTTCTCCAACCGGCAGGTCGTCGAGGTCGTCCGCGAGGTCACCGGCCACCCGATCCCGGTCGAGATGGCGCCCCGCCGGCCCGGCGACCCCGCTCAGCTGGTCGCCGCCTCCGACAAGGCGAAGTCCGAGCTGGCCTGGACCCCGCGGTTCGCCGAGCTGTCCACGATGGTCCAGGACGCCTGGGACTTCATCCGCAGCTGACCTGCCGTCACTGGGCGTCGAGCTTCTGCCAGGTGCTGCCGTCGACCGAGTGGGCCGTGTAGATCGCCGACATCCTGTAGGCGATCCACCCGGTCTGCGTCCTGGTGAGGTGGTCGGTCGGGTGCAGCCCGGAGATCTGCTGCCAGGTGCCGCCGCGGTCGGCGGAGGCCAGCCAGTGCCCGGCGCCGTCGACGATCAGCAGCCGGCCGTCCAGCAGCGGCACCAGGTCACCGCCGATCGAGGTGCCGCTCACCGGCCGGGGATCGTCGAAGGTGACGCCGCCGTCCGTGGAGCCCGCCACCCCGGTCAGCCCGGCCGGGGTGGTCCGCGGGTCGCGCAGCGCCACGTACACGTCCCGGCCGAGGAACGACACCCGGGCGGTGCCGGAGCCCGGGAAGGTGCGCGGGGTCCAGGTGGCGCCGCCGTCCCGGGAGACGGCGACCGCCGGGTGGCCCGCCGCCGAGCCGCCCACCCACCAGGAGCCGTCGCCCGCGCGTACCGGCGACACCCAGTCGACCGTGATCGGCGGCTGGGCCGGCGGCTCGACCAGGGCGGTGCCGTCGTGCCGCAGCGCGGCGACCCGCCCGCCGAGCAGCAGCAGCCGGGCGTCGCCGGGCAGCGCGGTGCCGGGCGTGGCCGGGGCGCCGGACGCGGTGTCCCAGGCCACGCCGTCGGTGCTGCTCGCCCGGGTGCCGTCCGCGCCGACGAGGGTGATCCGGGACCCGGTGACGACCAGCGAGGGCAGCGCGGCGGCCGGGGGCGCCTCGAACGCGCCGGGCGCACGGGCGGTGCTCCACGTCCGGCCGCTGTCCGTGGTGGCGCTGACCCAGGCCGTACAGGCGGCGGCACAGCCGACCGTGAGCATGAACCCGCGGTCGGCGTCGACGAACTCCACGTCCTCGACGTTGCCGGGCAGGTCCCTGGGCTGGCCGGGCAGGCCGTTGACGGTGATGCCGCCGCCGGTGTAGACCGCGCCGGGCGCCGGCGACGAGGCCGCCACCTGCGGGTCCGGGGTCTTCCCGGGGGCCTTCCCGAGGAAGGGCACGGCGACGGCGAGCGCGGTCAGGGCGACCGCGCCGGCCTGGACGGCCCGCCGCCGGCGGCGCAGGACGCGGGCCCGGGCGGTGATCGCGGCCAGCGGCGGCTGGGCGAAGTCGAGCCGCTGGGCGCGCAGCAGGGTCTCCAGCTCGTCAGGCATGACGCGCCTCCGTCGCGGGTGCGGGGCGGTAGCCGGGCAGCCGCTCGGCGAGGGCGGCCCGCCCGCGGGACAGCCGCGACTTGACGGTGCCGGACGGCACGCCGAGCGCGGCGGAGATCTCCTCGACGCTGAGGTCGGCGTAGTAGTGCAGCACGATGACCTCCCGGTAGCTGCGGGGGATGGCGTCGAGGGCCTCGGTCAGGTCGGTGCGCTCCGGCGAGGGGCCGGCCTCGACGTGCCGCTGGACGGCGCGCTCGCGGAGCAGGATCAGGTCGAGCAGCTTCCGCCGGCGCCAGCGGCGGCGGACGACGTTGACCGCCACGGTGCGCAGCCACGCCTCCGGGTTCTCGATGCCGGTGAAGCCGCCGGGGCGGGCGGCGGCGCGGGCGAACGCCTCCTGCACCACGTCCTGGGCCTCGGTGAGGTCGGTCGTGAACGCGTAGAGCTGCGTCACCAGCCTGCGGTAACAGGCGTGGTAGACCCCCTCGAGCTCGCTCACACCGCTCACGATCCCCGAGCCCGGCGGGTGGTTCCCACGAAAAACGGCGATCAGTTGGGCAGCATGGTCCCGGACATCGTCGCCGCGGGCCACTCGCGGCCGTCGACGGAGAGCCGGGGCTGGCCGCCGAGCGAGGCGTAGCCGTTGCTGACGGTGTCGATCGGGCCGCCCGGCCCGGCGACGATCCCGAAGCGCTCGCCGTCGGGACTGTCCAGGTAGACGGTCTCGGAGCTGCCCTCGATCCACAGCACCACGGACCGGTCCGGGCGGACCGTCGCGCCGAAGGGACGGCCGTTGAGGGCGCCGTCGTTGTTCAGGGGCGGCGGCAGCTCGATCTTGGTGCCCACCTCCTGCCAGGTGTGGCCGCCGTCGCGGGTACGGAAGTGCCGGATGCCCTTGCTGTAGCGGATGAACGCGTGGGCCGTGACGCCGTCGCCGGTGGTCACGGTCGGCGCGTCGATGCCCGGCGGCGCGTTGAGGGTGACGGCCTGCCAGTGCCGGCCCTGGTCGGTGCTGACCGCGACCGCGGGGGCGCCGGTGTGCAGGTCGGTGCCGGTGACCCACCAGCCGGCCGCGGCCGGCAGGTCGCCGACGAGGGCCCGCCGGGCCATCGGCGGCTGGTCGACGAGCAGACTCAGGGTGCCGTTGTCCTGCCGGACGCCGAACAGGTCGCCGTACTGCACCAGCTGCACCGCCTGGTCGCCGGCGGCGAGCGTCTCGCGGGTCTCCGGCCCGATGACCGGTCCGCTGGCCACCGGCCCGGCGTCGGGGTCCCTGGCGGCCTCGTCGATGCGGAACTTGACGCTGCTGCGCGACCCGCCGCTCACCTCGGCGCTGAGCATGAACGTCTGCGGGGAGATGCGGACCAGCTCGACGTGGTCGAGCTTGTCCAGCGGGCTGGTGCGCAGCGCGTCGGTGACGAACGGGACGCGGCGGTGCGCGGTCTCGACCCGGAGCATGACCACCTGCAGGTTGCACCGGCGGGCCTGGGGCGCCTCGTCGCAGATGTCGATGGCCGCGACCACGCCGCCGGGCAGGTCGCCGGCGGCCGCCCGGATCGACCGGGTCGTCTCGAAGGAGCCGCTGGGCGGGGCGGACGCCGTCGGCAGCGGGCTCCAGGGGTCGCCGATGTCGGGGTTGGGACCGAGGGCGGCGGGGGTCGGCCGGCCGAACACGCCGGCGAGGGCGACGGGCGCGAACACGGCGAGCGTGCCGACGAGGGCGCCGACGACGGCCATCCGGTCGCGCATGCGGACCCGGCCCGCACGGCGGTACAGCAGGCTGAAGTCGGGCATCCACGTCGCCGACTCGACCTGCGCGCGAAGGGTGCGGAAGTCCAGGTCAGGGCGCATCCCGCACCTCCTGGACGTCGGGTTGGGCCAGCGGCGCGGGACGGCGGCGGGGCGCGTCGGCCCGGTAGTCGATCCTGGGGTCGGCCTCGGTGTCGCTGAGCAGGGCGGCGAGCATGGCGCGGCCGCGTGACAGGCGCGCCTTCACCGTGCCGACCGGCACACCGAGGGCGTCGGCGACCTCGTGGACGGACATGTCGGCCAGGTGGTGCAGCACGATCGTCTCCCGCGTCGCCTGCGACAGCTGCTGCAGCGCGGCGACGAGGGCGACCCGGTTCGGGTCGACGCCGGGGACGCTCTCCACCGGACGGGCGACCCGCCCGCTGCGGACCAGTGTGTCGAACAGGCGGCGGCGCCGCCAGCGGGTCCTGGCGAGATTCATCGCGACGGTGCGTAACCACGCCTCGGGGTCGGCGACGTCGAGGAACTGCCGGGGCCGGGCGAGGGCGCGCGCGTAGGCCTCCTGGACCAGGTCCTGGGCCTCGGCGTGGTCGCCGGTGAGCGCGTAGAGGGCAGCGACCAGTCGCCGGTAGTGCGCCTCATATGCGTCACGGACGGCTTCGCGCGCCTCGAGCTCTTCACCCACCCCGTCACCCCCTCACCGATGAAGACCTCTGTGTCGTGCTCCCGGTTGCGCCACCGCTGTGGTGGTGCTGACAGAATGGCGCGCATGTCGTCGTCCGTCAGCACCGCCCGGCCTCGGGTGCTCTCCGGGATCCAGCCCACCGCCGACTCGTTCCATCTGGGGAACTATCTCGGTGCGCTGCGCAACTGGGTGGCGATGCAGGACACGCACGATACGTTCTACTGCGTCGTCGACCTGCACGCGATCACCGCGGGCCACGACCCGGCGCTGCTGCGCAAGCGCACCCGGGTGAGCACGGCGCAGCTGCTGGCGGTCGGGCTCGAGCCGGAGCGGTGCACGCTGTTCGTGCAGAGCCAGGTGCCGGAGCACGCGCAGCTCGGCTGGGTGATGGGCTGCATCACCGGCTTCGGCGAGGCCAGCCGGATGACGCAGTTCAAGGACAAGTCCCAGAAGCAGGGTGCCGACCGCTCCAGCGTCGGGCTCTTCACCTACCCGATCCTGCAGGCCGCCGACATCCTGCTGTACCAGGCGGACGCGGTGCCCGTCGGCGAGGACCAGCGGCAGCACCTGGAGCTGACCCGCGACCTGGCGCAGCGCTTCAACACCACGTTCGGCGCGACGTTCACCGTGCCGGCGCCGTACATCATCAAGGACACGGCGAAGATCACCGACCTGCAGGAGCCGACGGCGAAGATGTCGAAGTCGGCGTCGACCGCGGCCGGCCTGGTCGAGCTGCTCGAGGACCCGGCGAAGGCCGCGAAGAAGATCAAGTCGGCGGTCACCGACACCGGCCGCGAGATCATCTTCGACCAGGCCGCCAAGCCGGGCGTCTCCAACCTGCTCACGATCTACTCGGCGCTGACCGGGCGGAGCATCGAGGACCTCGTCGCCGCCTACGACGGCAAGGGCTACGGCGACCTGAAGAAGGACCTCGCCGAGGTCGTGGTGGAGTTCATGCGCCCGATCCAGCAGCGCACCAACACCTATCTGGAGGACCCGGCGCAGCTGGACAAGCTGCTCGCGATCGGCGCCGACAAGGCCCGCACGGTCGCCTCGGCCACCCTGAGGACGGTCTACGACCGGATCGGGTTCCTCGCACCGGGTGCTGCGCACTGACGTGGCGCGCGAGCGGACCACCATCGGCGTCGCGATCGACCTCCCCGACCCGTGGGGCAGCGAGCTCACCGCCGCCCGGCTCGCCGCGGGCGACCCCGCCGCCGCGCACGTGCCCGCGCACGTGACCCTGCTCGGCCCGACCGTCGTCGCCGCCGCCGACCTGCCCGCGATCGACCGGCACCTCACCGGCGTCGCGGCCCGGCACAGCGCGTTCGAGGTGCGGCTGCGCGGGACCGGCACGTTCCGCCCGCTCACCCAGGTGGTCTTCGTCGCGGTCGCGGCCGGCATCAGCGAGTGCGAGCGGCTGCACGAGGCCGTGCTGGGCGCCGCCGCGATCGAGGCGTCGGTGCCGTTCCCGTACCACCCGCACGTGACGGTCGCGCACAACGTGGCGCCGGAGGCGCTCGACGCCGTCTTCGCCGACCTCGCCGGCTACGAGGCGGTCTTCGCCGTCGACGGCTTCGCGCTGTTCGAGCACGACGAGGGCGGCAGGTGGCGGCCGCACGCGCAGTACCGGCTCTCGCCGCGCCGGTCCGCCGCCGATCAGCGACGATAGAACCGTGGGCCTGTTGGACCGGCTGGAAGCCGGCTTCGATCGGGCGGTGGCCGCGGGCCGCCGCCGCTCCCGCGTGTTCGACCACGTCTGGCGCGCCCAGGAGCGCTACTTCGACGTCGACGCGGCCCGCCTGGCCGCCGCCACGGCCTATTACGGCTTCTTCGCCGTCTTCGCGATGGTGGTCGTGGCGTTCTTCATCCTCGGCCGGGTGCTCGGCGGCAACGACGCCGTGGTCGCCCGGGTGCAGGCCTACCTGGCGGTCAACCTGCCACAGCTGCACTCCGACCAGGTCTTCGCCGGTAGCCAGCAGATCGGGCTGATCGCGCTGGTCGGCCTGGTCATCGCCGGGGTCGGCTGGGTGGAGAACCTGCGCTCGTCGCAGCGTGCCCTGTGGCACCTGCAGGAGCACCCCGGCAACTACTTCGTGCGCTGGCTCGTCGACCTCGGCGTCCTGGTGGCGCTCGGCCTGCTGCTGATCGTGTCGATCGGCATCTTCGCCGGTGTCCAGGAGCTGCTGTACTGGCTGGCCGGCGACTTCGAGCAGGACCCGGTCCGGGTGGCGCTGCGGGGCACCTCGACGCTGCTGTCCGGGATCGTGGACCTGGTGCTGGGCATGGCCCTGCTGGCCGGCGTGCCGCGGCTGCGGATGTCGCTGCGCCGCCTGCTGCCCTCGGCGGCGCTCTTCGCGGTCGGTCTCGGCCTGCTCAAGACGCTCGGGAAGCTCTACATCACCCGGATCGAGGACAACCCGGCATACCAGCTGGTGGCCGGCACGATCGGGTTGCTGCTCTACATGTACCTGCTGCACCAGCTGCTGCTGTTCGCCGCCGCGCTCGCCGCCACCGACACCCACGGCCGGGCCAAGGACCTGGCCGGGGGTGAGCCGCGCAGCGACGTGAGGGCGGCGCTGCGCGCGGCCGAGCTGGTCGAGGAGGCCGCGGAGACCACCCAGCGGGTCGCGGCCGAGGTACGCGCCGACCACCCACCCCACCAGGGTGGCCCGGACCCGGATTCGGTGGCGGCGGCCGCCGACATGGCCGGGCGGATCGCACCGTCCGGCGGTTCGTCGCCTGTGGAGCCGCGCGAGGGGTCATGATGGGCGCCGTGGGTGCACTTGTGACTTTGGACCTGCCGGCCGACGCGCCGGCGCTGACCCTGCCGTGGATCATCACCTTCGGCCCGTTGAACGAGGACGAGGAGTGGGAGCCCGTCGTGGCCGGGCCCTACGAGCGGGCGCACGCGCTCGCCCTCGCCGAGGCCGTCGTCGCCGACGAGGACCTGATGGCGGTGGTCGAGCCGCTCCAGCCGCACGTCACCGCCGAGCAGATCCTCGGTGACATCGCCGCCTCCCGGCTGGCGGCGGAGAACGAGGACCTGGAGACCGCGGCGCTCGACGAGGAGCTCGCGGACTACGGCGACGACCACCACCATCACGACCACGACCATGACGACCCGGACCACACGCACGAAGCCCCGTCGATCGAGGAGATCCGCGCCGGCTTCGCCCGGATCGCGGCCAAGCTGACCGCTTAGATCGTCCACCAGGCGGTCGTGTCCGGTGGCAGCTCGCCGGCCATCTCGTCGCTGCTCAGCAGCGGGGTGGCCGGCTCAATCGGGACCGGGGTCCCGCTCAGGTTCGCCGCCACGCGCATCGTGTCCGTCTCGAAGCGCAGCACCCCGTCGGGCGCGTCCAGCCAGCGCAGCACGCCGGACGGCCGGCGCAGCCGCAGCGCGGCGCGGTAGAGCGACAGCGTCGAGTGCGGGTCCTGCCGCTGCGCCTCGACGGTCAGGCCGGCCCAGTCCGCCGGTTGCGGCAGCCACGAGCCCCCGGGCCCGAAGCCGAACGGTGGCACGGCACCGGACCAGGGCAGCGGCACCCGGCAGCCGTCCCGGCCGAGCTCCTTGCCGCCGGAGCGGACCCACTGCGGGTCGGTGCGCACCTCGTCCGGCAGGTCCAGGACCTCCGGCAGGCCGAGCTCCTCGCCCTGGTACAGGTAGGCGCTGCCGGGCAGGCCGAGCATCAGCAGGGCCGCCGCCCGGGCCCGCCGCACGCCGCCGAACCGGGTCACGTGCCGGCGCCGGTCGTGGTTGGACAGCACCCAGGTCGGCGGCGCGCCGACCGCGGCCGCCGCCGTGAGCGAGGCGTCGATGATGCGGCGCAGGACCGCCGGGTCCCACGGCGCCTCCAGGAAGTCGAAGTTGAACGCCTGGTGCAGCTCGCCGACGGACACGTAGCGGGCGACCCGGTCCGGCGCGGTGTCGAACACCTCGGCGACCGCCATCCGCTCGCCCGGGTAGGAGTCCAGGATCTTGCGCCAGCGGCGGTGGATCTCGTGCACGTCCTCGTGGTCGAAGAGCGTCACGCCGGCCAGGTCCTTGATCATGCCGTGGGCGACGTCGACCCGGAAGCCGTCCACGCCCCGGTCCAGCCAGAAGCGCAGGATGTCGTCGAACTCGTCGCGGACCTCGGGGTTGTGCCAGTTCAGGTCGGGCTGCTCGGGGTCGAACAGGTGCAGGTACCACTGCCCGTCGGCGACCCGGGTCCAGGCGGGGCCGCCGAAGAGCGACTGCCACCCGTTCGGCTCGTCGCGGAAGACGTACCGGTCGCGCCGCCCGTCGACGAACCAGGGGTGCCGCGAGGACGTGTGGTTGGGCACGATGTCGACGATCAGCCGCAGCCCGAGCCGGTGCGCCTCGGCGAGCAGGGCGTCGAAGTCGGCCAGGGTGCCGAAGACCGGGTCGACGTCGCGGTAGTCGCTGACGTCGTAGCCGCCGTCGACCATGGGGGAGCGGTAGAACGGGGAGAGCCACAGGGCGTCGACGCCGAGGTCGGCGAGGTGGCCGAGCCGGGCGGTGATGCCCGGCAGGTCGCCGACGCCGTCCCCGTCGGCGTCGGCGAAGCTGCGCGGATAGACCTGATAGATGACCGCGTGCCGCCACCACTCCACCAGGTCACGCTAACGGGCCGCGGCCCTCACGGAGGGCGTTCAGGAACCACTCCCACCGGTGCATCGCCGGGGGGATCGGCGGCCATCCGTTGATCACGGCCATCAGCTGCCAGTAGCGCTCGGCGCGCGGGTCGACGGCGAGGGTGAGCTGGTCGACGAGCTCGTCGCGGTCCTCCTCGGCGACGCCCCACCGCCGCAGCACCTCGGCGACCACCGGCACCGCCGCCGGGCTGCCGGGCGCCGTCCCGGCGTCCATGTGCGCGGCGATGTGGCCGGTGAACCATGCTATTTCCGAGGTGTCGGTCGGGGTCAGGCGGCGCTCGCCCGGCGCGAAGCTCCGCTTGCTCATCTCGTTGAGGCGGGCCCGGAAGTCCTGCTCACGGAGCATCCCGGCGAGCTCGATCCACGCGTCGACCTGGGCGTCGGTGGGGTCGTCGGGCAGGTCGGGGGAGACCCCGCGCATCCGCGCGGTGAACTCGGCGGCCTGCTCCGTCTCGGCGATCCCGGCGAAGATGGTGTCGAAGAACTCGTCCACGATCCGGCGGCGCTCGTCGGTGCTCGCCTGGGCGATGCGGGTCATCCGATCGAGCTCTCCGGGCGTCGGATCGCGGCGGGCCACCGCGCGCAGCGCCGCCCGGCGCAGCCGGAGCACCCGGATCTGCACGCCGATCGCCTCGGCGTGCGCGGCGGCCACCGCGCCCAGGTCCTCGCCGCGGTCCAGCACCCGCCTGATCGTCGCGATGTCCAGCCCGAGGTCGCGCAGCGTGCGCACGAACTCCAGCCTGACCAGCGAGTCGTGGTCGTAGCGCCGGTAGCCGGCCGCGGAGCGCTCCGCCTCCGGCACCAGGCCGACGTCGGAGTAGTAGCGGATCGTCTTGACCGGCAGCCCGGACAGCCTCGACAGCTCGCCGATGTTCATGTCGCCATCGTCGACCCTCCAGTGACTGGACAGTCAAGTGGACGCTACGTTCCCGGGGTGGAACCTTTGCGGCTCATCCTCCTCTATGCCCACCTCATCGGCTTCGCGCTGCTGCTGGGTGGCTCGATCGCCCAGTACCTCACCGGCAAACTGCGGATCAACAACGCGATGTTGTGGGGTGCGATCGTCCAGGTGGTGACCGGCATCGCGCTGTCCGCGCCGTTGCGCGACGGCGACGAGCCGCCGGCCGCCAAGCTCGCCGTCAAGGCGGTCATCGGCCTGGCGATCTTCGCCATGGCGTTCTTCTCGCGCAAGCGTGAGCAGGTCAACCGGGGGCATTTCCTGGCTTTGGTGGGGCTAACGCTCGTTAACGCCGCCGTTGCCGTCTTTTGGAAGTAAAGCGGGCGTTACAAGATCGATCTCGGTAGGCTGAAGGGACCTCTGGCACGTCACGGCCCTATAACGCACTCCTCCCAACCCGGCAGCAAACGGGGGAACTGCCGGTCCGAGGGCGTACGCTCCCGCCGTTGGGATTCACCGCGTTGGGGCGGTGCTTTGGTGAAGGGAGACCGTCTTGCGCCGAGTGCGTGGGATGAAGGTTCTCGCGGCCGCCGCGGTGGCGATCGTCGCGTTGGGCAGCATGGCCGCTTGCGGCGATGACAAGAGCGACGAGCCGGGCAGCACGAGCAGCGGCAGCACGAAGAAGAGCATCAAGGTCGGCCTCGCGTTCGACATCGGCGGCCGCGGCGACAAGTCGTTCAACGACTCCGCCGCCGCCGGTCTGGACCGGGTCAAGACCGACCTCAACATCGAGGTCAAGGACCTGGCCGCGGTCGCCGGCGAGAGCGAGAACGACAAGTACTCGCGCCTGAAGCTGCTCTGCACGACGGGTTACAACCCGGTCATCGCGGTCGGCTTCGTCTACGACGGCGCGGACGCCAAGAACGGTCCGCTCGCCCGTGCCGCGAAGGACTGCCCGAACACGAAGTTCGCCATCGTCGACGGCGGCACCGCCGCCGACAACGTGGCCGACCTCGTGTTCGCCGAGGAGCAGGGCTCCTTCCTGGTCGGTGCGGCCGCGGCCCTGAAGACGAAGACCGGCACGGTCGGCTTCATCGGTGGCTGCCAGGTCGACCTGATCAAGAAGTTCGAGGCGGGCTTCACCGCGGGCGCCAAGGCCGCCAAGGCCGACGTCAAGGTGCTGACCAACTACCTGTCGACCCCGGCCGAGGCCTGCAAGGGCTTCAACGACCCCGCGGGTGGCAAGACCGCGGCCACCGGTATGTACGACCAGAAGGCCGACATCATCTACGCGGCCGCCGGCGGCTCCGGCACCGGCGTCTTCGAGGCCGCCAAGGCCAAGAGCGCCCTGGCCATCGGCGTCGACTCGGACCAGTACAACACCGTGACCGACGCGTCGCTCAAGACGGTCATCATGACCTCGATGCTCAAGCGGGTCGACAACGCGGTGTTCAACTTCGTCAAGGACTACTCCGAGGAGAAGTTCAAGGCGGGCCCGACGGTCTTCGACCTCAAGGCCGACGGCGTGGGCTACGCCACCTCCGGTGGTCAGGTCGACGACATCAAGACCAAGCTCGACGAGTTCAAGGCCGACATCGTCTCCGGCAAGATCACGGTGCCGACCAAGTAATCCATAGCTGGACGTGAGGCGGGGGACTGTGATCCGGTCCCCCGCCATCACTCGTTGAAGGAGCATCTCGTGACCGCGGACCCACCCGCCGTCGAGCTGAAGGGGATCACCAAACGGTTCCCCGGCGTCGTGGCGAACTCGGACGTCAACCTCACCGTCCGCAAGGGCACGATCCACGCGATCGTCGGTGAGAACGGGGCCGGCAAGTCGACCCTCATGAAGATCCTCTACGGGATGCAGCCGCCGGACGAGGGCGAGATCCTCATCGAGGGCAGCCCGGTGCGGTTCTCCTCGCCGCAGGGCGCGATCGCGGTCGGCATCGGCATGGTGCACCAGCACTTCATGCTGGCCGACAACTTCACGGTGACGGAGAACGTGGTCCTCGGCGCCGAGAAGCTGCACGGCATCGGCGCCCAGGCGAAGCGGAAGATCAGCGAGATCTCCGAGCGGTACGGGCTGGGCGTCGAGCCCGACGCGCTGGTCGAGGACCTCGGCGTCGGCGACCGCCAGCGGGTCGAGATCCTCAAGGTGCTGTACCGGGGCGCCCGCATCCTCATCCTCGACGAGCCGACCGCGGTGCTGGTCCCGCAGGAGGTCGACGAGCTCTTCGGCAACCTGCGCGAGCTCATCCGCGAGGGCCTGACCGTGCTGTTCATCTCCCACAAGCTCGACGAGGTCCGCGGCGTCGCCGACGACATCACCGTCATCCGGCGCGGCACGACCGTCGCGTCCGTCAAGCCCGACCAGGTCACCGCCCGCCAGCTGGCGACCCTCATGGTCGGCAGCGAGCTGCCCAGCCCCGAGGCGCGCGAGTCGACCGTCACCGACGTGCCGGTCCTGGTCGTGGAGAAGCTCACCGTCCGCGGCGCCGACGGGCGGCCGATCGTCGACGGAGCCACCTTCACGATCCACAAGGGCGAGGTCGTCGGCATCGCCGGCGTCGAGGGCAACGGCCAGGCCGAGCTCGCCGAGGCCATCATGGGCATGCGCGACTCCACCGGCACCGTCAGCCTCGACGGCGCCGACATCTCCGGCTGGCGCACCCGGCGGCGCCGCGAGGCGGGCCTCGGCTACATCCCGGAGGACCGGCACCGGCAGGGCCTGCTGCTGGACGCCCCGCTCTGGGAGAACCGCATCCTCGGCCACCAGACCGAGAAGCCCAACGCCAGCGGTGCCCTGATCAACGTCGGCGGCGCCCGCCGCGACACCACCCGGATCGTCGCCGAGTACGACGTCCGCACCCCCAGCATCGACGTCGCCGCGGTCGCGCTGTCCGGCGGCAACCAGCAGAAGCTCATCGTCGGCCGGGAGATGAGCCACCAGCCGAAGCTGCTGATCGCCGCCCACCCGACCCGCGGGGTGGACGTCGGCGCCCAGGCCGCCATCTGGGACCACATCCGCAACGCCCGGATCGCCGGCATGGGCGTGCTGCTCATCTCGGCCGACCTGGACGAGCTGATCGGTCTGTCCGACTCGCTGAAGGTCATCTACGGTGGGCGGCTGGTGGCCGACGCCGACCCGTCGACCGTCACCCCCGAGCAGCTCGGCGTCGCCATGACCGGCGCCACAGGTGAGGAGACCCCTTCATGACCGGTCCGGAGCGCAGCGGAGGAGCCGGGCATCATCGGCTCAGCCCATCCGGTGCCCCACGCCGTCGCCGCAGCGCAGCGGAGGTGGCGGCATGAGCGGGCCGCAGCGGAGCGAGGAGCCGCTCATCATGAACGCAGCATTTGGCTCAGGCCGTCGCCGCAGCGCAGCGGAGGTGGCGGCATGAGCGCGGCCCCCGCGGCCCCCGCCGTCGGGGCCCGGCGCATCGACGTCGGCAAGCTGCTCCCGCAGCTGATCGCGCCGGTCGCCGCGCTGGTCATCGCCGCCGCGATCTCCTCGGTCGCGCTGCTGATCAGCGACAAGGACCCGCTGCTGGCCTTCCAGCACATGTACGAGTTCGGCATGCAGCCCGACCAGAAGGTCGAGATCCTCAACAAGGCCAGCGAGCTCTACATCGCCGCCGTCGCGGTGGCGTTCGGCTTCAAGATGGGCCTGTTCAACATCGGCGTCGAGGGCCAGTCCAAGGTCGCCGCGTTCTTCGCGGGTGCCCTGGCCAGCGCGTCGTTCATGAAATGGATGCCCGGCGGCCTGCGGATCGTGCTCATCATCGTGGTCGCGATGATCGTCGGCGCGCTGTGGGCGTCCATCGCGGCGCTGCTGAAGACCCAGCGGGGCGTCAGCGAGGTCATCTCCACGCTGATGCTCAACGCGATCGGCGGCCTGCTGGTGACCTGGCTGCTCAACGACCACTGGGGCGTGACGGAGCCCGGCGCCCAGATCAAGACCACCGGCATCCTGCCGGAGAGCTCCTGGATGCCCGGCCTGCCGATCGTCTCCGGCACCGAGCAGAAGGTGCTCGGCTTCTTCGCGATCGCCGTGGTCCTCGGCGTCGCGTACTGGTTCACCATCAACCGCACCCGCTTCGGCTTCGACCTGCGGGCCACCGGCTACAACCCCTTCGCGGCGGTCGCCAGCGGCGTCAACGCCAAGCGCATGGTGATCACCGCGATGCTGATCTCCGGAGCCGTCGCCGGCCTGGTCAACCTGCCCCGCATGCTCGGGGAGAGCCACACCTACACGGAGGGCTTCGGCGGCATCGGCTTCACCGGCATCGCCGTCGCCCTGCTCGGCCGCAACCACCCGATCGGCATGGCCCTCGGCGCGATCCTGTGGGGCTTCCTGGCCAGCTCGCAGATCATCCTCGACCTCGACGGGATCCCGAAAGAGATCATCCTGATCATGCAGGGCGTCACCGTCCTGTCGGTCGTCATCGCCTACGAGCTCGCGGCCCGCGTCGGCAGGCGGGCGCAGCAACGGCGGGTCGGCGTGGCCACCGCCGCGGCCGCGCCCGCAGCCGTGGTAGTGGAGGAGTCGAAGTGAGCACCGACACGATGCTCTCGGCAGCGGCGCAGCCCGCGGCCAAGCCCCGCAGCCGGCGCATGTCCACCGGCACGATCCTGCTGATCATCGCCGGCGCGCTGATCGGGCTGTCCCTGGTCCACCAGCTCGCCAGCGCCCCCGACGTCACGTCGTCGGGGGCCATCCAGGCCGCGCTCCAGGCGGCGGTCCCGCTGGGGCTCGCCGGTCTCGGCGGCCTCTGGGCGGAGCGCGCCGGCGTGGTCAACATCGGCCTCGAGGGCCAGATGATCCTCGGCACCTGGTTCGGCGCGTGGGGCAGCCTGGAGTTCGGGCCGTGGATCGGGCTGCTCATCGGCATCCTCGGCGGCGCCATCGGCGGCCTCGTCCACGCGGTCGCCACCGTCACGTTCGGCGTCGACCACATCATCTCCGGCGTCGCGATGACGATCCTGGCGCCCGGGGTCGTGCGCTACCTGTCGTACATCACCTGGGGCAGCGCCGGCGCGACCCAGTCGCCGCAGGTCGTGGACCAGGTGCCCAGGATCTCGGTGCCCGGCGTCAACAGCCTCAAGGGGCTCGAGGAGCACGAGTGGTTCCTGGTGAGCGACGTCGCCGGGGTGCTGCGCGGCCTGCTCCACGAGGTCTCGCTGGTGACGATCCTCGCCGTCCTGCTGATCCCGCTCTCCGCGTGGCTGCTGTGGAAGACCGCCTTCGGCCTGCGGGTCCGCTCCGTCGGCGAGGACCCCCAGGCGGCGGAGAGCCTCGGCCTCAACGTCTACCGCTACAAGTACTACGGCGTCGTGATCTCCGGCGCGATGGCCGGGCTCGGCGGCGTGTACCTGTCCACGGTCACCTCCGCGATCTACCGCGAGGGGCAGACCGGCGGGCGCGGGTACATCGGCCTCGCCGCGATGATCTTCGGCAACTGGCGGCCGGGCGGCCTCGCCGTCGGCGCCTCCCTGTTCGGCTACACCGACGCGCTGCAGCTGCGGCGCGGCAGCGAGTCCGTGCACGCCCTGCTCATCCTGGTCGGGGCGCTGCTGCTGGCGCTCGCCGTGTGGGAGTTCATCCGCCGCAACCGGGTCGTGGCGATCGCTTCCGCCGTCCTCGGCGTCCTGTCCTACGTATTGTTCTTTGCTGTGGACACCATCCCGACCGCGATGGTGCAGGCGGCGCCGTACATCACCGTGCTGGTGGTGCTGGCGCTCGCGGCCCAGCGGCTCAGACCGCCCGCGGCGGACGGCAAGCCGTACCGGCGTGGAGGCTGAGCGTGGCGGACGTTGACTGGGTGGCGCTGCGCACGGCGGCCGTCACCGTGATGGCGCGCGCCTACGCGCCGTACTCGAAGTTCCCGGTCGGTGCCGCGGCGCTGGTCGACGACGGCAGGGTCGTCGTCGGCTGCAACGTCGAGAACGCCTCCTACGGCCTCGGCCTGTGCGCCGAGTGCGGCCTGGTCTCCAACCTCCAGGTCACCGGCGGCGGCCGGCTGGTCGCCCTGGCCTGCGTCGACGGCGACGGGCAGCCGCTCATGCCGTGCGGGCGCTGCCGGCAGCTGCTGTGGGAGCACGGCGGCCCGGACTGCCTCATCGACCACGCCGACGGCCCGCTGCCGATGTCGGCGCTGCTGCCGTACGCGTTCGACGACCGCGACCTCGGGCGGATCGGCGGCGGCGCGGCGTCCTCGGCACCCACCGTCCCGGCCGCGCTCGCGCTGAAGGTCGGGACGGGGACGGTGTTCGTGCACCCCGACGTGGCCGACGGCAGGCAGGTCTGGACCTCCTACTGGGAGCGGTCGTCCGGCACCGGCGACGGCGAGGCGGCGGGCATCTTGGAGGAGGGACCGACCTGGGCCACCGCCGAGGAGGCCGTGGCCTGGGGCCGGATCCGCACGCCACGGGTGATCGTGGTGGACGCCCAGGGCATCTCCCGCTGGGCCGGGGACACCCCCCGGCCGGCGGGCATCGACGAGGACTGGAGCATCTGATGACCTTCGCGGCCGTGGACGTGATCCGCGCCAAGCGCGACAAGGGCGTCCTGAGCGACGCGCAGATCGACTGGGTCGTCGACGCGTACACCAGAGGCGCCGTCGCCGACGAGCAGATGTCCGCGCTCGCGATGGCGATCCTGCTCAACGGCATGAGCGCCGGCGAGATCGCCCGCTGGACCGCCGCGATGATCGCGTCGGGGGAGCGGCTGGACCTGTCCGGGGTCGGCCGGCCGACGGTGGACAAGCACTCCACCGGCGGTGTCGGCGACAAGATCACGCTGCCGCTGACCCCGCTGGTCGCCGCCTGCGGCGCCGCGGTGCCGCAGCTGTCCGGGCGCGGGCTCGGGCACACCGGCGGCACCCTGGACAAGCTGGAGGCCGTCGCGGGCTTCGGGACGAAGCTGTCCAACGAGCAGTTCGTCGAGCAGCTGCGCACCGTCGGCGCCGCGATCTGCGCCGCCGGCGAAGGGCTCGCGCCCGCCGACCGGAAGCTGTACGCGCTGCGCGACGTCACCGGCACGGTCGAGGCCATCCCGCTGATCGCCAGCTCGATCATGAGCAAGAAGATCGCGGAGGGCACCGGCGCGCTGGTCCTCGACGTGAAGTTCGGCTCGGGCGCGTTCATGCGCCAGGTCGCCGACGCCCGGGAGCTCGCCCGCACCATGGTCGAGCTGGGCAAGGCGCACGGCGTGACCACCGTCGCGCTGCTCACCGACATGGAGGTGCCGCTCGGCCGCACGGTCGGGCACTCCGTGGAGGTCGAGGAGTCCCTGGAGGTCCTGGCCGGCGGCGGGCCGCAGGACGTGGTCGCGCTGACCCTGGCATTCGCCCGGGAGATGCTCGACGCGGCCGGCCTCGGCGACGCCGATCCGCAGGCCGCGATCGCCGACGGGCGGGCCATGGACTCGTGGCGGGCGCTCGTCCGCGCGCAGGGCGGCGACCCGGACGCGCCGCTGCCCGTGGCGCACGAGGTCGAGACGATCACCGCCGGCCGCGACGGCTTCGTCTCCACCATGGACGCCTACGCGGTCGGCGTGGCCGCCTGGCGTCTCGGCGCGGGCCGGGCCCGCAAGGAGGACCCGGTCAGCGCCTCGGCCGGCATCGTCCTGCACCGCAAGCCCGGCGACGCCGTCCGGGCCGGCGATGTGATCATGGAACTGCGGGCGGAGGACGCGGCGAAGCTGCCGGCGGCGCTGTCCGTGGCCCGCGACGCCGTCACCGTCTCCGACACGCCACCACCGTCCCGACCCCTGATTCTCGACAGGATCTCCTGATGCCCCAGCTCATCGACGCCCCGACGCAGATCCCGGTCCCGGGCGGCAAGGTCATCGACGAATACGTCGGCCGGGTCAACTCCGGCGAGTCGTCGGTGTCGATCGCGAAGATGATCGCGCCCGGCGGCTGGACCGAGCCGTTCCAGACCCCGGAGTTCGACGAGTTCACGATCGTGCTCCGCGGCACGGTCAGGGTCGAGCACGACCGCGGCCACTTCGACGTCGTGGCGGGTCAGGCGATCGTCACCCGGGCGGGGGAACGGATCCGCTACACCACCCCGACCCCCGAGGGCGCGGAGTACGTCGCGGTCTGCCTGCCCGCCTTCGGGCCGGAGCTGGCCCGCCGGGACGCCTAGGAAACGCACTGGAGACACCGCCTGGCCGGGCGGCTACAGTGCCCGGGTGACCGTGACGGCGCCGGATCCGCAGCGGGTGCGGGAGGCGAGCCTCGAAGAGCTGCACCGCCTGCGGCTCCCCCTGCCACCGCCCAACTTCCCCCTCGCGTGGGAGCCGGGTGACCAGGTGGAGCTGCGTCCCGGCGAGGAGATCGAGGCGCGCGCGGCGATCCTCAACGTGGTCCTCGCCCGGGCCTTCGGCATGCCGTCGCAGCTGGCCACGCAGTGGCTGCGCGAGGCGCGGCTGGAGGAGCGGGTGACCGCGCCCGAGTGGCAGTTCGTCTCCGACGGCGACGGCGACGGGCGCTCCTTCGCGCTGCACCTGGAGGCGCTGTTCGCGCTGGCCTGGCTGCTGGGCATCGCCATGGACCTCGACCCGCTGCTGCCGGCGGCCGGCGGCCTCATGGAGCGGCTGCCCAACCTGCCGCAGGGGGAGACCTTCGCGGCCTGGCGGCAGCGCACCCTGGCCGCGCCGCGCGGGGCCGGCGCCGCCGCGGTCCAGCTCGACCTCTACTACTGCCTGGACTGGTCATATCTGGAGGCGGACCGTCGGCGGCTGCCGCTGCCCGGGCAGCTGGACTCCAACGCCGTCGGGCAGCGCCGCTGGGCCCTGGAGTGGGCGGTCGTCTTCACCGGCCCCTATCACGGGGATCCGCCGGGCTGGGAAGAGGTCGATCTCTCAACCTGACCGCCACCTGCTCAGGTGTACCTCCAGCGTGGTGACGATCGGCTCCGCCATCCTGGCCAGGGTGGCGGCGACCTCGGCCGGGTCGGTGTGCCACGCGCTCGGGCCCATGCCGACGAGCGCGGCCGCGGCGGCGCGGTCCAGCGTCAGCTCCGCCCGCAGCGGGGTCGTGCCCAGGTGGGTGAGCCACGGCTGGAGGCTCGCCGCGAGCCGCTCCGGCTTCGCCGGGTCGACGCCGACCATGCCCAGCGCCGCCACCAGCTCCGCGAGGTGGCCCGGGGCGGGGGTGACCACGACCGCGACGCCGCCGGGCCGCAGCACCCGGGCGAACTCCTGGCCCGATCTCGGCGCGAAGATGTCGAGCAGGACGTCGGCGGCGCCGTCGCGCACCGGCAGGCCCCGCCACACGTCGGCGCGCACCGCACCGATCCGCGGGTCGGCCCGGGCCGCGCGGCGCAGCGCCGCCTTCGACACGTCCACGGCCAGGCCCACCCGGGCCGGGCCCAGCGCACGGGCCAGGTATCTGCCGGTGCCGGCGCCCACCTCCAGGATCAGGCCTTCCCCCGGTACACCCGCCGCGGCCGAGGAAACGGCGTCGGACACGACATCGAAGTGCCCCGCCTCCAGCAGGGCCTCCCGGGCCGCCACCATGTCGGCGCTGTCGCCGGCGTGCACGGACCTGCCGGCGGTCAGGTCGGCGTAGCCCTGCCGCGCCAGATCGAACGAGTGGCCGGCGGCGCAGCGCAGGGCCCGGTCCGCGGCGGTGAGGGGGCCGGCACAGACAGGACACCGAAGATGTGTGATGACGGAGGCGTGCACGCTACTAGTGTCGTTCCATGGTTGCTCCTACCTACGACGAGATCCGTCGCGCGCCGAAGGCCCTCCTCCACGACCACCTCGACGGGGGCCTGCGCCCCGCCACCATCCTCGACCTCGCCGCCGCCATCGGCCACGAGCTGCCCGCCGCGACCCCGGAAGGGCTCGGGGAGTGGTTCGTCGCCGCCGCCGACTCCGGCTCGCTGGAGCGCTACCTGGAGACGTTCGCCCACACGGTCGCCGTGATGCAGACCCGGGAGTCCCTCGCCAGGGTCGCCCGGGAGTGCGCGCTTGACCTCGCGGCCGACGGCGTCGTCTACGCCGAGGTGCGCTTCGCCCCGGAGCAGCACCTCGCCCAGGGCCTCGTGCTGACCGAGGTGGTGGAGGCGGTCCTGGACGGCTTCCGGGAGGGCTCCGCCGAGGCGGCCGCCGCGGGCAACCCGATCCGGGTCGGGACGCTGCTGACCGCGATGCGGCACGCCGCCCGCTCGATGGAGATCGCCGAGCTGTCGGTGCAGTACCGCGACGCCGGCGTGGTCGGCTTCGACATCGCCGGCGCGGAGGCGGGTTATCCGCCCACCCGGCACCTGGACGCCTTCGAATACCTCCAGCGCGAGAACTCGCATTTCACCATCCACGCGGGCGAGGCGTTCGGTCTGCCGTCGATCTGGCAGGCGATCCAGTGGTGCGGCGCCGACCGGCTCGGACACGGTGTGCGCATCGTCGACGACGTCGCGCCGGACAATTCCCTCGGCCGGCTCGCGGCGTACGTGCGGGACAAGCGCATCCCGCTGGAGCTCTGCCCGTCGTCCAACGTGCAGACCGGCGCCGCCGCCTCGATCCGGGAGCACCCGATCGGGCTGCTGCGTGACCTGCGCTTCCGGGTCACCGTCAACACCGACAACCGGCTGATGAGCGGGACCTCCATGAGCCGCGAGATGGCGCTGCTGGTCGAGGCCTTCGGCTACGGATGGTCCGAGTTGCAGTGGTTCACGGTGAATGCAATGAAAAGTGCTTTCATTCCGTTTGATGAACGCCTGGCCTTGATCAACGACGTGATCAAGCCCGCATACGCGAAGTTGATGTCGTGACTTTGTCCTGATTTGTCAGCCACCTTCATCCGCGTGTATCGGGTAAATCGCCCAGCGTAAGGAACCGATAGGACGAAGTTGGCTGTAAACGGACTTATTTCTTGAGCCGAAACATATCGACTACCGGGAGGGCTGGGCTTTCTTCTTGCGACGGGACATGGTGGAATCTCGGAGGTTCGGCCCAGTAGGGTCGGCCGGTCGCGGGTGCCTTCGGATGCACGAGGCCCCGGTTCGGAGGGCGGTGAAGTGAGCAAACGGCCAACGACGCGGGAGCCGGTCTCGTCGCGTCTGCGTCTCCCGGTGGGCCGGCTCCGAGACCTGCCGATCTGGTCGAAGCTCGGCCTCATCATGATCGTCCCGATCATCGCGACGATCGTGGTCGGCACCAACGGTCTCGTCAACAACATCGGTCAGGCCAACGACGCCGACCGCGCCCGCACCCTGTCGGGCCTGTCGGCCCAGGCCTCGGCCCTCGTGCACGAGCTGCAGAGTGAGCGCGCCAACGCGGCGCTGCTCCTCGGCGTGCTCGACCAGCAGTCCGCCGCCGTCGAGGCGCGCACCACGTTCGACCGTCAGATCCAGAAGTCCGAGGAAGCGAGCAAGGGCTACCGGCTCACCCGGTCCGGCCTGGCCGACCCGCCGGAGGACTTCCGCAAGCAGCTCGCCTCGATCGACACCCAGCTGCTCGACCTCCCTGGGATGCGCAAGCAGATCTCCGAGGGTGGCAAGGAGATCCTCGCCAGCACCGTCGTGAGCAGGTATCGCACGCTCATCGACGACCTGCTGAGCATCCGCGACGCCGCCGCCGAGTTGTCCAACAACCCGGCGCTCGGCGCCGACATGCGCGCCGCCGCGGCGATCTCCGAGATGAAGGAGCAGGTCTCCCTCGAGCGGGTCGTCGTGCTGCGGGTCCTGACGAGCAAGGCGTTCACGCCGCAGCTGCGCAAGGAGTTCGACGCCTCGATCAACGGTCAGGAGCAGGCCGAGGAGCAGTTCCGGGTCGTCTCCGAGCCGTGGCACCGCGACCTCTTCGACAAGAAGATCGCCGGCTCCGACCTGCGCGAGGCCGCCAAGTTCGAGGGCCAGCTCACGCCGCTCACCACCGAAGCCCTGCCCGGCGGCCTGTTCAGCACGGCCGACTGGGACAACTCGATGGTCAACAAGGCCAACCTGCTGCGCGGCATCGAGGTCGAGTTCGACGAGCACAACATCGAGGACGCGACCGCGCACCGCAACGACCTGCAGCGCCAGGTGCTCGTCACCGCCGGCGCCCTGCTCGGCATGCTGCTGCTGGCCATCCTCTTCGCCTGGATCGTGGCCCGGTCCATGGCCCGCTCGCTGCGGGAGTTGCGCCACGGCGCGCTGACCGTCGCGCAGTACGGGCTGCCCCAGGCCGTGCAGCGACTGCGTGACCCGGCCCTGGCCGGTCAGATGTCGCCGCACCAGCTGGCGTTGCAGATCGCGGAGCCACTCCCGGTCCGCAGCCGGGACGAGTTCGGCCAGGTCGCCGAGGCGTTCAACGCCGTCCACCTGGAAGCCGTCCGCACCGCCGCCGAGCAGGCCGCACTGCGCGCCAGCGTCGCGACGATGTTCGTCAACCTCGCCCGCCGCTCCCAGATCCTGGTCGACCGGCTCATCGGTCACCTGGACCGGCTGGAGCGCGGCGAGGAGGACCCGGACCGGCTGGCCGAGCTCTTCCAGCTCGACCACCTCGCCACCCGGATGCGCCGTAACGACGAGAACCTCCTGGTCCTCGCCGGCGCCGACTCCACCCGCATCCAGCGCGAGCCCGCCCCGCTCATGGACGTGCTCCGCGCCGCGCAGTCCGAGGTCGAGCACTACACGCGCATCGAGTTCGGCATGATCGACCGGGACATCGAGATCGCGGCCCACTCGGTCAACGACATGGTCCACCTGGTCGCCGAGCTGCTCGACAACGCGACCGCCTTCTCCCCGCCGGACTCGGCGGTCATCGTGGAGGCCCGCCGCGTCGGCGACCGCGCCGTCCTGCTGGTGGAGGACCACGGCATCGGCGTCTCGCCCGAGCAGCTCAACGAGCTCAACGAGCGCCTCGCCAACCCGCCGATGGTCGACGTCGCCGTCTCCCGGATGATGGGCCTCGTCGTGGTCGCCCGGCTGGCCGCCCGGCACGGTGTCAAGGTCGAGCTGCGGGCCGCGCGCGAGCGCGGCACCATCGCCGACATGACGCTGCCCGCCGGTGTCCTCGTGCCGCGGGCCCTGTCCGGCCGCGCCAACGCCGGCATGCCGACCGCGGGCATGCCCGCCGTCGGACCGAACGACACGGTCCAGGCCCGGCCGATCCCGTCGACGCCCGCGCCGCGCTCCCCGCTCGCCTCGCCGCTCGCACTGGAGAGCGGCCCGGCCCCGGCCGGCGGCGGCGGCAACGGCAGTGGACCGCGCTTCGGCACGCTCACCAGCAGCGGCCTCTTCGGCTCCGGCCCGCACACGGGTGAGCGGCCGACGGTCAACGGCTTCGCCAACGGCGCCCCGCCGCGGCGGGAGACGCCGCCGGCGTCCAACGGGCAGCCTCCGTATGGTGGCGGCCACGGCGGACCCAGCGCCTTCCGCGACAGCGGACCCCGTGAGGTCGGCCCCGGTCCCCGTGACGGTGGCTTCGGCCCGCGCCCGCCGGCCCAGCAGGGTCCCGGAGCCGGTCGCAGCCTGCCCGCGTGGTCGGACCTGACCGGCGTCAACGGCGAGGGTGACCAGGACCGCCGGTCGCCCGGCGACCTCAACCCGCTGCCGCAGCGCCGCGCCAACGAGAACTGGACCGTCGACGGCGAGGTCGCCGAGGACGAGGTCAGCGGTCAGATCCCGCGGCAGCGCCCCGAGGCGCCCGGCCCGCGCGGCTTCGACGCGCCCGCGGCGTACAACGCCGGTGGACCGCCCCCGGCCGCGGCGGCACCGCCCGCCTGGCCGCCGGTCTCCTCCGGCCCCGCCGCTCCGGGCGCCGCGCAGCAGCCCGACCGGTATGCCGCCGCGGATCCCTACCGGCAGCCCGAGCCCTACGCGGCCCCGGTCGACATGACCGCGGAGATCCCGAAGGTCCGGCTCGACTGGGACCCCTCGGCCTCCGACAGCGACGCCGGCGACTCCCGCCAGCGCTTCGTCGACGAGACGATGGAGCTGCCGATCTTCCGCGAGCTGGAGTCGGCCTGGTTCCAGACCACCAGCAAGGCGCCGAAGTTCGACGACGAGCCCGTCGCCGCCGCACCGGCGGCCCCGGCCGCTCCCGCGGCGCCGGCGCCCGCGTCCAACGGTGCCTCGACCCGACCGGTCGAGGTGACCTACAGCGACACGGCATACGTGCCGCCGCAGCGATTTGAAACCCGGGTTCCGGGTGAAGCTTCGCGAGGTTCGGCCGACCGGGGATCCGGCGGTCCGGCGGTAAACTGGCAGACTGCGGCAGACGAAGGATGGCAGGCGGCCGCCGCACTCGCCGAGGATCAGGAATTTGCGACGACCGACACGGGTTTGCCAAAACGCGTGCCGCAAGCGCAGCTGGTCCCCGGCGGGGTGGAGAAGAACCCCGCCACGGTCCACCGGCGGACGCCGGAGTCCGTGCGTGGTCTGTTGTCCGCGTATCACCGAGGCGTTCAGCGCGGCCGCACCCGGTCCGACGACTCGAAAACCCCGGAGCACACCTCGGCCGGGCCTCAAAACTCGCAGGTTGGCAAGGAGCAAGAGGCATGACATCTACGCAGGATCTCGGTTGGCTGCTCGCCAACTTCGCGGACCGAGTGCCGGGAGTCGCCCACGCGGTAGCCGTCTCGGCAGACGGTCTGCTGTTGGCCGCCTCTCGTGACCTGCCGCGCGACCGTGGCGACCAGCTCGCCGCGATCGCTTCCGGTTTGGTGAGCCTCACGCAGGGCGCCTCCCGCTGCTTCGAGGGCGGTGCGGTGCTGCAGACCGTCGTCGAAATGGACAACGGTTTCCTGTTCCTCATGTCGATCTCCGACGGCTCCTCGTTCGCGGTCCTCGCGGCCCGGGCGTGCGACGTCGGCCAGGTCGGATACGAAATGGCGCTGCTGGTCGACCGGGTCGGTGACGCGTTGACGCCACCCCCCAGGCCGACCGCATCGATGCTCGGTTGAGACTGAACTAGGTGCTTTACGCATTAGCGGACGTAATAACTGTTGACGCATCAGCTGTTGACGAGGCCCGACGAGTGAGGAGGTGAACGGCGACCATGGCCGAGCGCGATGAACCAACCGGCGCGTTGGTCAGGCCGTACGCCGTCACCCGAGGTCGCACCCGGCCCAAGCTGGACATTGCGATCGAGGCGCTGGTCGAGACCACCGTGCGCGGGCGCGCGGCCAACTCTCGGCCGGGCGGTGCTCACGGACAAGAACAGCAATACATTTCCACGCTTTGCGACGGTCGCTTGCAGTCTCTCGCTGAGATCGCGGCGCGCATGCAGCTTCCGCTGGGTGTCGCGCGGGTCATTGTGGCGGACATGGCTGCCGACGGACTCGTCGCGGTGTACGAGCCGACCTCGCTCGACGAAAACGAGTCGGTGGGCACAGAACTGCTTGAGAGGGTGCTGAGTGGACTTCGGAGGCTCTGACGTGGCAGTCCGCCCAGGGCGGGTCACGTCAGCGAAGATCGTCATCGCCGGAGGGTTCGGCGTGGGCAAGACCACACTGGTCGGCTCGGTCTCGGAGATCACGCCGCTGACCACCGAGGCCATCATGACGTCCGCCGGCGTCGGTGTGGATGACACCCGCAATGTCCCCGGCAAGACGACGACCACGGTCGCGATGGACTTCGGTCGTATCTCGATCGACCGTGACCTGATCCTGTACCTGTTCGGCACCCCCGGCCAGACCCGTTTCTGGTTCATGTGGGACGAACTGGTCCGCGGCGCCATCGGCGCTGTCGTCATGGTGGACACGCGGCGTCTCGCCGACTGTTTCGCCGCGATCGACTTCTTCGAGCATCGGCGCCTGCCGTACCTCGTCGCCATCAACTGCTTCGACGGCGTGCAGTATCACAACGCCGACGACGTCCGGGAGGCGCTGGCCATCTCCAGCGACGTCCCGGTCGTGTCCTGCGACGCCCGCTCGCGCGAGTCGACGAAGAACGTCCTGATCTCCCTCGTCGAATACGTGCTCTCGATGCGCCGCACCCGGGCGACCGCCCCCGCGTAACGCACCACCCCTCTCTCGCACGCTCCACGCGCGCACCGTCTCCGCCTCCTCAGCAGGGCGGGCACGGTGCGCGCGCTCGTTTCCGCACCGCTGCGCGCCGGGCCGGTCTCAGGCCGCCCTGAGATGGCCGGAGGCGGCCGGGTCGCCATTGAGACGCATCCCAATGTGGGTGGCGGTCTCGTGGAGCTCTCTGTCGCTCTGAAGGCCATCCTCACGGTCGCTCAACGCGCCGTCCACCGGCACGGGCCGAGATGGGCGCTGCGAAGCCGCCACATCACGGACCGCAGCGGACCGGGGCGGCCGTCGGGTCGCGGGACCGCAGCGGACCCTGGCAACCGTCGGGTCGCGGACCCGCAGCGGACCGGGGCGGCCGTCGGGTCGCGGGACCGCAGCGGACCGGGGCAACCGTCGGGTCGCGGGACCGCAGCGGACCCTGGCAACCGTCGGGTCGCGGACCCGCGGCGGGCCGGGGCGGCCGTCGGGTCGCGGGACCGCAGCGGACCGGGGCAACCGTCGGGTCGCGGACCGCGGCGGATCCGGGCAAGCAGAAGGGCCGCCCTCGAAGTTCGAGGGCGGCCCTTTCCGGATGACGATCTAGCGGCGTGCCGAGCGGTACTCGAACTCGCGCTCCTGATAGTCCCGGCTGGCCTCGCGCTCCCGGCTGAAGTCCCAGCCGCCCGCCGCCTCGCGACCGGGGCGGCCGCCGACCGCGAAGCCGCCGACCTCCTGGCCCCGGCGCCAGCCGCGGAAGTAGCCGGTGGTGTGCGCCGCGATCTGCGCCGCGTCGCGGACGATGCGCAGCGGACGCTCCGGGGCGTTGATCGGCGAGCCGGGCACCAGGTTCTGCTGCGGCACGCGCCGCGGCAGGCCCGTCGAGGTCTCGTCGCCGAGCTTCGGCTGGCTGGCCTCCTCGGCCAGGCGCCAGGCGGAGTCGTTCTGGTTGTCCCAGCTGACCGCCGGGCGCTCGGCCGGGGTCTCGGACTCGCTGTCGGCGTCCCAGTCGGTGAACCACGCGGATCGTGCCGCGGCGAATATCAACAGGTCACCGTCCGCCTCGGCGGCACCGGAGCCGGAGGCGGCATCGGCACCGGAGGCCAGCGCGGAGGACTCGGCGGCCGCGGCGCGGCGGCTGCGGCCCGCGCCGGTGCCGCTGCTGCGTGCCGTGGCCCGCTCGGCGGCGGGGCGGTCCTCGACCAGGCGCAGCGCCGGCGGCTCGAAGCGGAACTCGCCGCTGTATTCACCGCTGAGCTCGTCGCCGTAGCCGGTGAGCGCCGGGTCCGGCACCGGGGCGGGCTCGACGAGCCGCAGACCGGCGGGCTCGGCCGGCAGGTCGCCGGTCTGCCACGGCGGCGGGACGCGACCCTCGCGCTGGCGGGGCAGCTCGACGGGGCGCTCGGCCCGCGACCGCTCCGACCGGGGGATCTCGGTGCGGGACCGCTCGGACCGCGGGATCTCGGTCCGCGACCGCTCGGAGCGGGGGATCTCAGTCCGGGACCGCTCGGACCGCGGGGGCGTCGCGGCGGACTCGGACGCGGCCGGGGCCGTCGACTCGGACCGGGCGCGGCGACCGGTCGGGGCCGCCTCTTCGGTGCGGCTGTCGGTGCGGCTGGCGCGCCGCCCACGCGCCGGCTCCGCGCCGGCCGGCGAGGTCTCGGCGGCGGCGGACCGGCTGAGCTCAGACCTGCTGAGCAGCTCGGACCGCTCGGACCGGCGGCCGAATTCGCCGCTGGTCTCCAGGTCCTGCAGTTCGGCCGGGGGCTTCGGCAGGTCGCTCATCCGCGGCAGGCTGCTGAGGTCGGACGACGGGGTGGCGAACGCCGACGTCGTCATGTTCAGCGGGTCGCCGTCGAACGCGTCGGCCGCGTCCGCGCCGCCCAGCGGCCAGCCGGTCCGCGACGCGGGCGCCGGCATGGCCGGGGCCAGGGTCGGCGGCTCGCTGAGAGAGCTGAGGTCGCTGAGCCTGATCGCGCCGCTGTCGCTCTCCTGAGCGGCCGGAGGCGCGGAGGAGGGGCGGGTGAAGTCGAAGCCGGTGTCGGCCAGCAGCGGGGCGATGCCCGGCGGAGGCGGCGGCATCAGCGACGCGAACGTGGGCTGCTCCGTGGCGGCCGGCGGCGGGATCACCGGGGCCGGGGCGACCGGCGGCGGCGCGACCGGGGCGGGCGCGACGGGCAGGGGAGCCACCGGCACGGGCTGCGGCGGCGCCGGCTGCAGCGGGACCGGGATCGACTGCATCGACGCCGGGACCGGCTGCTGCTGCTGGTACGTCGGGGGGATCGGCGGCGCGGGCGCGTAGGTCGGTGTCGGCGGCTGGTAGGCGGCCGGCTGATACGGCGGCGTGGCCTGCGCCGGCGCGCCCGGTGCGTCGAACGCGCCCGGGAAGGTCGGCGAGTAGCCGGGCGGCGTGGACGTGACCGGCTGCCCGTAGGTGGCCGCGGCGGGCTGATACCCGGGCGGCGTCGAGGTGACCCCGTACGCCGGAGGCGTCGAGGTGACCCCGTAACCGGGAGGGGTCGACGTGACGGGCTGCCCGTACGCCGGCGGCGCGGAAGGAACCTGCTGCCCGAAGGCCGGCGGCGTCGAGGTGACCGCGGGCACGTAGGCGGGCGGCGTGGACGTGACCGGAGCACCGAACGCCGGCGGCGTGGAGGTGACCGGCTGCCCGGGTGGCGTGTAGCCGGGCGGCGTCGACGTGACCGGCTGCCCGTGGGAGGCCGCGGCGGGCTGATACCCGGGGGCGGCGACCGGCGGGGCCGAGGGCACCGCGGGCGGACCCGACACGACGGCCGCGTGCGACGGCGGGCCGGACACGACGGAGGCGGCCGGAGGAGCGGAGACCGCCGGCGGCTGGGCCTGCGCGGGTGCCGCCTGGGCGCGGCGGCGTCCACCGGTCGCCTGCGCGGCACTGGTGCGGCCACCGGCCGGCGGAGCGCTGAAGGCCGCGGCGGTCGACTCGGCGGCGCGGGCCGCCTCGGCGGCACGGGCGGCGACGCGGGTGCGGGTCGGCGGGGCGTCCTGCCCGACGGCGGGCACCGCACCGATCGTGGGACCGGCGGCAAGCCCGGCGGCGGGACCTGCGGCGGACACGGCCGCGGGCGGCGCGGAGCGCAGCGGCGCGACCGGGGTCAGCGGCGAGCCGGTCCGCTGGCGGCCGGGCAGCCGCGACGGGCTCATCTTGTCGGCGAGGACACCGACGAGCGAGGCGGCGGCGGCGTCGCAGGCGCGGACCGCGGCGACAGACTGGCGGATGGTCTCGGCGACCGCGGCGGTGAGGGCCCGGTTGACGCCGGTGCGGCGGGGGGTCTCGGCGATCGCGACCCGCAGCGCGGTGATGGCCTCGCCGAGCGTCACGGCGTCGGCGACCCCGCTCGCGGCGAGCTCGGTGGCGACCTGGGCGTCCCGGTTGCGCCCGGCGGCGCCGCCGCCGAGGATGCCCGGCTCGGGCAGCGCGTCGAGGATCGCGAGGGGGATGGCCTCGGCCGGGTCCGGGTAGGCGCGCAGCGCGGCCGGATACAGCTCGCGGAGCACCTCCCGCAGCGTCGCCGCGGCGCTCTGCCGGCCGGAGACGACGGCGGCGTGCGCGGCGAGGACCGGCTTGAGCGGCAGCATGTCGCGCGGCGGGGACTGCCCGACCGCGGAGAGGACGCCGGCCTGCAGCGCCCGGGCGAGGCCCACGGCGCGCCGCTCGGCGGCGTTGGACTGGATCTCCTCCGGCGACTCGTCGTCGGCGAAGCGCTCGGCGTAGTCGTCGGCCGAGTCGTCGTCGGTGAAGGCGAGGTTGCGCCCGGCGGCGGTGAGCAGCTGGGTGACGACGTGGTCGTCGCTCTCGGCCGCGACCGCGACGGCGGACTGCCCGCCGGAGCGCTGTGCGAGCAGCGCGCTGAGCTCGGCGTAGCCGCCGGCGTCGTCGCTCACCTCGCAGATGTCGATGAGTCGGCCGGCGTCGTCGACGACCGCGACGGTCAACCAGATTTCGGAGCTTGACTGCGGCTCGGCGAGATCAGCCGACGCCAGACCGCAGTACACCCGAACGAGCGCCACCGCGTCGTCCTCCTCTCGGGACATCAGTTGAGCTTTCACCACGTCGGCGGGGACGTGTCCCGGCGCCCCGCCGTGTGTTACCGCAGGTCAAACTGAACGACCTCTACTAAACAGGTTGCGGGCGGATGACGCGATCAGCCGTTTCGGTTGAACTACCTCATCGGCTGATCGTCGCGCACCGTCGCCACCCGTCCGGTCAAAGGCCGGGTCGAGCCCGCCGTGCCAGAATGCCCACGGCTTAGATCCTGTCGGTCACAAATCAATCACGCCAGTCCACGACGGCAGAAATCTTGCCGATTATGGTCCGCCAGCCGAGGGCTGCCTGTTGTGCCCCGATTTTCTTGAGACGCCGCTTGGCGAAGAAACCACCGACGCCGCCGCCGGCCGCCGCACGCAGCGCTTCGTCGAGGTCGTCGAGGGGTGAGCCGGGGGCGAGGGCGGTGCGGACGGGCTCGAGCCGCAGCGCGTGCGCCAGGTCACGGGCGGCCTCGCCGGCCGCGATGAGCAGGTCGGCGTCCCACGCGTCCTGGCCGCCGCGGAGGTTCTCCACGACGAGGTCGAGCTCGTAGCGGTCCTCGTCCTTCGGCGCGACCGACGAGGCGGTGATGCGGGTCTTCAGGCTGCTCCACGTGTCGAGCTGGCGCAGGTCGTGCTCCGCGTCGGACTTCACGAACTCGACGAGGCCCTCGGCGCTGCGGAAGAGCAGCAGCTTGCCGCGGTGGCTGAGGAACGCGGGAACCTCCTCGGGCTCCTCCTCATCCTCATCCTCGTCGTCGGCGATCTCGTCGGCCTCGGCCGCCTCGTCGGCGTCATCCGAGTCGTCGTCCTCGTCGTCCTCGTCGGCCTTGTCCGACTTGTCCAGGTCGACGACGTCGGCGTCGGCGGCGTCCTCGTCGTCCTCGTCGCGCGACTTCTTCGCCGGCTTCGCCGCCTTCGAAACGGCCGGCTCGGGCTCCTCGTCGGCGAACAGCTCCGCGTTCTCGTCGAGGATGACGACCTCGTCCTCGTCGACGTCCGCCTCGCGGCGGTGGAGGATCGCGAAGTCGTCCTCCTCCTCGTCCAGCTCGGTCGGGGTGAGCTCGGTCGACAGCCGGTAGGCCCGCAGCGTGTAGCCGACGCCGGTGCGCAGCGCGATCTCGACCGGCTCGATGTTGACGTCGGTCCACATCGCGTCGGCCTGCGCGGAGCGCTCCTTGCGGTCGTCCTCCTCGTCGAGGTCGGCGTCGTCGTCCTCGTCGTCCAGGGCGGCCTCGACCTCGTCGTCCTCGACCGCGTCGACGTCCTCGACGACGTCGGCCGTGGCGGTGGTGTCGGAGATCTCGGCGGCCTCGGGGGCCTCGTCGAGCGGCTCCTCGACGGAGGCGGGCTCAGCCGCGGCCGGGGTGCTCTTCTTCGCTGCCGCCGGGCGCGAGGACGCCGGACGTGATGAGGACGGACGGGAAGACTGGCGGGCCACTGTGACCTCCGTAGTCGGCTCGGCGTGCGGGCACACTGCTCACTTACATGGCCTCGCGCACAAACACCCTAGTGTGCCCGGTCTGCGACGGTCAGACCCCCTTGGGGTGCCAGACCGTCTTGATCTCCAGTAGTGCCAGCATGCGGGACACCCCCGGGTCGGCGGCCCAGTCGGGGTCTGCAGGTCGGATCACCCGCTTCAGGTTTTCCGCCGCCGCGACCTCCAACTCCTTCGCGAGAGTGTCGTCCGTCACACCCGTGAGATCGATGGCGTTGACGTCCATGTGCGCCGCGAGCCACGGCGCGATCTCTGCGACCTTCCCGGTGAGCACGTTGACGACCCCGCCGGGCAGGTCGGAGGTGGCGAGGACCTCGGTCAGGGAGATCGCCGGCAGCGGCCGGTCGGTGGAGGCGACGACCACGACGGTGTTGCCCGTCACGATCGCCGGCGCGATCACGCTGACCAGCCCGAGCAGCGACGACGCGGCGGGCGCGACCACGGCGACGACCCCGGTCGGCTCCGGCGCGGACAGGTTGAAGTAGGGCCCGGCGACCGGGTTGGCCCCGCCGTGGATCTGCGCGACCTTGTCCGACCAGCCCGCATACCAGACCCAGCGGTCGATCGCGGCGTCCACCAGGGCGGCGGCCTCCTTGCGGGACACGCCCTCCGCGGCCTTCACCTCGGCCACGAACTGGTCGTGCCGGCCCTCGAGGACCTCGGCGACCCGGTAGAGGATCTGGCCGCGGTTGTAGGCGGTCGCGCCGGACCACTTGCCGGCGGCCGCGCGGGCCGCCTTGACCGCGTCGCGGGCGTCCTTGCGGGAGCCGAGCGCGGCGTTGGCGAGGAAGTCGCCGGAGGCTGCGTGCACCTGGTAGGACCTCCCGGACTCGCTGCGGGGGAACGCGCCGCCGATGAAGAGTTTGTACGTCTTGCGGACGGCGAGCCGCGCCGGTGACTCAGTGCTCAAGGTAGGCCTCCAGCCCGTGACGGCCGCCCTCACGCCCGTAGCCGGACTCCTTGTAGCCGCCGAAGGGTGACGTCGGGTCGAACTTGTTGAACGTGTTGGCCCACACGACACCCGCCCGGAGCCGGTCCGCGACGTGCAGGATGCGGGACCCCTTCTCGGTCCAGATCCCGGCGGAGAGCCCGTAGGGCGTGTTGTTGGCCTTTTCGACGGCTTCGTCGGGGGTACGGAACGTCAGCACCGACAGCACGGGGCCGAAGATCTCCTCCCGGGCGATGCGGTGCGCCTGGGTCACCCCGGTGAAGATGGTCGGGGCGAACCAGTACCCACGCGACGGCAGCTCACAGGGTGCCGACCAGCGGGCGGCGCCCTCGTCCTCGCCGATCTGCGACAGCTGCCGGATGCGGGCCAGCTGCGCCGAGGAGTTGATCGCGCCGACGTCGGTGTTCTTGTCCAGCGGGTCGCCGACCCGCAGCTGCGCCATCCGCCGCTTCAGGGCGTCGAGGAACTCCTCGGCCAGGGACTCCTGCAGCAGCAGCCGCGACCCGGCGCAGCAGACGTGCCCCTGGTTGAAGAAGATGCCGTTGACGACACCCTCGACCGCCTGGTCGACGGCGGCGTCGTCGAAGACGATGTTGGCGGCCTTGCCGCCGAGCTCCAGGGTGACCTTCTTCCGGGTGCCGGCGACGGACCGGGCGATGGCCCGCCCGACCTCGGTCGAGCCGGTGAACGCCACCTTGTCGACGCCCGCGTGCTCCACCAGGAGCCGCCCGGTGTCCCCGGCGCCGGTGACGATGTTGACGACGCCCGGCGGCAGCTCCGCCTGCTGGCAGATCTCGGCGAAGAGCAGCGCCGTCAGCGGCGTCGTCTCGGCCGGCTTCAGCACGACCGTGTTGCCGGCGGCGAGCGCCGGCGCGATCTTCCACGCCAACATCAACAACGGAAAGTTCCACGGGATGACCTGAGCGGCGACGCCGAGCGGCCTCGGGTCCGGGCCGAAGCCGGCATACGTCAGCTTGTCGGCCCAGCCCGCGTAGTAGAAGAAGTGGGCGGCGACGAGCGGCACGTCGACGTCGCGGGACTCCCGGATCGGCTTGCCGTTGTCCAGGGACTCGAGCACCGCCAGCTCGCGGGCCCGCTCCTGGATGATCCGGGCGATGCGGAAGAGGTACTTGGCGCGTTCCCGCCCGGGCATCGGGCCCCACACAGTGTCGAAGGCGCGGCGCGCGGCCTGCACCGCGGCGTCGACGTCCTCCGCGGAGGCCGCGGCGATGTCGGCGAGGGCCTCCTCGGTCGCCGGGTTGACGGACTTGAACGACTCGCCCCGCCCGTCGACGAACGCGCCGTTGATGAACAGCCCGTAGGAGGACCGGATGTCGACGACCGAGCGTGACTCCGGCGCGGGTGCGTACTGAAAGTCCATCGCCTAGTCCAGGGTGAAGTAGTCGGGGCCCGCGTAGTGGCCGGTGGCGAGCTTGGTCCGCTGCATGAGCAGGTCGTTGAGCAGCGTGGAGGCGCCGAAGCGGAACAGGTCCGGCTCCAGCCAGTCGGGGCCGGCGGTCTCGTTGACCATGACCAGATACTTGATCGCGTCCTTGGCGGTGCGGATGCCGCCGGCGGGCTTGACGCCGATGGTCCGGCCGGTCGCGGCCCGGAAGTCGCGGACGGCCTCCAGCATGACCAGCGTCACCGGCATCGTCGCGGCCGGCTGGATCTTGCCGGTGGAGGTCTTGATGAAGTCGGCGCCGGCCAGCATCGCCAGCCACGAGGCGCGCCGCACGTTGTCCAGCGTCGCCAGCTCGCCGGTCTCCAGGATGACCTTGAGGTGCGCGTCGCCGCACGCCTCCTTGATCGCCACGATCTCGTCGTGGACCTCGGCGTAGCGCCCGGCGAGGAACGCGCCGCGCTTGATCACCATGTCGATCTCGTCGGCGCCGTCGGCGACCGCGGCCCGGGTGTCGGCGAGCTTCACCTCAAGGGGCGCCTGCCCGGACGGGAACGCGGTCGCGACGCTGGCCAGGTGCACCCCGCTGCCGCGCAGCGCCTCGGCGGCGACGGCGATCATCGACGGGTACACACAGATCGCGGCGGCGCTGGGGCAGGTGGGATCGGCGGGGTCGGGCCGGACCGCCTTCGCGCACAGCGCCCGGACCTTGCCGGGGGTGTCGGAGCCTTCGAGGGTGGTCAGGTCGACCATGCGGATCGCCAGGTCCAGGGCCTGCGCCTTCGCCGTCGTCTTGATCGACCGGGTGCCCAGCATGGCGGCGCGCTGCTCCGCGCCGACCTGGTCGACACCGGGCAAACCGTGCAGGAAGGTCCGCAGGGCGCCTTGTGAGCGCGCGACCTCGGCGGTGAGGGTCATGGGCTGAGTCTAAGCTCAGTCCCTGTGGACGTACTCGTGGTGGATCACCCCCTGGCCAAGTCGCGACTGACCGCGATGCGTGACGAACGGACCGACAACGGCCAGTTCCGTGCCGCGTTGCACGAGCTCACCACGATGCTCGTGTATGAGGCCGCCAGGTCGTTCGCCACCGAGCAGTTCCAGGTCAAGACCCCGGTCGCGATGGCCGAGGGCACCCGGCTGGCCAACCCGCCGCTGCTCGTGCCGGTCCTGCGCGCCGGGCTCGGCATGGCCGACTCCGCGCTCGCGCTGCTGCCGGAGTCCTCGATGGGCTTCGTCGGGCTCGCCCGCGACGAGGAGACCTACGAGCCGCGCGCCTACATGGAGTCCCTGCCCGGCGTCCTGACCGGCATCCCGGTCCTGGTGCTGGACCCGATGCTGGCCACCGGCGGCTCGCTGCTGCACTGCGTGAAGCTGCTCGTCGACCGCGGCGCGACCGACATCACGGTCCTGTGCGTGCTCGCCGCGCCCGCCGGCATCGAGCGGCTCGCCGACTCCGGGCTGCCGATCCGGCTCGTCACGGCCGCGATCGACGAGAAGCTCAACGAGCGCATGTACATCGTCCCGGGCCTCGGCGACGCGGGCGACCGGCAGTTCGGCGGCATGCCCAGATTCTGAAGTCCGGCTTAAGCTTCGTCGCCGGATCGGGGGATATCCGCTGCTCAGCCATTGCCTCAAGGGCTGAGCAGCGGCCTACGGTGACCGGCGATGAAGCACCGACGCTCCTTCCTCAGCGCCCATCCGGTCCTCGCCGTCGTCGTCACGGCCGGCATCCTCGCCGGCTCCGGAGCCCTCGCCGCGACCGCCGTCAGCCGGCCCGATCCGAAGGCCTCACCGGCCTCGGTGCGGGCTGATGCCGTACCGGCGACGCAGCACGCGGACGGGTCCGGCCTCGGCACCGCCGGCACGCCCTCGAAGGCGGCGGGAAAGCCGCCCGCGTCGAAGGCGGCCGAGGCGGGCGGACTCTGCGGCCTCGACGCGAAGCTCGTGCCGGGCTGCGGGCTGCTGTGGGGGGTCGCGCCGGGCGCGTTCACGGACCTGAAGTCGTCGCAGGCCCTGGCGAACTTCGAGCGCACCACCGGCCGGCCCGCCGACATCCTGCACTCCTACCACCGCGGCGACGAGGTCTGGCCGACCGCCGACGAGATCGCCGTGGTCAAGCAGTCCCGCAAGCGGATCCTGTTCGCCAACTGGAAGGTCGCCTGGAACACCACCTGGGCCGACGTGGCCGCCGGCGGGCAGGACGCCCGCATCGACCGCGCCGCGGCCCGGCTGAAGGCGTTCCCCGGCAAGCTGTTCGTCGCGCTGCACCACGAGCCGGAGAACGACGTGCGCGCCGGCGGCGGCATGACCGCCCGCGACTACGCCGCGATGTACCGGCACACGGTCCTGCGCCTGCGCGCCGCCGGCGTCACGAACGTCGTCTTCGTGATGGTCTACATGGCCTACGAGCCGTGGTGCGTGCAGCCGTGGTTCGGCGACCTGTACCCGGGCGACGACGTCGTCGACTGGGTCGGCATGGACCCGTACCTCTTCGCCAAGCCCGGCGGCTACGGCCACGGCGACTTCGCGTACCTGGTCGACCGCACCTCCGACCCCGCGAAGTGGCCCGGGTTCTACACCTGGATCACCCGCACGCACGGCAACAAGCCCCTGATGATCGCGGAGTGGGGGGTGTACGAGCACGCCGCCGACCCCACGAAGAAGGCGTGGATCTACTCGACGGTCCGCCAGCAGCTCGGCAGGTTCCCGGCGATCAAGGCCCTCGTCTACTTCGACTCGCCGAACGCGCCGAAGGGCGACACGCGGCCGGACAGCTCGCCGGAGGCCCTTTCGGCCTTCCGGCAGCTGGCCGCGTCGACGGTCTTCTCCGCCGTCATCTGAGGCCGAGCGCCAGCGCGGTCTCCGTCCGCAGCGCCACCAGGGACGCCTGGGCGCGCTCGCGGGCGGCGGCCACGTCACCGTCCACGACCAGCTCGACCACCTCCAGGTACGCCTTCAGCTTCGGCTCCGTCCCCGACGGCCGCACCACCACCCGGGTCGTGCCGGCCCGAACGATCAGCACGTCGGCGTCCGGTAGCAGGTCCTCGACCAGGTGCACCGGCTCGTCGAGCAGCGCCACCGGCGGCCGCCGCCGGATCGTGGCCATCGCCGTCGCGATGTCGGCGAGGTCGTCGACGCGGACGCTCAGCTGGTCCGTCGCGTGCACCCCGTGCCGCAGTGCCAGCTCGTCGAGCCGGTCGCCGAGGGTCTTGAACTCGGACTTCAGCCCGGCGGCGAGCTCGCACACCAGCAGCGCGGCGGTGATCCCGTCCTTGTCGCGGACGTGGCCGGGGGCGACGCAGTACCCGAGCGCCTCCTCGTAGCCGTAGACCAGGTCGTCGCCGGCCCGCACGATCCACTTGAAGCCGGTCAGCGTCTCGCCGTAGCCCACCCCGTGCGCCTCGCACATCCGCGACAGCAGGCTGGAGCTCACGATCGTCGTCGCGTACAGGCCCTTCACGCCGCGGCGCATCAGGTGGTCGGCGAGCAGCACCCCCACCTCGTCACCCCGCAGCAGCCGCCACTTCCGGTCATGCGCATTCGCCTTCGTACGGACGGCGACGGCGCAGCGGTCGGCGTCCGGGTCGTTGGCGATCGCGATGTCCGCGTCCACCTCGTCGGCGAGCGCCAGCAGCAGATCGGTGGCGCCGGGCTCCTCAGGGTTGGGAAACGCCACGGTCGGGAAGTCCGGGTCGGGCTCGGCCTGCGCCGCCACGACCGCCGGCGCCGGATACCCCGCCTCGGTGATCGTCCGGACGAACACGTCCCTGCCCACACCGTGCATCGGCGTGTACGCGACGACCAGATCCCTGGGCACCTCGGGCTCGACCGTCCCCAGCGCCCCGTCCACGTACGCGTCGAGCACGTCCTCGCCGAGCGTCTCGCCGCCGTCGCCGAGCGGGACGTCCCGCAGCGGCCCGACGGCCCGGATCGCCCGCTCGATCTCCCGGTCGGCGGGCGGCACGATCTGCGAGCCGTCGCCGAGATACACCTTGTACCCGTTGTCCTGCGGCGGGTTGTGGCTCGCGGTCACCATGACCCCCGCGGCCGCGCCGAGATGCCGCACCGCGAACGCCAGGACCGGCGTCGGCAGCGGCCGGGGCAGCACCAGCGCCCGCCGGCCCGCCCCGGTCGCGACCCTGGCGGTCTCCTCCGCGAACGCCTTCGAGCCGTGCCTGGCGTCGTACCCGACGACGAGCGGACCCTCGGTCCCCGTGTCCGCCAGCCACCGGACGAGCCCTGCGGCGGCACCCCGCACGACGGCGAGATTCATGCCGTTGGGCCCGGCCCGCAGCGGCCCCCTCAGCCCGGCGGTCCCGAACGTCAACGGCCCCGCGAACCGGTCCTGCAGCTCCCGGCTGTCGTCGAGGACGGCCCGCAGCTCGTCCCGGCCGGCAGGATCAGGATCGTCGGCCAGCCAGGCCTCCGCTTCGGCGCGCAGCTCACTCATCCCTAGTTCTTAGCATTGTTTTACGCTGTTTCCCGCTGTGTCGCCTTCGGCGATGGGCTCGCTGCCCCACGCTCCGCGCGGGTGCTGTTACCCGCTGTGTCGCCTTCGGCGATTGGCTCGCTGCCCCACGCTCCGCGCGGGTCCCGCCGGGGGGATTCTCACCCCCGGAGCCCCCCAATGCGCCGCTCCGCGACGCACTGCCAGCGCGCAGAGCGCGCGGCAGCTTCCTACGCATCCGCGTGCCATCCCCGGGTGCCTCACCGCCGCGCTTTTCCATGATCCGGAAGACCTTGTGCACCCCTGGCTACCCAAACTCTTCCGGATCACGGGTCACACCGGCCACGCGCCGGGCGGGGTGACTGGGTTTCGTGATCCGGAAGAGTTCTGGTCGCTGGAGCAGCAAAAGGTCTTCCGGATCATGGTGCAGCGGGCCGGTCGGAGGGTGGGCCGGCTGCCTTCCGTGATCCGGTAGACCTTGTGCACCCTGGACAACGCAAAGTCTTCCGGATCATGGGCACGACGGTCTGGCGCCGGGCTGGGGTGGCTGGGTTTCGTGATCCGGAAGACCTTGGGTGCTCCTGGCGGCACAAAGTCTTCCGGATCACCAAAGGCCCCTCGGGGCGGGTTGGTTACTGGCCCGTTGAGGAGGAGGTGGTGGTCGTGGGGGTGCTGAGCTTGAACGAGCGGACCATCTCGTCGAAGATGATCTTGCTTTCGGTGAACCTGGCCTCGGGCACGGTCACGAAGAAGTGGTAGCTCTTGCCGCCCTGGACGACCGCGTTCCACAGTGCGTGGCGTTGCTGGTCGCCGGTGCCGCAGGTGTATTCGAGGACGGCGGCGTCGTGGCCGTCGAGCTTGTTTTCGGTCATGTCGACGTGGCCGAAGGGCTGGGCGCAGCTGGAGGCGTTGGTCTTCAGCCGGTTCTCGGCGCTCTCCAGGAAGGCGCGCGGGGTCTGTGACGCCTTCTCGATGTTGACCCGGATGCGCCGGTTGGGGTCTGCCGGGTCGGTGATGTCCCAGTAGGGCGCGCTCGCGTTGCCGAGCTGCTTCTTCGTCCAGCCCTTCGGGACGTTGACCGTGATGCCGCCGGAGTGGGTGAAGGACTCGACGTCCAGCAGCGGCTTGGTCGGGGCGCTCGACGTGGTGACCGGGGGTTTGCCCGACTGGCTGTCGGAGCCGCCGCCGGAGAACAGGCCGGACATCGAGACCGCCACGATCAGGACCACGACGACGCCCGCGGCGACCGCGATCTTCGCCCAGCGTGGTGCCTGGGTGACGATGCGCTTGAGGTCGGTGCCGGGCTGCTTCGGGGGCTCGGCCGGGGCCTGGGTCCAGTCGGTGGTGCCGAGCGGGCCGTCCTGGTAGGCCGCGAAGCGGCTGGCGTCGGTGCGCTCCAGCTGGTCGGCCGCCTGGTGCTGGCCGCCGGCGGGGGCGCCGCTGACCGGGCCGCCGGAGTGCATGCGCCGCATGGCGCCGCTGACGGTCTCGCCGGGGGCGATCATCGCCCGGCCGCCGATCTGGCCGGTCGGGGAGTGCTGCGGGGTCGCGACGGTCGGCTGGTGCGTGGGCCGGACCACGGCATACGGGTCGGTCATGTGCGCCGGCGCGTTGCTGGCGAGGGGGCCGGCGAGCAGGTCGCGCAGGACCGCGCGGGCGGTCTCGACGTTCCAGCGGCGGGCCGGGTCCTTCTCCAGCAGGCCATAGAGCACGCCGGCGAGCGGGCCCGCGCGGACCGCCTGGGCCGGGGGCTCCTCGACGACGGCGCGCATCGTCTCGAACGGGTCGCGCCGGTCGAACGGCGGACGGCCCTCGACGGCCGTGTAGAGCGTCACGCCGAGGGAGAACAGGTCGCTGGGCGGGCCGAACTTGGCGCCGATCGCCCGCTCGGGGGAGATGAAGTGCGGCGAGCCGAGCACCATGCCGGGCGTGGTCAGCTCGCTGTCGGTGGGCATGCGGGCCACGCCGAAGTCGGTGAGCACGCAGCGGCCGTCGCCGGCGATGAGCACGTTGGCCGGCTTGACGTCGCGGTGCAGGACCCCCGCGGCGTGGGCGACCTCGAGCGCGCCGAGCAGCGCGATGCCGATCTTGGCGACCGCGCGGGCGGCCAGGGGGCCGTCCTCCACGATCATCTCGGCGAGGCTGCGGGCCTGGAGCAGCTCCATGACGATCCACGGGCGGCCGGCCTCGGTGACGACGTCATACACCTGGACGACGGCCGGGTGGGACAGTGCCGCCGCCGCGCGGGCCTCGCGCAGCGTCCGCTGATACATCGAGTCGCGGTCGCTGGGCGCCATGTTGGGCGGGAGGATCACCTCTTTGACCGCCACGTCGCGGCGCAGCACGGTGTCGCTCGCGCGCCACACGGTGCCCATGCCGCCGTGACCGATGGCGGTGCGCAGCGCATAGCGCCCGCCGATCACCACGCCCGGGGCGGCTCGTTGGCCGGGCACGGGCATGCTCGTGGAGCCAGGCTCGCGGGGCTCCCGCTGCTCAGGGCCGCGCGCAGGATCACGCCCGGCTCCGGCGGAAGCCAGAGCGCCGGTGGATGGCAGGGGCTCGCCGTGCCACGTCGGGAGCTGAGTCACAGGCAGTAAACCGTCGTCATGGAGGGGAGATGACTTTCTCGCTGTACGACCGCGGTCCCCCCTATCTTGCGTGCTGCTCGCCCGTTAAGAAAGGTGGGGTCCCCTCCTTCACCGTACCGTGACCCGCACGCAACCGTGCGTGATGATCTTGTCGCGCTCGTGAACCGGTTGGATTGAATCCTCTGATTCGGGGAACCCGGAGGGTTGGGCGGAGCGTCTACGCAGGGGACTGAAACGTATCCGGAACATCGGGGGACTACTTTCCCTGGATTTCCTGGTGCACCTGCCGATCGGTGTGCTGGACGGACGCGCGGTGCGGCGGTGACCCCCGGGTTCATGCCACTCTGCGACGTCTTTCGTCACTGTGCGTCGATCTGCGGCGACGATGGACTGCACGTCGAGCTGAAAAGTTACTCGCGACACCACGTGACCGTGGCGCCTGTCACCCGTTGTAGGAGGTGAGGGGTTCTTGTCAGAAGCGGACCGCACACTTCCGACGAGGCCAGCATCTTTACGCCTCCAGCACCAATCAAGTGACGCTCAGCTATCTCAACATCACGAGAATGATGTTGCGCTCCGTCACCTTGACCCAGTTAGTCTGTCCGTGGCGCGCATGGGGCGGGCCGCTCCTTTAGACCGAAATAGAGAACTCACCGTGACGAGAGCGCTGACGCTGCCCGATCCCGCCGCTGCCGCGGCCCGGGTCAGCAAGTTGACGTCGTCCTGGCCCGAGACTCCACCCGGGGCCGATCCGCTGCCCGGTCAGCTCGACCGCTGGCTCACCTCCCGGGGCGCTGAGCTCGTCGCCGTACGACGTCACATTCACGCGCATCCGGAGCTCTCCGGCCAGGAGTTCGAGACGGCGGCCCTCGTCGCCCGCGAGCTGACCCGTGCCGGTCTTTCGCCCCGCATGCTGCCCAAGGGCAACGGCGTCATGTGCGACATCGGCTACGGCGACCGGGTCATCGCGCTGCGCGCGGACCTGGACGCGCTGCCGCTGCCGGACACCAAGGACGTGCCCTACCGTTCGACGGTCGACAACGTCTGCCACGCCTGCGGCCACGACGTGCACACCACGATCCTGCTCGGCGTCGGGCTCGCCCTGGCGCAGCTCGCCGAGCGCGACGAGCTGCCCGGCCGGGTGCGGTTGCTGTTCCAGCCGGCCGAGGAGACGATGCCGTCCGGCGCGCCCGACGTCATCGCCGCCGGGGGGCTGAAGGACGTCGCCGCGATCTACGCGCTGCACTGCGCGCCGCAGCTGCCCGTCGGGCTCGTCGGGGTCCGCTCGGGGCCGTTCACGGCCGCCGCCGACAAGATCGAGGTCCGGCTCACCGGCCGCGGCGGGCACACCGCCCGGCCGCACCTGACCGCCGACCTGGTCCACGCGCTCGGCCGGATCCTCGTCGACGTGCCGTCGCTGCTGGACCGCAAGCTCGACGCCCGCGCCGGGGTCTCCATGGTGTGGGGCGCCGTGCGGGCCGGTGAGGCGGCCAACGCGATCCCGATCGAGGGCGTCGCCCGCGGCACCATCCGGGTGCTGAGCCGCGACGCGTGGCGCGACGTGCCGGAGCTGGTCACCAAGCTCGTCCACGACGTCATCGCGCCGACCGGCGCCGACGTCGAGGTCAAGTACACCCGCGGCGTGCCGCCCGTCGTCAACGACCGGCTCGCCACCGCGGTCATCGCCGGTGCCGCCGGCGCCGCCCTCGGCCCGGACCGTGTCGTCGAGGCCGAGATCAGCATGGGCGGCGAGGACTTCGCGTTCTACCTCGACGGCGTGCCCGGCTCGATGATCCGGCTCGGCGTCGGCGTGCCCGGCTCCGACCAGAAGTTCGACATCCACCAGTCGGCGTTCGACGTCGACGAACGCTCCATCGGCTACGGCGTCCGGGTCATGGTGCACACCGCCCTGGCCGCGCTGAGCGCGGGAGCCTTCTAAAACATCCCCCGGCCTGGTAGCTATAGGCCGTGGTCACTGAATTGCGCGTGCACGGCGTCACCGGCACCCCGGCGGAGGACGTCCTCGACCGGCCGTTGCTGCGGCGGGTCGCGGGCGACACCGACGCCGGGTTCTTCCGGCCCCGCGCGGAGTACGGCGCCGTCACCGGCCCCGGCGGCGTCACCCTGGAGGCGTACCGCTGGGGCAACCTCACCGCCGGTGCCGCGGCACGCGCGCTCTGGCTGCTCCTGCTGCCCTTCATGTTCGCCAACGTCGCGATCTGGCTGCGCCCCGACGTCGGTACCGGGGCCAGAACGGCGATCCGGGCACTGACCCGCGTGTTCGCGCTGACCATGACCGCGTCGTTCGTCCTGTCGTTCGCCGAGATCTCGATGGACCTCGTCGGCTGGCAGTGCGCGGCACAGGCCCGCTGCCTCGAGGGCCGCGGCTGGCTGGCGGTCCTCGCCGACGCCGGCACCAGCCGGCGGCTCGCCGTCACCGCCCTGGTCCCGGTCCTCGCGATCGCGTTCCTGTGGTTCCTCGGCAGGCGCACCTGGGCCCGCTACGAGGCGTTCCCCGTCACGACCGACGGCGACGGCGACGGGCTCGCCCACCCCTGCTTCTGGAACGGCCGCCCCCTCGTCGGCCGGCTCCGGTCGCTGCACATCGCCGTCGCGTTCGGCACCCTCGACGCGGTGCTCCTCGGCGTCCTCGTCCCGCGGGACCGGCACCCCCTCGGCTACGCGCTCGCCGCCTTGACCGCCGCGATCCTGCTGCTGGGCATCCTCGCGGTCACCCTGACCGTCGTCGTGCACCGCGACGCGCCCGCCTCCTGGGCGAAGCCGTTCACGCGGGTCATGAGCCACGCCGCCGTCGTCCTGACCGGCTTCGTCATCGCGTACGCCTGCCTCAACCGCGATCCGTGGGAGGCGCGGGGCCGCCTGCCGGTCCTCAGCGGCACCGTCACCGTGCTCTTCGCCGTGCAGGTCCTGCTCATGCTGGCCCTCGGCGCGGTCGTGCTCGCGACCAGGCCCAGGGGCACGTTCCTGCAGGGCCTCGCGGGGCCGCTGATCGCGAGCACCGGCCTCGGTGTCGCCGCCGCGTTCGCGGCCGGCATGGCCTACCGGGTCGCCGACCTGCTCAACCGGCGGGCCCTCGCCACCACCGCCGACTACGCGCAGGCGCCCCTGCTGCTGGAGCCGCCGCCCGCGTACGAGTGGGCCGCCGCCGGCTTCGTCCTGCTTCTGGTGATCGCCGTGCTCGTCGGCCTGGTCCTGGGCCTGCCGCTGGTGCGCCGCCTGCGCCGGTACGCCCGGGTCGTCACCGACGCCGACTTCCGCGGCGGACGGCAGCGCGACGGGCGGCGGGCGGAACACGTCGACAAGGCGGTCGCCGACGCCCTCGTCACCGACCACGTCGCCCGCATGCTCGTGTGGGTGTTCGTCCCCACGGCCGCGGCGGCGGTCGTCGCGACCGGCTTCGCCCTGCTGGGCCGGCGGCCGATCCGGCTCGCCGGCTCGGGCTCCGCGACCGCCGAGGTGGTGTCGGCCGTCGTCAACCTCGGCACCTACCTCATCGGCCTGTCGGTCTTCGCGCTCGTGCTCATCGGGGTGCTGGCGTACCGGTACCAACGCTTCCGCCGCATCGTGGGCGTCCTGTGGGACCTGGGCACCTTCTGGCCCCGCGCCGCCCATCCGCTCGCGCCCCCGTGCTATGCCGAGCGGGCCGTGCCGGAGCTCGTCCGGCGCGCCGGGTGGCTCGCCGCCGAGCAGGGCGGCGTCATCCTGTCCGGGCACAGCCAGGGCACCGTCCTGGCCGCCGCGACCGTCCTGCAGCTGCCGCCGGAGGCGCAGGCCCGGACCGCGCTGCTGACCTACGGTTCGCCGCTGCGCCGCCTGTACGCCCGGTTCTTCCCCGCCTACGTCAACGACGCCGTGCTGGGACGCATCGGTGCGGTGCTGTCCCGCCCCGGGGATGGCGTCCTCGACGCGGGGCAGCACGGCCCCCGTTGGGTCAACCTGTGGCGCGACACCGACCCGATCGGTGGCCCGGTCCAGTCACCCGCCGCACGGGATGTGCGGCTGGTCGACCCGCCGGGCTTCGACATCGCCGCGGGTGACACGGTGTACCCCAAGATCGACGGTCATTCCGGCTACCAGCAGCGTCCCGCCTTCGCCACCGCCGTGGCCGGCCTCGTGACGGTCCTGTCGGACCCCTCGGACGAACCCCCGACGGCCGCGAACCCGCCGGCGAACCCCTGACGGGCCCGGTGAAGCACCGGGCCCGGTCGGGATGGTTCAGCGGTCCTTCGGGTCGTCGTCGTCCCGCTTCGACAGCGCCGGGAACGGCGGCACCTCCGACCTCGGCCCGCCCTCCGCCGTCTCCGTGCCGGACGAGTCCGGCTCCGGTTCGGTCGCGGCAGCACTGCCGGCGGGCGGCGTGGAGACCGGCCCGGCGGCGGGCGGTGCGGAGGTCTGGGCCGTGGCGGGGCGGACGGCGGGCGGGGCGGAGACCGGGCCGCGACCCGTCATCAGCGCGGCCGTGCGCGGGCCGGACTGGGGCGCGTGACCCGGCGCCGGGCGCGGCCCGGCCGGAGGCGGCGGGGCGGTCCAGCCGGGCAGCGGCCCGGCCTGAGGACCGGCGGCGGCCAGGACGGGCCGCCGGGGGCGGAAACGGCGGATCAGCCAGACCAGGAGGTACACGGGAACACCCAGCAGCAGGATCCACGGGGTCAGCCAGCCGAGCACCGTCAGCGCCACCTGGAGCGAGGCCAGGAACGCCTTCAGACCCTCCTTGAAGCCCGCGGCGATGCCGATCTCGTCCTTGTCGCGGGTGATCGCGGCCTCGGGGCCGAGGAGCTGGAGGGTGATCGTGGACAGGGCGGTGAGGCCGTCGAGCTTGCGCTTGCGGGCCTGCAGCGACTCCAGGTCCGACAGGCGCCGGGACAGCTCCGACTCCAGCGAGGTGATCTCGCCGATCGTGGTGGCCCGGGCCAGCAGGGCGCGGATGCGGTCGACGCTCGCCGTGGCGTTGTCGAGGCGGGCCTGGACGTCGACGACCTGGTCGGTCACGTCCTGCGCGGTGATGGTGCGGTTCTCCTCGTCGCCGAGGTCCTTGAGCTGCTCCAGGGTCGGCGTGAACTTCTGTGCCGGGATGCGCAGGACCAGGGTGCCCGTGGAGCGGCGGTCGTCGCGCCGGCGGTTGTCGCCGCCGACGAAGCCTCCCGCTGCGGTGGCGAGGGAGATGGCCTTCGCGGCCGCGGCGTCGACGTCGTCGACCCGGACCGTCATCGTGCCCGCGTAGATGATCGAACGGTTCTCGGTGTCGAGGTTGTCGGGGACCTTGTTGGCGTTGGGGTCCTGGACGGGCTCCTTCGCGGGCGCGGGGCCGGCGCCGCCCTCCTGCGCCATGCCGCCGGCCGCCGGGACCCCGGCGTCCTTCGCCGAGCTGGTGCTGGCAGAGTCCGTTTTGTCGGCGGCGCAGCCACTCACCGCGACGAGCAGCACGGCACCTGCCACCGTGAGGAACAGTCTGGTGCGCCTGACTGACATGACGCCTCCTGGGTAGGGTCGACCGGAGCGATCGAACTGCACCTTGGGACGCAGGAGGGCGCCACGCCGGTTCCCGGGTGCACAGTCACGGTTACGACACGGCGAAGCCACGGCAAGAGCACGGCGAAAGGGAGACCGGCCATGCGCATCACCAAGTTCACGCACGCCTGTCTGCGCATCGAGCACGACGGCGGGGTGCTGGTGATCGATCCGGGGGTCTTCAGCGAGGCGGAGGCGCTCGACGGCGCGGACGCGGTCCTGGTCACGCACGAGCACTTCGACCACATCGACATCGAGGCGCTGCGGGGGCTGAAGCGTCCCGAGCTGACCGTGCACACCCACGCCGACGTCGAGGCGCAGCTGACCGACCTCGACGCCGACGTCTACGCGGTCGCCCCCGGCGACACGTTCGTCGCCGCCGGGATGACGGTCCGCGCGGTCGGCGGGCAGCACGCGGTGATCCACGCCGACATCCCGCGGATCGTCAACATCGGCTTCGTGATCGACACCCCGGCCGGGCCGCTCTATCACCCCGGCGACGCGTTGCACGTGCCGGACGAGCGGATCGAGACGCTGTTCGTGCCGGTGTCCGCACCGTGGCTGAAGCTCGCCGAGGCGATCGACTTCACCCGGGCGGTCGCGCCGGAGCGGGCGTTCGCCCTGCACGACAGCCTGCTCGTGGACGCCGGTCAGCAGATGGTCACCGGCCACATGACCAGGCTGTCCGGCACGCGGTACACCAGGCTCGACCCGGGCGAGTCGGTCTAAGGCCGCCAGGCCATCAGGTTCGCGAAGAGCTCCGCCTGCTCGACGGCGTCGTCGAGCGCGTGGTGGGTGTGCCGGCGCTTCGACAGCAGGTGCGCCGGCATGCGGCTCTTCACGGCCGCGCCGATGGGGACGCCGGCGCGGACCGCGTAGAGGGTCTTGATGTCCAGGCAGCCGGAGTGGCCGAAGACGCTGCGGCCGGTGAAGCGCAGCAGGTACCAGTACAGGAACATCCAGTCGAACACGGCCGGGTAGGCCACGATGACGGGCCGTCCGTCGCCCGCGACGCGGGTCACCCAGTCGCCGAGCTCGCCCATCGCGGCGGCCGGGTCGGCGCCGTCGCGCAGCAGCGCCGCCCGGTCCAGCCCGGACACCGCCAGGGCCTCGGGGACGAAGTCGTCGCTGATCGGGCGCAGCTCCCGGTAGAACGTGTCGGCGGTCGGGTCCGCGGCCACGAACACCCCGTCGGACCGCCCGGCGACCGCCAGGCCGACGCTCACCATCGAGTAGGGCCCCGGGATCGGGCCGTCGGCCTCGACATCGAGGGAGAAATAGACGTCCGCGCGCATCCGCTGATCCTACGATCGGATGGTGGACGATGCGCTCGCCGCCGTGGTGGCCAGGTTGTATTCGGCGCCGCCGGAGGACTTCGTCGCGGTCCGGTCCGAGGAGGTCGCGAAGGCCCGCAAGGCCCGCGACACCGGGCTCGCCGCCGCGATCGGCAAGCTGCGCAAGCCGACCGTCGCCGCGTGGCTGGTCAACCTCCTCGCCCACGAGCGGCCCGACCTGGTCGAGGAGCTGCTGGAGCTCGGTGAGCAGCTCCGCGACGCCCAGCGCGACCTGCGGGGGGCCGAGCTGCGCGAGCTGTCCACCCGCCGCCGCGCGACCGTCTCCGCGCTGGCGAAGGAGGCCGCGGGACTCGCCGGCCGCGACGCCGTCTCACTCGTGGAGGTGGAGGGCACCCTTTCGGCGGCGCTGGCCGATGCCGACGTCGCGGCCGCGGTACGGCAGGGGGCGCTGACGAAATCGCTCGAGTACACCGGTTTCGGGGAGACCCCGAGGCCACAGCTGCGGCTGGTGCAGGGCGAGCGGAGCGTCGGCACCGTGACGGCGAAACGGTCCGCCCCCACCCAGGACGACCGGGAGCAGCGCGCCGAGGCCCGCAGGCGCGAGGAGGAGCGGCGCCGCGCCGAGGAGGACCACGCCAGAGCGGTCAAGCAGGCCCGCCGCGAGCTGATGACCGCGCTGCAGCAGCTGAACGACGCGGAGACCGCCAGGTCGGAGGCGGAGCGCGCCGTCGCCGCCGCCGAGAAGGCGATCAGGTCGGCCGAGAAACGGGTGAAAATCGCCCAGGACGCCCTCGCGGACCTGTCCTGATCCCGACCTGACGCATCGCCACGAACGAGTGCCTACTCTGTGATCCACCCGAGCAGGCAGAATGAGCCGGGTGACTCCCGAGCAGGCGGCAGCGGCGGCGAAGCAGGCCGTCCTGATGCTGGGCGGCGCGTTCAGCGACGACCCCAAGACCATGCGCCGGGCACGGCAGATCGGGCTGACCGGCTGGGCGTTCTACGTCGCCGGTCGCGGCGGCGCCCTCGGCGACGTGCGGGCCGACACGGTCGCCGCGGCGCTCGGCTTCATCGCGCCCGCGGCGGTGCAGGACGGGTGGGACGCGGCCCGCAAGGTCGCCCCGCCCGAGCAGATCGCCGCCGACAACCTCGACGAGTGCTGCCGCTGGGGCCGCGAGCACCTGGAGAGCTTCTACGCGCTGCCGAAGCTCGTCGAGCTCGCCGAGCGGGTCGTGGTGAGCGCCGAGACGGCCGGCATGCCGCTGTTCGCGGCGTGGCGGGCGATGCCGCTGCCCGACGACTCGCCCGGCGCCCGCGCCGCGGTCCTGGCCCACCTGCTGCGCGAGCACCGCGGCGCCGCGCACCTCCTCGCGATCCGGGCCAGCGGCCTCAGCCCCCTGGAGGCGATCATCGCCGGGCCCGAGGGCGAGTCCGGCGCGACGGCGTTCGGCTGGCAGCCGCCGTTCCCGCCGTTCGAGCCGCTGGTGCGCCGCCGCAGCTGGGCCGAGGCCCTCACCGACCGGATCGCCGGCGAGGCGTTCCGCGCCCTCGCCCCCACCGAGCGCGTCGAGCTGGTCAACCTCCTCGACGCGGCCGTCACCACCGTCCGGGAAGGAGCGCCCGTATGAGCGACCTGCCGGGCCCGGACGCCGCCCCGGGTGACCTGCCGGGACCGGACGCCGCCCCGGGCGCGCTGCCGGGACGGCCGGGCGCGCTGCCGGGGGTGGACGGCTGGACCGTGCGCGGCTGCACGCTGCGCGACGTGCCGGCCATCCTCGCCATCACGCGGGCCAGCGACATCGCCGCGCTCGGCGAGCCCGACTGGTCCGAGGACGAGGTCGTGGCGACGCTCACCGCACCGTCCGAGGACCCCGCGGTCGACACGTGGCTCGCCGCCGGCCCCGACGGTGAGCCGGTCGCCTGGGCGTATGTCGACAACCCGCAGCGCGGCGCCCGGGACAACGTCGAGCTCTACGGGTGGCCCGGCCGCGGCGAGCCCGCCTACGCGCCACTGCTGGAGCTGGCGGTCGCCCGGGCCGCCGACCGCGCCCGCCGCAACGGCGTCACCCAGGGCATCCTGCGCGCCGGGACGCTCGCCTCGGAGGCGGCGCTGGTGTCGGTACTGCAGGCCGGCGGCTTCGCCTTCGTCAAACGGCACGCCAGGATGCGCCGCCCGCTGACCGGCGACGAGACCGCCCCGGCCGGCCTCGGCATCCGCCCGGTCACGCCCGGGGACCTGCCGCGCTTCCACGAGGTGCTCGAGTCGGCGTTCGCCGACACCCCTGACTTCCAGCCGACGCCCTACGACGACTGGCGCGCGGCTCTGGACAGCCTGCCGTCGATCAGCTGGGACGAGTGGTTCGTGGCCGTGAGCGGCGCCGGCGAGATCGTCGGCGTGCTGCAGTCCGCCGACCAGGCCGTCGAGCACGGCGAGGGCTGGATCAAGAACCTGGCCGTGCTGCGCGGGCACCGCAGGACCGGGCTCGGCGGCGCGCTGCTGCGGACGGCCTTCGCGACCTACGCGGCGAAGGGGCGCACGTCGGCCGGGCTCGGCGTCGACCTGACCAACCCGACGGGCGCATACCACCTCTACACCGGCGTCGGCATGACGGTGGTGTTCGCGGCGGACGTCTACGAGCGCCCGCTCTAAGGCATGGCGGTCTTCGTCGGCCGGCCCCGCAGCTCGTCCAGGTAGTCCGCCGGGGCGCCCGCCTTCGCGGCCGCGTTGGCGATCTCGGCGAGATACCAGGCCGTCGGCAGGCCGCCCTCGTACCCGTTGAAGACATACACCCACGCGGTCGCGTCACCGTCGAGGGTGGCCACGCGCAGGTGGAGCTTCTGGTACGTGCCGGCGAGCTGCCCCTCGACCTCGTCGAGCTGCTTCTCGTCGTTGGGGTGGACGTCGTAGAGCGCGACGAAGACCCGGTCGCCGGGTGACTCGACGATCGTGGTGACCGAGCCCTCCCAGCCGAGGACATCCTCACCGGCGAAGGTCAGCCGCCAGCCTTCCAGCCAGCCGGTGCCGATCATCGGCGAATACGGACAGTAGGCCCGCATGCGGGCTGGATCCAGGTTCGAGCCATACGCGGCGTAATGGCGCACGGCGATGACGATAAACCCGTCAGGGTGCGGGAGAGAATACTGCAGAGCGTGTCGGATTCGGATCCACTCGTCGGCGCGTTGCGGCCGTTCGGCTGGGTCCCTGCTCAGAGGCGCACGCCGACGAGGGACAATGTTGCGACAGCAGGCGAGAAGGGTGGCGTTCGTGGGCCGGATCGTGATCATCGGAGGGGGCCCGGCGGGCTATGAGGCGGCCCTGGTCGCCGCGCAGCTCGGCGCCGAGGTCACCGTGATCGAGGCCGAAGGCGCAGGTGGCGCGTGCGTGCTGCACGACTGCGTGCCGTCCAAGACGTTCATCGCCAGCTCCAGCGTGGTCACCGCGCACCTGGACACCGAGGAGTTCGGGGTCATCGGCCCGCCCGGCGACGACGTGCGCGTCGACGGCCCGGCGGTGCACCGGCGGGTCAAGCGTCTCGCCGCCGCCCAGTCCGGCGACATCCACTCGAAGCTCGTCAAGGCGGGCGTCGAGTTCGTCACCGGCACTGCGCGCCTCGGAGAGGACACGCTCGGTCACACCCATGCGGTGCAGATCACACCGGCGGGTGGTGACGCTCCGTATGTGATTGCCGCCTCAACGGTGTTGCTGGCGTCCGGGGCGACCCCGAGGGTGCTGCAGACCGCCGCGCCGGACGGCGAGCGGATCCTCGACTGGCGGCAGGTGTATGACCTGCCCCAGCTGCCCGAGCACCTGATCGTCGTCGGGTCCGGGGTGACCGGCGCCGAGTTCGCCTCCGCGTATCTGGCGATGGGCATCGACGTCACCCTGGTCTCCAGCCGCGACCGGGTCATGCCGCACGAGGACCCCGACGCCGCGATGGCGATCGAGCGGGTCTTCCGCGCCCGCGGCATGACGATCCTCAACAACTCCCGTGCCGCCGCCGCCCGGCGCGTCGACGGCGGGGTCGTGGTCGAGCTCGCCGACGGCCGCTCGGTCGAGGGCTCCCACGTGCTGATGGCGGTCGGCTCGGTGCCGCAGACGGCGGCGCTGGGCCTGACGGAGTACGGCGTGGACGTCGCCCCCGGCGGCTACGTCACCGTCGACCGGGTCTCGCGGACCAACGTCCCCGGCATCTACGCGGCCGGCGACTGCACCGGCCTGCTGCCCCTGGCCAGCGTCGCCGCCATGCAGGGGCGGATCGCCATGTGGCACGCGCTCGGGGAGGCGGTCGCCCCGCTGAAGCTGCGCACCGTCGCGGCCAACGTGTTCACCGACCCGGAGCTCGCCTCCGTCGGCATCACCCAGTCCGACATCGACAGCGGTCGCGTGCCGGCCCGCTCGGTCATGCTGCCGCTGGCCGGCAACGCCCGCGCGAAGATGGACGGGCTCGACGACGGCTTCGTGAAGATCTTCTGCCGGCCCGCGTCGGGCCTGGTCGTCGGCGGTGTCGTGGTCGCGCCGAAGGCCAGCGAGCTGATCATGCCGATCGCCATGGCGGTGGAGAACCATCTGAGCGTCGACCAGCTCGCCCACACCATCACGATCTACCCGTCGATCTCCGGATCGGTCGCCGAGGCGGCCCGCCAGCTGATGCTGCACGCCTCGGACTAGTCGCGGTCCTAGGGCAGCTCCCGGTAGACGCCCCGGGCGTAGTCGACGACGGCGGCCCGTTTCACGGTCGCCTCGATCGGCAGGACCTCCAGGCAGCGCCGGAGCGCGTCGGTGAGGATCGGCCGGGGCACCCGCATCGACACGGTGCAGTGCGGGACCCACTCGCCCGGGTCGTACAGGGGCAGGCCCTCGATCCCGGCGGCGCTGAGGTAGTGCCAGACCTCGGCCTGGTGCCGCATCAGGTCGGGGGTCGGTGCCAGGCCCAGGAACACGACCCGCCCGACGAACACGCCCGCGAACTGGAAGTTGAGCCGCAGCGGCGCCGCGACCCGCACCGGCTCGAGCGCCTCGGCGACCGCGTCCGGGTCGAGCGCCCGGGCGCTGATCAGCGACACGTGCGGCCGGTGCTTGCCGTCGTGCGGGGTCCGCAGCGTCTGCACGCCGAGGTCCTCGAGGAGGTCCCACAGCACCCGGATCCGGCGGGTGGACCGCTCGTCGAGGTGCAGCTCCAGGGCGGCGACCATCAGCGGGTCGCCTGGCAGACCGGGCACCAGTAGGCGTTGCGCGCGTTGAGCTCCGCCGTGCGCACCGGGGTGCCGCAGACCAGGCAGGGCTGGTTGGTGCGGCGGTACACGTAGACCTCGCCGCCGTGCCGGTCGACGCGCGGGGCACGGCCCATCGCCTCGGGCAGGTGGGCGCTGCGGACGGTGTCGATCCGGCCGTCCTCGACCCCGGTGCGCATCAGCATCCGCAGGTCCTGCCAGATCGCGTTCCACCTGGGGCGGGTCAGCCGCCGCCCGGGGACCGTCGGGCGCAGCCCGGCCCGGAACAGCGCCTCCGTCACGTAGATCAGCCCGGCGCCCGCGACGATCGACTGGTCCATCAGCAGCGCCATGAGCGGCCGCTCCGACTTCTTGATCGCGGCGAACGCCTTCACCCCGCCGTCGTCGGTATCCGCGAGCGGGTCCGGGCCGAGCCGGTCGAGCAGGGCCTCGACCTGCAGCGGGTCGAGCAGCTCGCAGGCGGTGGGGCCGCGCAGGTCGAGCCAGTGCTCGCCGTTGGCCATCCGCAGCCGGACCTCCCCGACCGCCGGGGGCGGGTCGCCGTCGCCGTCGGTGAACTTCCCGTAGAGACCCAGGTGCACGTGCAGCGTGATGTCGCCCTCGTACCGGTGCAGCAGGTGCTTGCCGTGCGCGGCCGTGTCGAGCAGGACCAGCCCGTCGACGCGCGCGGCGCCGTCCGCGAACCGGCCCTGCGGGCTGCTGACGGCGACGGCGCGGCCCGCGAACAGCTTGCGGTGCCGCTCGGCGAGACGGTGGATGGTGTGACCTTCAGGCACCGCACGTTTATACCCGCCGGGCCCGGATGCCGGCGCGCTATTCTCGGGGGCATGAGTCACAGCGCACTGTCCACGACGACGCCGGGCCGACCCCGGCGGCGCTGACACTCACTGTCCAGCAAAGCTCCGGGGCGTGCGCCCCGGAGCTTTTTCGTGCGCGCCGCCCCCTTTCCACCACCGCGAAAGGGAGTCATGACCATGCAGGACCATCGCAAGCTCGGCCGCGACCTCGAGCTGTTCCACTCCGACCCGCTCGTCGGCGCGGGGCTGCCGCTGTGGCTGCCCGCCGGCGCCGCCGCCCGCCGCGCCGTCGAGGACTACCTCCACGCCCTCGAACGCCGCAACGGCTACCAGCACGTGTACTCCCCGCCCCTCGCCAAGCAGGAGATGTACGTCAGATCGGGGCACCTGCCGCACTTCGCCGACGACATGTTCCCGCCGATGGCGCTCAGCGAGCACGACGCGTTCGTGCTGCGGCCCAGCCTCTGCCCGCACCACGCGGCCGTGTTCGCCGCGCGCGGCCGGTCGTACCGTGAGCTGCCGCTGCGCATCGGGGAGATCGGCGGGCAGTACCGCGCCGAACGCTCCGGCGTCCTCGGCGGCCTGTCCCGCGTGCGGGCCATCTCCCTCAACGACGGGCACGTCTTCTGCGCCGAGGACCAGGTGCACGACGAGGTCGTCGAGTCGCTGCGGCTGATGCGGGTCGCGCACGAGGCGCTCGGCTTCTCGCCGTCGTCGTTCCGCCTGTCGTTGCGCGGGGACGGCGGGAAGTACGTCGACGACCCCGCCATGTGGTCCGCGGCGTCGGCGGTACTGCGGGAAGCCCTCGAAACCGCGAAGGTGTCCTACGTGGAGGCCCCCGGCGAGGCCGCGTTCTACGGGCCGAAGATCGACGTCCAGCTGGTCGACCACGCCGGGCGGGAGAGCACCCTCGCCACCGTGCAGGTCGACCACTTCCAGCCGGCCCGCTTCGACCTGTCCTACGTGGACGCGGGCGGCGAGCGGCGGCGGCCCGTCATGGTGCACCGCAGCGTGGCGGGCAGCATGGAGCGGCTCTTCGCGCACCTGATCGAGGTGCACGACGGGGCGTTCCCGGCCTGGTACGCGCCGCTGCAGGTGGTCGTCCTGCCCGTGTCCGACGCGGGTGCCGGCGGCGCGTTCCTGCGCGCGTGCCGGGCCGCCGACCTGCGGGTCGAGGAGTGGCACGCGGGCAGCCTCGGCGCGCGGATCCGGCAGGCGGCGGCGCGGAAGGTGCCGTTCGTCGCGGTCGTGGGGGAGCGGGAGGCCGCCGCCGGCGCCGTCTCGATCCGCCCGCGGGACGCCGGCGCGCTGTCCGGGGTCCTGCCGGTCGACGCCGCCGTCGCCGAGCTCCGGCAGGTGTGCGCCGCCCCATAAACAGCCGGGCGTGGCCGGCGCGTCAGTCCGGGCGTGCGGATCCTCCCGATCGTCGTGCTGCTCGCCCTCGCGGCCGGCTGCTCGTCCACGCCCTCGCTCTCGGCTCCCGCCGTCGCGTCGTCCCCGTCCCCGTCCCCGTCCTCGTCCCCGTTTTTGTCCCCGCCGCCGGCACCGGTGCCCTCGTCCTCCTCGCGCGGGCCCGTGTCCACCGACGTCCCGGTCATCGGCTTCCCCGTGGCCGGCGGCGGGGCGTTCGACTTCGCCGCCGCCGGCGGCCCCGTCATCGGCGCCGCCGGCCGGCTGCTGACCTACCGGGTCGGGGTGGAACGCGGCGTCACCGGCGTCGACGCGGCCACGTTCGGCGACGCCGTCGAGCTCGTCTACGCCGACCCGCGCAGCTGGCCCGCCACCGGCAACTGGCGGCTGCGCCGGGCCGGGGCCGGCGAACGCTACGACTTCACCGTCTTCCTCGCCACCCCGGCGACCCGCGACGTGCTGTGCGGCAACGGCTACGAACGGTACACCTCCTGCAGGAACGGCAACAGCGTCGTCGTCAACGTGGCCCGCTGGGCCCGCGCCATCCCCGGCTACGAGCTTTCCGCCTACCGCGCCTACGTCGTCAACCACGAGACCGGTCACCGGCTCGGCCGCGGCCACGAACTGTGCCCCGGCCCCGGCCGGCCCGCGCCCGTCATGCAGCAGCAGACCCTCGGCCTGCACGGCTGCGCCGCCAACCCGTGGCCGATCGTCGACGGCCGCCCGTACGCGGGCCGCTCCGGGCAGTACGACGACCCGACTCCAGAGGAGCAGCCATAAACGCCCGGCCCCTCCCGCAACGTCAAGACCCATGTGCGGGACTTCGACGAGTTCGTGACGGTGCGCAGCGCTGCGCTGCTCCGGTTCGCGTACCTGCTGACCGGCGACCGGCACCTGGCCGAGGACCTCACGCAGGAGGCCCTGGTGCGGGCCCACCGGCGCTGGCACGCGATCACCGGCTCGGACGGCCCGGAGCCGTACGTCCGGCGGGCGATCCTGCGGCAGTACCTGTCCTGGCGCCGCCGCCGCGCGAGCACCGAGCGTCCGGTCGCCGCGTTCCCGCCGGTCGCCGCCCCGGGCGACCTCGCGGACAGGGTCGTCGAGGCCGACGAGATGTGGACCGCGCTGCGCGCCCTGCCCCGCTCGCAGCGCGCCGTGATCGTGCTGCGGTACTACGAGGACCTGCCCGACGCCGAGATCGCCAGGCTGCTCGGTTGCGCCCAGGCGACCGTGCGCGTCCACGCGTTCCACGCCCTGCACCGGCTCAGGTCGGCGCTGACCCCCGTCCCGCTGCCATGACCGGTTTCCCGCGTTCTTCCCTGCTGCGTTCTTTCCTGCTGTGTCGTGGAGGCCGGCCGTGAGCGATGTCGAGCACCGCGTCCGTGACCTGCTGCGGCGCCACGCCGAGGAGGCCCCCGCCGGCGCGACCCTCCTCACCACCGTGCGCACGGAGAGCCGCCGCCGGACCCGGCGGGCCCGTACCGTGGTCGCCGCGGCGGTCGCCGTGCTCGCCGGCATCGGTGTGACCGTGCCGCTGCGGCTCGCTCCCTACGCCGCTCCCTACGCCGTCGCCGAGCCGTCCGCCCTGACCGAGCCGTCCGGGCCGGTCACCGTCACGTTCCCGCTCAGCCCGGCACCCGTCGACGGGGTGGTGGCCGCGCCCGACGTACGCCTCGAAGCCGGACTCCCGACGATCAGCCTCCCGATGCCGGACGGCGGCACCGCCACGCTGACCGTGCGCCCCACCCGCCCTGCCGGGCTCGCCACCCCCGTCCCGGTCCGGGGCGTCCAGGGTTTCCTCGCCGCCACCGGCGACGCGATCGTGTGGCAGGAGGGCCCGGAGCAGTGGCTCGAGCTGCGGGCGGACCCGGCCGTGCCCGCCGACCACCTGGCCGGCTTCGCGAAGAGCCTGGTGGCCACGCCGGTGACCGCCCCGGCCCCGTTCACGTTCGCCGTAATCCCCGCCGGCTACGCGGTCGACAACATCAGCCCGGCCGCCGTCACGTTCTGCCCGCCGGACCTCCCCTTCGACGCCACCTTCGTCGGCAAGATCACCGTCATGCTGAGCGTCGCCGCCGAACGGTCCGCCGGCCGTCCCGTCGACGTCGCCGGCCACCCCGGCACGCTGAGCGACCCCGAGGACGGCTATGTGGTGCTCCAGGTCGACCTGGGCGACGGCAGGTTGCTCGTGGTGCAGTCGGCGGCGGCGGTACCCCTGCCGGAGCCCGACCTGCTCCGCTTCGCGGCGGGCATCACCGTCACCCCCGCGGCCACCCCGGGCCAGGGATGAGGATCTTCGGGGTACATGCACACCAAACCGTACATATGTGCATACGATTCATATGTGCTGGTTGTCACCACTGAAGGTTTACCGGGCTACGAGATAACCACCGTGCTCGGCGAGGTCCTGGGCGTGTGCGCGACGTCGAAGAACCCGTTCGCGTCCGGCCTGCGCTCCACCGAGGGCGGCCCCGGCCAGGACATGTCCCAGTTCCTCGTCCAGACCCGTGCCCGCGCCGTCGGCCAAATGGTCCAGGTCGCCGAACAACGCGGCGCCAACGCCGTCGTCGGCATGCGCTTCGACCACCGCGACTTCACCAACACCTGGGCAGAGCTCTGCGCCTACGGCACCGCCGTGGTCGCCGTCCCCCTCCACACCACACATGGCGCCCACGCCGCCGACAGATCCCCCACCGCCGCCCGCTGACCACCTCTCCCACACCCCGGCCGCCACGCCTGTCGCCTGCGGTGGTGCGGCCGCAGACACAGCCCCCGCCGTGCGGCCGCCGGGGTGAACTGCGCCAGGCCATCGCTGTCAGCCCATCGGAACTTCAGCGTCGACCACAGTCCCCTCGGCGTCGGAGGCATCGCCCGGTGACCGGCTCCACGACGGCTCAGGTGAAGCATGCGGGACGGGGTTCGGGGACCGCCTCGTCCGGTGGCCGGACCTGACGGATGCGTGGTTGCCGGCCTCCGGCCTTGAGACGTGGGCATGATGTCGTCCGGTGACCGCCCCCGCGGCAGACCGTTTGGTGCGTGCGGGGACCCGCTCCCCGGCAGCTCGGGTGATGTGCGGGCACGAGGGTTCGGGGGGTCGCATCGTCCTGGCGCCGGACCTGAGGCGGGCCGGGCCGTCGTTCTCCGGCTTCGAGGCGTCTGTCGGTGCCAGGGGGTTGCGGGCGCGGCGTCGTCCGGCGGCTGCTTCCACGGCGGCTCGGGTGGAGCGTGCGGGACGGGATCTGGGACCGCTTCATCCGGTGGCCGGACCTGGAGCGGGCCTCGCGGCCGCCGCCTGTCGGCCGCGCGGCCCCCGGCGCCGGAAACAGCCGCATGACCAGGCCCGCGCGCCGGGTCGGCGCCGCTGGTCGTGACGGCGGAACGGGTCCGGCCGCAGGGTGTGGACCGCCCGCGGCCGGGGTGGTGGCTACTTCAGGGTGGCGATGACGGCGCCCGCGGAGACGACCTCGCCGACGGTGGCGGTCAGGTCGGTGACGACGCCGGACTTGTGGGCGTTGAGGGGTTGCTCCATCTTCATCGCTTCCAGGACGACGATCAGATCGCCCTCGGCGACCGTGTCGCCCTCGGCCACGGCGATCTTCACGATGGTGCCCTGCATGGGGCTGGTGAGGGCGTCGCCGCCGGCCGCGCCCGACTGCTTCTTGGCGCCGGTGCGGCGGCGGGGGGCGGCACCGGGCGCCGCACCCGAAGCGGGACCGGCGCCGAAGCCCGCAGGCAGGGAGACCTCGAGGCGCTTGCCGCCGACCTCGACGACCACCGTGGAGCGCTCCTCGGCGGCGGGCGGGTCGCCGGCGGGTGCGGTGAAGGGCGGCACCGTGTTGTGCCACTCGGTCTCGATCCAGCGGGTGTGCACGCGGAACGGGGTGGCGGTGAAGGCCTCGTCGCGCAGGACCGCGCGGTGGAAGGGCAGCGCGGTGGCCATGCCGTCGACGACCATCTCGTCGAGGGCCCGGCGGGCGCGCTCGATGGCCTGCTCGCGGGTCTCGCCGGTGATGATGACCTTGGCGAGGAGGGAGTCGAAGTTGCCGCCGATGACGCTGCCCGACTCGATGCCGGTGTCGACGCGGACGCCGGGGCCGGTGGGCAGGCGCAGGTCGGTGACGGTGCCGGGGGCGGGGAGGAAGCCTCGGCCGGGGTCCTCGCCGTTGATGCGGAACTCGATCGAGTGGCCGCGGGGCTCGGGGTCGGTGTCGAAGCGGAGCTTCTCGCCGTCGGCGACGCGGAACTGCTCGCGGACCAGGTCGACGCCGGCGGTCTCCTCGCTGACCGGGTGCTCGACCTGCAGGCGGGTGTTGACCTCGAGGAAGGAGATGGTGCCGTCGGCGCCGACGAGATATTCCACGGTGCCGGCGCCGTGATAGCCGGCCTCGCGGCAGATCGCCTTCGCCGACTCGTGGATCTGGGCGCGCTGGGCGTCGGTGAGGAACGGCGCGGGCGCCTCCTCGACGAGCTTCTGGTGGCGGCGCTGCAGCGAGCAGTCGCGGGTGCCGACGACGATCACGTTGCCGTGCTGGTCGGCGAGGACCTGGGCCTCGACGTGGCGGGGCTGGTCGAGATAGCGCTCGACGAAGCACTCGCCGCGGCCGAACGCGGCGACGGCCTCGCGGGTCGCGGACTCGAAGAGGGCCGGGATCTCCTCGATGGTGCGGGCGACCTTCAGGCCGCGCCCGCCGCCGCCGAAGGCGGCCTTGATCGCGACGGGCAGGCCGTGCTCCCGGGCGAACGCGACGATCTCGTCGGCGTCCCTGGCGGGCTCGGCGGTGCCGGGGACCAGGGGCGCGCCGGCGCGCTGGGCGATGTGCCGGGCGGTGACCTTGTCGCCGAGGTCGCGGATCGCCTGCGGGGTCGGCCCGATCCAGGTCAGCCCGGCGTCGATGACGGCCTGGGCGAAGTCCGCGTTCTCCGAGAGGAACCCGTAGCCGGGGTGCACGGCGTCGGCGCCGGAGGAGACGGCGACCTCGATGACCTTCTCGATGCGCAGATATGACTCCGCGGCGGTGTCGCCACCCAGGGCATAGGCCTCGTCGGCCAGCCGGGAGTGCAGCGCGTCGCGGTCGGAGTCGGCATAGACCGCGACACTGGCCAGACCGGCGTCGCGGCAGGCGCGGATGACGCGGACGGCGATCTCGCCCCGATTGGCGATGAGAACCTTGCGCACGCTGAACGCTCCCTTGGGTAACCCTCCGCGCAGTCTAGGCGACCCGTCCGACAGTTCCGTTGCCAACAATGTCATAGTCAAGCGGCAACTATTACGATTGTGTCGTGTCTACTACGCGTCTGATGATCATGGGGCTGATCTCCTACCTCCAGCCCGTCCACGGTTATGACATCCGCAAGGAGCTGACCAGCTGGAACGTGGAGAGCTGGGCCGCGGTCCAGCCGGGGTCGATCTATCACGCGCTGCGCAGGATGACCGACGCGGGGCTCCTCGAGGCGGTCGACACCGCGCAGGTGGACGGCCGCCCGGCCCGCACGCGATACCGGCTGACCAAGTCCGGCGAGGTCGAGTATCAGGCGATGCTGCGGCGGTACTGGTGGGAGTACGCCGAACCGGTCGACCCCTTCCTCGCCGCCTTCGCGTTCCTGCCGTCGCTGCCCAGGGCCGAGGCGGCCGGAGCGCTGCGGGCCAGGGCCAGGCTCCTCGACGACTGGGTGAAGACCTATCGCGACAGTGCCGACGAGTGGGCCGCCGGGAAGCCGCCGCACGTCGCCTGGCAGTTCGAGCTGACCGCCGCGCGGGCCGAGGCCGAGTCCCGCTGGTGCCACGACGTCGCCGGACGGGTCGAGGGCGGCGAGGGCATGCACTTCAACGAGGCCGGCGCCGACGACGGGGAGCACGGCGCGGAGGCCTGGCGCAGGGCCATCCGGGAGCAGTTCGGCGACCCGGAGGACGAGGACTAAAACGCGATATACGGAATGCTTGACCACGCGAACTATATCGCGTTACGTTGACCCTGCGAGAACCGAGACGACAGGGGAGACCGTCATGATCGAGACGAAGGGGCTGCGGAAGTCGTACCGCTCACGGGCCGGTCGCGAGACCAAGGTCGTCGAGGCGGTCCGGGGGGTCGACCTCTCCGTCAAGGAGGGGGAGATCTACGGCTTCCTCGGCCCCAACGGCGCCGGCAAGACCACGACGCTGCGGATGCTGGCCACGCTCATCACGCCCGACGGCGGCGAGGCCGTCATCGCCGGCGCCGACCTGCTGAAGGACCCGGGCGAGGTGCGCCGCCGGATCGGCTACGTCGCCCAGGGCGGCAGCACCTGGGACGAGAGCACCGCCCGCGAGGAGCTCGTCCTGCAGGCCCGCTTCTACGGCATCCACAAGGCCGAGGCGCTGCGAAAAGCACAGCGGGCCCTGGACGCGTTCCAGCTCAGCGAATACGCGGACCGCAAGACCAAGACCTACTCCGGCGGCCAGCGCCGCCGGGTCGACATCGCGCTCGGCATCATCCACGGACCGAAGGTCGTGTTCCTCGACGAGCCGACCACCGGCCTCGACCCGCAGAGCCGCGCCCACATGTGGGACGAGGTGCGCCGCCTGCGCGACGAGGGCATGACGGTCTTCATCACCACCCACTACCTCGACGAGGCCGACGCCCTCTGCGACCGGATCGCGATCATGGACCACGGCGAGGTCGTCACCGAGGGCACCGTCGACGACCTCAAGCGCGAGGTCGCCGGCGACGTGGTCACCGTCGGCGTCGACGGGGCCACGCAGACCGCCACCGAGCTGCTCAGGGACCAGGACTACGTCCGCAGGATCGAGGAGCGGGCGGACGGCGACCTGCGGCTGTACGTCGACGAGGGCGCCGTCGCGATCCCGCACATCCTGCGCGTCCTCGACCACGCCGGCGTGGAGCTCAAGCAGATGGAGCTGCACCGGCCCAGCCTCGACGACGTCTTCCTGACCAAGACCGGCCGTTCGCTTCGGGAGAGCTGAGAAGCCATGAAATTCCTCCGTGACACCTGGCTCGTCTTCGCCCGCCAGATGCAGCTCATGCTCCGCCAGCCGGTGTGGCTGATCGTCGGCGTCGTGCAGCCGCTGTTCTACCTGCTGCTGTTCGCGCCGCTGCTCAAGCCGGCGCTCGGCGTGCAGACCAACGCCGAGGCGTACAAGCTGTTCGTGCCCGGCCTGCTGGTGCTGCTGGCCATGTTCGGCTCGCTGTTCACCGGGTTCGGGCTGATCGCCGAGCTGCGCGCCGGGGTCATCGAGCGCAGCCGGGTCACCCCGGTCAGCCGCCTCGCGCTGCTGGTCGGCCGCTCGCTGCGCGACGTCGTGTCGCTGCTGTTCCAGGCGGCGCTCATCGTCGTCGTCGCGGTCGGCTTCGGTCTCAGCGTCGGCGTGCTCGACGTGCTCGGCGCGTTCGCGCTGATGGCGGTCATCTCGCTGATGCTGTCGGCGTTCTCCTACGCGATCTCGCTGAAGCTGCGCAGCGAGGACGCCCTCGCGCCGCTGCTCAACACGATCTCGCAGCCGCTGCTGCTGACCGCCGGCATCCTGCTGCCGCTCACGTTCGCCCCGGCCTGGCTCAAGCGGGTCGCCGACTGGAACCCGTTCTCGTGGGCCACCGACGGCGTCCGGGCGCTGTTCGCCGGGGACCCCGGCGCCGACTCGGTCTGGCAGGCGGGCGTGGTCATCGGCGGCCTGACCCTCGTCACCGTCGTCTGGGCCTCCCGCGCCTTCGCCAGAGGCGTGCGGTAAAGCGGCTTTACCGGTAACGACAATCACCGTCACGGCCCCTTCCAGCGGAGGAAGGGGCCGTGACACCGTCAGGGACGTGCCGAGACTCGTCCGTGACCGCCTCACCTGGGTGATCTACGCCCAGCTGGCCCTGTGGTGCTACTTCCTCTACGGCTTCGGACCCGTCGCCCCGCTGCTGCGCGACGAGCTCGGCATCAGCCGCACCCTCGCGAGCCTGCACGGCACCGGCTTCGCCGTCGGCGGCATCGTCGGCGGCGCCGTCATCCCGGCCCTGATCCGGCGGTACGGGCGCCACCGCCTCATCTGGGGCGGCCTGACCCTGATCTGCGCCGCCGCCGCGGGCATGTTCACCGCGCACCATCTCGCGCTGACCCTGGCGTTCGCCACCATCGGCAGCTTCGGCGGCTCGCTGCTGGTCAACGGCGTCGTCGCGGCGCTCACCGAGCACCACGGCACCGCCGGTCCGGCCGCGATCAGCGAGGCCAACGCCGCCGCGGCCAGCATCGGCCTGGTCGCCCCGCTGATCGTCGGACTCGCCTACGGCAGCGGCCTCGGGTGGCGCGCCGGGCTGGCGCTCGTGATCGTCCCGACCGCGCTGCTGGCGGTTTTCGCCAATGTACGGGCACCGGAGCCGCTCGCCCGCACCGTCACCGACGGGCAGGGCTCACGCCGGCTTCCGGGGACCTACTGGCTGGCCGCGACGAGCCTGTTCGCGACGGGCTCCGTCGAGGTCTGCCTGACCCTGTGGGGCAGCGACGTGCTGCGGGCCCACGCGGGCGTGTCGGCCGGCGTGGCCACCGCGGCCGTGTCCACGCTGATCGCCGGGATGGTGACCGGACGGATCATCGGCGGGCGGCTGCTCCTGCGCTTCCGCCCGACCCGCATGCTGCTCGCCGCGCTGGGCGTGTCGGCGGCCGGCTTCGCCCTGTTCTGGGCGGCGACAGTACCGTGGCCGGCGATGGCGGGCCTGTTCGTCTGCGGCCTCGGCGTCGGCCTGCACTACCCGCTCGGGATCGGCCTGGCCCTCGCCCACTCCGACGGGCAGCCCGACCTGGCCGCGGCGCGGGCCTCCTTCGCCGTCGGGATCTCCTTCGCCGTCGCCCCGTTCGCGCTCGGGGCGCTCGCCGACGCGGTCGGCCCGCACACCGCGTTTCTGCTCGTGCCCGCGTTCCTGCTGCTCAGCGCGGTGGTGGTGACGCGGCTGGAGCGCGCCACCAGGCCACCGGCGGTGATCAGAGCCGTCGAGCCAGTGTGAGCCCGTCGGCGATCGGCAGGATCATCGACTCGACCCGCTCGTCGGCGAGGACGAGACGGTTGAACTCCAGGATCGCGATCGTGCCCGCGTCGCCCGGGTCGGGGTCGAGCACGTTGCCGTTGCGCAGCACGTTGTCCACCAGGATCAGGCCGCCGGGCCGCGTGCGCGGCACGATCGCCTCCCAGTAGCCGATGTAGCCGGTCTTGTCCGCGTCGATGAACGTCAGGTCCAGGTGCGGCTCGTCCGGCAACGTCGCGAGGGTCTCGGCGGCGGGCCCGATCCGCAGCTCGACACGGTCTTCGAGGCCGCCGCGCCGCCAGTACCGCCGGGCGATCGACGTGAACTCGTCCGACACGTCGAAGCAGGTCAGCCGCCCGCCGTCGGCGAGGCCGCGGGCGATCGCGATCGACGACAGCCCGGTGAACGTGCCGATCTCCACCGCCCGCCGGGCGCCGGCGATCCGGGTCAGCAACGTCAGCAACGCCGCCTGCTCCGGCGCGACCTGCATGCCCGCGTCGCCGGGCAGCGCCGCCGCGGTCTCCGCGATCAGGTCCCGGACCAGCTCGTCGGGCTCGCTGCCGTTGGCGACGACGTAGGCGTGCAGCGCGTCGGTCAGCGAAAGCGTCTGTCTCGTCATGCCGTCACCTCCGCTGCGCTCCGGCGCCGGCCTGACTTGAACACTGTGCTCATGATGCTCAGCCCTCCGCTTCGCTCCGGCCCGATCATGCCGTCACCTCCGCTGCACTCCGGCGCCGGCCTGATCCAGACACTGTGCTCATGATGCTCAGCCCTCCGCTTCGCTCCGGCCCGATCATGCCTCGATCCTGCCCGACCAGTAGTCGATGACACCCGCACCGAGGATCGTCATCAGCACCCGCAGCGTCGGCAGCGACAGGCCGACGACGTTGCCGTGGTCGCCCTCGATGCGGTCGACGAAGACGCCGCCGAGCCCGTCGATCGTGAACGCGCCGGCCACGTGCAGCGGCTCGCCGGTCGCCACGTAGACCTCGATCTCCTCGTCGGTGACCTCGGCGAAGTGCACGACGGTGCCGACGGTCTTCGAGGTGTTGCTGCCGGACTCGGCGTCGATCAGCCAGTGCCCGGTGTACAGGACGCCGGACCGCCCCCGCATGGCCTTCCACCGGGCCACCGCGTCGGCGGCGCCGGCCGGCTTGCCGAGCACGGCGCCGTCGAACTCCAGGACGGAGTCGCAGCCCAGTACCAGCGCGGCGGACCCCGCGACGCCTGGCAGGTCGGCGACCGCCTGGGCCTTGAGCTCGGCGAGCGTGCCGGCGAGCGCGGCGCCGCCGTCCGCCTCGATCGCCGACTCGTCGACGCCACTGACGATGACACGGGGCTCGATGCCTGCGGCCTGCAGCAGCCGCCGCCGGGCGGGGCTCGCGGAGGCGAGGATGAACGTCTTCACGGGACGGACGTTAGTACCATCGCGGCCATGCGGAAGCTCTGGGCGGAGTTCAAAGCGATCGCGATCGGTGGCACGGTCCTCGACCTGGCGCTGGGCTTCATCATCGGCTCGGCGTTCGCCACGCTCGTCCAGTCGTTCGTCACCAACCTGTTCCTGCAGGCGGTCGCCTCCGTGGCCGGGGAGCCCGACTTCCAGAAGCTCGAGATCACGATCCACCGCACGCCGCTGCGGTACGGCGTGTTCCTCAACGACCTGCTGCAGTTCATGCTGCTGGCGGTCGCCCTGTTCGTGATCATCAAGTTCATGACGTGGATCGGCGTGGAGCGCGGCCGGCCGCTGGACCAGCGGCAGTGCCCGTTCTGCTACGACCGTGTGCCCGCCGCCGCGCTCATCTGCCGGTCGTGCGGCCAGCAGCTGGTCGAGGACCTGCCGACGCTCGCGCAGGCCGAGCTCCTGCAGGACGAGCGCGAGGCCAGGCGCTGGCCGACGCTGCCGCCACTGCCCCCGCTCGTCATCCCGCGCCGCCGCCCTCCGGCAGGTCCGCCGGCCGATCCGCCGCCGTCGAGGGAACCCGGTGGCACCGAACCGGCCGACGCGCCCGGCGCCACGGAACCGGCCGACGCACCTGGCGCCACCGCACCGGTCGACGCGCCCGGCGCCACCGGGCCGGTCACCGAGGCCGGCGCGACTGGACCGGTCAGCGAGACCGGGGCCACCGGACCGGGAGGGGAGCCTAGCTCCAGCGGGGACGAGCGCCCGGGCGAGCGCTCTGAGCCCACCGCGACACCGGACGCGCAGCGGCTCCCGCAACCGCGCCCGCAGCGGCGGGACGGCTGAACAACACGCCGACGATCGCCGCGACCTCCTCGGCGCTCGGCGTGCCACGAACGACCTTGATCAGCGGTTCCTCAGCCATCGGGACTCCTGCGAAAGTGTGCGAAACGTTGCCGTCCTGCGAGCATACGCATGCACTGGCAGCGCATACTCAAACGGAACGGGAGTCGATGGCGAGTTTGGGGGGCGCATTGACAAACGTCCCATTTCGGGCGGCATCGACGCTCTTGGTCGGCGTGCTGCTCGCCGTGCTGCTGGCCGTGCTGCTGCCCGGGATCCCGGCGCAGGCGCGCGAGGGCGAGCAACCGGCGTCGGTCTCCGCCTCGCTGCGCTACCGGATCACGTTCGCGGCGCGCTCCTGCGGCTCGTATGACGACGTCATGGCCAACCGGGTCCGCGACGACCGGCTCGAGGCCGCGACCGTCCCGGGCCGGGCCAACGCGTACAAGGACGGCCAGGCGGTCGACCCCGCGGTCGAGGCGGCCAACGGCGCCGGCTGCACCGCGCTGCCCGGCTGGCACTTCTCGATCGGCCCGGGCCAGGAGCGCAAGGGTGCGCTGTCGACGGTGACCACGCCGGCCGTGGACTCCGGCGAGACGGTCGCCCAGGTGCCGCTGCTGGACGCGGTCGGCCGCCGCACCGACGCGATGCTCGACGGCGCGGTCACGCTGCAGCTGACCCCGGAGCAGGCGAGCGCCTCGGCGCACCGGCAGCTGTGGGTGCAGGGCGGCACGCCCGGCGACCCGCTGCTCGGCTCCGCCATGCCCGGCTACGGGTTCGGCGCCCTGCGCTGCGCCGCCGACGGGCACTCCGGCGGCAACGTGCAGTGGCTCGGCTTCCCCGCCGGCGTGCGGCACGTGTTCTGCTTCGCGTACTACGTACGGCAGGCGCAACCGACGGCCACGCTCGTGGTGAAGGCCCGCACCTCGGCGCCGGCCGGCTATCCGCAGCGCTTCGCCTACGACGCCAGCGCCAGCTACGCCGCCGACAAGCGCGTCTACGCCGACGCGACCACCGACGCGACGCTCGTGCGCAGCTCGGGCGGGGCGCCGCAGACCGTGGTGTCGCGCACCCCGGCCGGCTGGACGCTCACCGACCTCAGCTGCGCGAAGAGCGGCGCCGGGCGCAGCCTCACCACGACCGACGTGCCGACCGGCACCGCCACCGTCACCCTCGCCGCCGGCGAGATCGTCACCTGCACGTTCACGTATGCCCCGCCGGTCGCGCCGGCCGGGCTGACGCTGCGGCTGTTCGGCGACGCGCCCGGCGGCGCGTTCAACCTGTCCGTCGCCTCGGGCGGCGGCGCCGACCCGCCCCGCCTGCTGCAGGCCGCGCCGGCCGGCGACGGCTCGGCGACCGTCGCGACCGGCGCCGACCTGACCACGCTGCTGCCGGGCGCCTATCCGGTGACGCTCACCGCCCCGGCCGGCGAGGCCGCCGCGTGGTCCCTCGCGGGCGTCGGCTGCGGGGCGACCGAGCTCAAGCCCGAGGGGTTGTCCGTGACCGTCCTCGTCGCGGCCGGCACGCCCACCGACTGCACGCTGCGGGTGACCCGCAAGGGCGGCACGATCCAGCTGCGGTCGGTGACCGTCGGCGGCATCGGCGCGGCGTCGTTCATGGTCGCGCCCCGCGGCCAGGGTTCGCCCGGCTGGGCGGGCGTCGCGACCACCACCGCGTTCGGCGAGGCGGCGATCGCCCAGGGCCTGCCGGCCTCGCTGCCGCTCGGCGACTACCTGGTGACGCCGATCCCGCCCCTGGCGACCGTCGACGGCAGCTGGCGGCTCAGTTCCTTCGCCTGCGACCCGGGGGAGTCGCAGGACGTGCCCAACGTGGGCGCCGACGTCGTGCCGCTGACCGCCGGCGAGCCCGCGGCGAAGTGCACCGCGAGCTACCTGTTCGTCGAGGCGCACCAGCTGCAGGTCACGGTCCGCTTCGCGGGCAGCACCAGCGGCCGCGCCGGCCCGGTCGTGCTGGACCTCGACTGCACCGACGGATCCACCGGCCGGGTCGTGCTCCCCGAGGACGACAACAGCGAGGCGACGCTGCCCACGCCGCTGGGTTTCCTCGACCCGACGAAGTGCACGGTGCAGCGCCCGAAAGCGCCGGTGTCGGGCGGCGCCACGGTGAGCGTCGGCGCGACGCTCGACCCCGCACCCGGCAACGCGCCCCTGGGCATCCCGGGGACCGTCGCCATCGGTGAGGAGGCCGGCAAGGACGTCGACCTCTACACGGTGACGGTCACGGTGACGTTCACCGCCGACGATGCGGCACCGACCCAGCAGAAGGTCCTGGACACGTTCCGGGTGCTGCCGGTGGCCCTGATCGGAGCCGGTCTGGTCGGTATCGGCCTCGTCATCCTATTGATCATGGTCCTGCGGTCGCGCACCGACTGAGAAGGATGATCTCCCTCGAATCCAGGCTGTCTTGAACGTGCGGTCGTTGGGTAGCGTTTGCAGTGATGATGCAGTCCAGGTCCCTGATCGCCGAGCGATATCGACTGATCGAGTCGCTCGGCGCCGGCGGCATGGGCCGGGTGTGGCTGGCCCGCGACGAGATGCTGCGCCGCGACGTCGCGATCAAGGAGGTCCTCCCGCCCGAGGGACTGACCCCCGAGGAGCGCGAGGAGCTGCGGCTGCGCACGATGCGGGAGGCCCGCGCCGCGGCCCGGCTCAACGACCCGAACGTCGTGCGGATCTATGACGTCGTGCAGTCGGAGCAGGCGCCGTGGATCGTCATGGAATACGTGCCGTCGCGGTCGCTGCACCAGGTGATCACCGACGACGGCCCGCTGCCGCCGGAGCGGGCCGCGCAGATCGGCATCGCCGTGCTCAACGCACTGAAGGCCGCGCACGCCGCCGGTGTCCTGCACCGTGACGTCAAGCCCGGCAACGTGCTGCTCGCCGACACCGGCCGGGTGGTGCTCACCGACTTCGGCCTGGCCGTCTTCGAGGGCGGCGACGGCGCGGTCACCCGTCCCGGGCTGATCCTCGGCTCCCCGCAGTACATCTCGCCGGAGCGGGCCCGGGAGGGCATCTCCGGCCCGGAGTCCGACCTGTGGTCGCTCGGCGCCACGCTCTACGCCGCGGTCGAGGGCCGCTCGCCGTATGCGCGGTCCACGACCTACGCGACGCTGACGGCCCTCGCGACCGAGGATCCCGACCCGGCGACCCGGGCGGGTGTCCTCAAGCCCGTCCTCACCGCGCTGCTGCGCAAGGACCCGAAGGCCCGCGCCGGCGTCGCCGAGACCGAGCGGCTGCTGCAGCGCGCCGCGTCCGGCGAGGGCCGCGGCTGGAGCTGGGCGCTGCCGGCGCTGCCCAGGCCGCGCCGGTCGCGGGAGGGCCACCCGACCGGGCTGCGCGGCTCCTCCAGCGGGTTCTCGCGCGGCTCGTCGCACCCGCTCGGCGGGCTGTCGCCGGTGCCGGACGCGCCGGTCAGCTCGCCGCCCGCGGGGCTGGAGCAGGGCAGCCCGGCGGCGGTCGCGCAGACCGCCGCCGACCCGTCCCAGGTCGACTTCCCCGGCAAGGCCCGCGGCAGCGCGCCCGTCGGTGCCGGCCTCTACTCGCGCGGTGCGATGGAGGCCGGAGCCGGTGCGGCGCCCGCGGTGGTGCCGGTCAGCGACGACGTCGAGACCGTCCCGCGCGGGCGGCACCGCGGCCGCTGGATCGCGGCGGTCCTCGGCGCGGTCGTCCTGCTCGCCGCGGGTGTCATCGTGTTCACCGACTCCGGCGGCGAGGGCGGGCCGCGGACGACCCCGACGGGCCAGGCCGGCGGGCCGACGGCGGCACCGGTGTCATCCGCCGCGCCCAGCCCGACGCCCAGCGTGTCGCCGCAGGTGCGGGGCTCCTTCGGCGGGATGGCGATGGACCTGCCGCCGGGTTTCCACTACGAGACCGACGACAAGTACGGCTGGACGGTCGCCGTGCCCGACGGCTGGGTGCGCTCGGTCAAGCGCCCCCAGGCGTACCCGTCGATGATCTCCTTCAACGACCCGCTGGACGCGCGGTGGGAGCTGGCGATCGACACGGCGGCGAAGGGCAGGGACGACCCGGTCGCCGACTGGAAGGACCAGGAGCGGGCCCGGCTCGCCGACAAGCTCTACCCCAACTACCAGCAGGTCCACATCGAGCCGCTCACCCTGAAGGACGGCTGGGTCTGCGCCGACTGGCAGTGGCGGTACACGGCGCCGAGCGGGCCGCTGCACGTGTCCAACATCGGCTGCAAGGTCCCCAGCGGCAAGGGCCACGCCATCTACTGGCAGACCCCGGACGGCCTCTGGGACGACCCCGCGGCCGCCAACAAGTTCACCATCATCAAGCTGTCGTTCGTGGTCAAGCCCTGAGGCCGTGCGGCGCCGGCGCGCCGCCCGGCTCACAGCGGGATGTTGCCGTGCTTCTTCGGCGGCAGGGTCTCCCGCTTGGTGCGCAGCAGCCGCAGCGCCCGCACGATCTCCACCCGCGTCGCCGACGGCGCGATGACCCCGTCGATGTAGCCGCGCTCGGCCGCCACGTACGGGTTGGCCAGGGTGTCCTCGTACTCGCGGATCAGGTCGGCCCGCATGCCGGCCGGGTCCTTCGCGTCGCGCAGCTCCTGCCGGTACAGGATGTTGACGGCACCCTGCGCGCCCATGACGGCGATCTGCGCCGTCGGCCAGGCGAAGTTCAGGTCGGCGCCGAGGTGCTTGGAGCCCATGACGTCGTACGCGCCGCCGTACGCCTTGCGGGTGATGACGGTGACCTTCGGGACGGTGGCCTCGGCGTAGGCGTAGATGAGCTTCGCGCCGCGCCGGATGATGCCGTCCCACTCCTGGCTGGCGCCGGGCAGGAAGCCGGGCACGTCCACGAACGTGAGGATCGGGATGTTGAACGCGTCGCAGGTGCGCACGAAGCGCGCCGCCTTCTCCGACGCGTCGATGTCCAGGCAACCGGCGAAGTGCATCGGCTGGTTGGCCACGACGCCGACCGGGTGGCCCTCGACCCGGCCGAAGCCGATCAGGATGTTCTGCGCGAACAGCGGCTGCACCTCGAGGAAGTCCTCGACGACGGACTCGATGACGGTGTGCATGTCGTACGGCTGGTTCGCCGAGTCCGGGATGACCCGGTCCAGCGCCAGGTCCTCCTCCGTCGCCTCCAGCACCGCCGGGAGCGGCACGACCGGCACGTCGTCCATGTTGTTGGACGGCAGGTAGGACAGCAGCGCCTTCACGTATTCGATCGCGTCGTCCTCGTCGGTGGCGAGGTAGTGCGCGTTGCCCGACTTGGTGTTGTGCGTCCGTGCCCCGCCCAGCTCCTCGAACTCGACGTCCTCGCCGGTCACCGTCTTGATCACGTCGGGGCCGGTGATGAACATGTGCGAGGTCTGGTCGACCATCACGGTGAAGTCGGTGACCGCGGGGGAGTAGACCGCCCCGCCCGCGCACGGGCCCATGATCAGCGAGATCTGCGGGATCACGCCGGACGCCCGGACGTTGCGGAAGAAGATCTCGCCGTACAGGCCGAGCGAGACGACGCCCTCCTGGATGCGCGCGCCGCCGGAGTCGTTGATCCCGACCACCGGGCAGCCGATCTTCATCGCCAGGTCCATGACCTTCACGATCTTCTCGCCGAACACCTCGCCGAGGCTGCCGCCGAAGATCGTGAAGTCCTGCGCGAACACGCAGACCTGGCGGCCGTCGACGGTGCCGTAGCCGGTGACGACGCCGTCGCCGTACGGCCGGGACCGCTCCATGCCGAAGTTCGTCGACCGGTGCCGGGCCAGCTCGTCGAGCTCGACGAACGAGCCGGGGTCCAGCAGCAGCTCGATCCGCTCCCGGGCCGTCTTCTTGCCCCTGGCGTGCTGTTTCTCCACTGCCCGGGCCGATCCGGCGTGCACGGCCTCGTCGGTGCGCCGGCCCAGATCGGCGAGCTTCCCCGCGGTCGTGTGGATGTCAGCGTCGACACCAGCCTGCTCAATGGTCACGTTCGGCATCGTAATCGGGCGGGGATACGGTCGACCTGTGAACATTTACACCGACCTGGAGCGGCCCCCGCTGCGGGCGGCCGCGCTCCGGCGCGCGCTGGTCGTCCCCGGTGCCCTCTGGACGGACCTGCGCGTGGTCGAGGAGACCGGCTCGACCAACGCCGACGCCGCCGACGCCGCCCGGGCCGGAGCCGCGGAGGGGCTCGTCATCGTCGCCGAGCGGCAGACCGCCGGGCGCGGCCGGCTGGGCCGGCAGTGGCAGTCGCCGCCGCGGGCCGGGCTGGCGCTCAGCATCCTGCTGCGCCCCTCGGTGCCCCCGGCTCGCTGGGGGTGGCTGCCGCTGCTCACCGGGGTCGCGCTCGCCGAGGCGGTGCGCCGGGTCGCCCGGCTCGACGCCTACCTGAAGTGGCCCAACGACCTGCTGCTGCAGGGCGACCGCAAGACCGCCGGCATCCTCGCCGAGGGGGTCGGCGACGGCGCCGTCGTGGTCGGCATCGGGCTCAACACCACGCTGCGCGAGCACGAGCTGCCCCGCCCGGACGCGACGTCCCTCGCGCTCGCCGGGGCGGCCAGCGCCGACCGTGACCCTCTGCTGCGCGCCCTGCTCCGGTCGTTCGAGGAGGTGTACGGGCAGTGGCAGGCCGGCGACGACTCCGGCGTGCGGGAGGCGTACCTCTTCCACTGCGGCACGATCGGCCGCCGGGTCCGGGTCGACCTTCCCGGCGGATCCACGCTCACGGGCGTCGCCTCAGGGGTCGACACCGACGGCCGGCTGCAGGTCACGGACCCTGCCGGCGAGGTCCACGCGGTCGCCGCCGGAGACGTGGTGCACGTCCGCGCAGAGACGACCGGGTAGGCCAATGTCGCACCGGGTCGGGACGGTCTAGCCTCACCTCGACATTCACGAACGAGGAGGTTGGCGTGGGGTTCCCGGAAAGCGTCCTGACCAAGGACGAGCAGGTGGTGCTGCACCTGCACCCCCACTGGAAGGCGCTGTTCCTGCCGGCGCTGTGGTTCGTCCTCACCGCCGCCGCGGTCGTGGCCGTTTCCCTGTTCACGGGCGTGGGCACGCTCGGCACGCTGATCGCGGCCGGGGTCGGCCTGGTCATCGTGCTCGTGGTCACCGTGTGGCCGTGGATCAAGTGGAAGACCACGCACTACGTCTTCACCAACGAGCGGGTGATCATGCGCAGCGGCGTGTTCTCGCGCAGCGGCCGGGACATCCCGCTGGGCCGGGTCAACGACGTGTCGTTCTCGCACTCGCTCTTCGAGCGGATGCTCGGCTGCGGCACCCTGACCATCGAGTCGGCCGGCGAGCGGGGCCAGATCCAGCTGTCCGACATCCCGCAGGTGGAGAAGACCCAGAGCATGCTCTACGAGCTGGTCGACGCGGACCGGCAGAAGCACACCTTCGGCGACGACGACCGTCAGGCGCTCGTCGACGAGATCAAGAACGACGCGGTGTCCTGATCTGACCTAGCGGTGGCCGGCGGGGGACTCGAGCTCGTCGAGGGTCAGCTCGCCGGCCGGGTCGTCGTCGTGGGAGTGCCGCGGCACGGGCGCGACGGCGACCTCGGTCAGCGCCACCTCCAGGGCCTCGACCTCCGCCTCCAGTTCGGCGTCCGCGATGGCCTGCGGGTCGGAGCCGGTCGCCGCGGTCGTGAACACGAACGTGCGGTAGGCCCAGAAGCGGAAGACCATCGCGATGCCGATGCCCAGGGCGCTGGCGATGTTGAACGCCAGCCGGTCGGCGCTGTTGGTCTCGCTGAAGCCCAGCCCGTACTTCGCCACGGCGAGCACGGAGGCCTGGATCAGCAGGCCGACGCCGTTGAGCGCGAAGAACAGCGTGTATTCGCGGCGCATGCTCTTACGGTCGCTCTGGCCATAGGTCCACTGCCGGTTGAGGAAGTAGGACGCGGTGGTCGCGACGAGGGCCGCGACGATCTTCGCCTTGAGCGGGCCGATCGACAGCAGCAGGTTGAGCACCGCGAAGTCGATGACCGTGTTGATACCGCCGACCGCCAGGAACTTGAACAGTTCGGTGGCGAGCGAGCGGTGCCGCTCGGGGACGAACCGGTCGCGGAGGTTGCTGGCTAGGCGCACCGTGCAACCTTACGGTAGGTCGCCGAGCATCGCCCCGGTTACAGCGCCGACTGCGGGGCAGGTCACCCGCATCTTGACCCCTGTGCAACCAGGTTGTTACCTGCTGCCGAGTTTAGACCGCCTCGGGTGCCTTGCGGAACACAATGTTGCGGTAGGACCAGAAGCGGAACAGTGTCCCGAACGCCATGCCCACCACGTTGGCCGCGATGTTGTCGGCGAGCTTGCCCTGGAAGAACGGCCACACCGAGCCCAGGCCGTAATGGCTGGCCCACAGGCAGGCCAGGCCGATGATCAGGCCGACCAGGTTGAACACGAAATACAGGCTGTACTCGCGGCGCAGGTTGGTGCGCTCGCGGTCCCGCCAGGTCCAGAACCGGTTGCCGATGAACGCGACCGTCGCGGCGACGACCGTGGAGATCGTCTTCGCGACGAGCGTCGGCGTGCCGGTGAAGAGCAGCACGTTGAAGATCGCCACGTCGACGACGAAGGCGATGATCCCGACCGTGCCGAACTTGCCGAGTTCGCGGACCAGGTGCTCGAAGCGTGCGACCAGCCCGCGCAGGCCACCGGGGCCGGACTCGGTCGGCACCGACTGCAGTTCCGTCACGACGCAGAGGGTACGGCACCGGCGGCCCCAGCGGGCACGCCTGCTACAGACCGGCGCCTCGAGGCGCACCGCCGCCCCGCCGGGCATGCCCTTCCAGGGCTCGACCGCATGCTTTGCGCGTTGATGCTCGGTTGACGAAAAGTTCACGCGCGTTTCTGCGAACGGTCGCGAGATTCTCCAGTCCTTGTGCAAGGTTTCACAAGCTCTCGCGCTGCCCGGCCCTGCCTGCCGGTTTAGGCTGAGGGAAATCGGATCACCGTCGCCACGGCCGCTCGCATCATCGCGCGCCGTGCTTTGCCATATGTGCGACCAGGTCAACGCCGACCACTGAGGAGATTTCCAACATGTCCGCACCGGTCACCGTCCCCGGTCTCGATCAGGCCCCCACCGAACATTCCAAGCTGCTCGCGTGGGTCCGCGAGGTCGCCGAGCTCACCGGCCCCGAGCGCGTCGTGTGGTGCGACGGCTCCGAGGGCGAGTGGCGCCGCATCACCGACGAACTGGTCGACAAGCAGGTGCTGGTGCGGCTGCGGCAGAAGCCCAACTCGTTCTGGGCCCGCACCGACCCCTCCGACGTCGCCCGCGTCGAGGAGCGCACGTTCATCTGCTCCGCCGACGAGGCCGACGCCGGCCCGACCAACAACTGGATGGCGCCCGCGGAGATGAAGCGGGTGATGACCGAGCTGTACGACGGCTCGATGCGCGGCCGCACGATGTACGTGGTGCCGTTCTGCATGGGCCCGCTGACCGCCGAGCAGCCGATGTTCGGCGTCGAGCTGACCGACTCGCCGTACGTGGTCGCCTCCATGCGGATCATGACCCGGATGGGCGCGGACGTGCTCGACCGGATGGGCGACGACGCGCCGTTCGTGCCCTGCCTGCACTCCGTCGGCGCGCCCCTCGCCCCCGGCCAGGACGACGTCGCGTGGCCCTGCAGCGACACCAAGTACATCTCCCACTTCCCCGACACCAGGGAGATCTGGAGCTACGGGTCCGGCTACGGCGGCAACTCGCTGCTGGGCAAGAAGTGCTTCTCGCTGCGCATCGCCAGCGTCATGGGCCGCGACGAGGGCTGGCTCGCCGAGCACATGCTCATCCTGAAGCTGACCGGCCCGACCGGCCAGGTGAAGTACGTCGCCGCCGCGTTCCCGAGCGCCTGCGGCAAGACCAACCTCGCCATGCTCGAGCCGACCATCCCCGGCTGGAAGGTCGAGACCCTCGGCGACGACATCGCCTGGATGCGCTTCGGCGAGGACGGCCGCCTCTACGCGGTCAACCCCGAGTTCGGCCTGTTCGGCGTCGCACCCGGCACCGACTGGAAGACCAACCCCAACGCGATGCGGACCCTCGCGAAGGGCAACTCGGTCTTCACCAACGTCGCGCTGACCGACGACGGCGACATCTGGTGGGAGGGTATGGGCGAGCCGCCCGCGCACCTCACCGACTGGAAGGGCCGCGACTGGACCCCCGACTCCGACGAGCCGTCGTCGCACCCGAACTCGCGCTTCTGCACGCCGATCGAGCAGTGCCCGATCCTCGCCGACGAATACGCCGACCCGCGCGGCGTCCCGATCGACGCGATCCTCTTCGGCGGCCGGCGCAAGACCACGATCCCGCTGGTCACCGAGGCCCGGGACTGGGTGCACGGCGTGTACCTCGGCGCCACCCTGTCCAGCGAGACCACCGCCGCGGCCACCGGCAAGGTCGGCGTCGTGCGCCGCGACCCGATGGCCATGCTGCCCTTCATCGGCTACAACGCCGGCGACTACTTCGCCCACTGGATCTCGATGGGCAAGGGCCTCGACGGGGACGCGTCGAAGCTGCCGCGGATCTTCTACGTCAACTGGTTCCGCCGCGGCGACGACGGCCGCTTCCTGTGGCCCGGCTTCGGCGAGAACGCCCGCGTGCTCAAGTGGGTCGTCGAGCGCATCGAGGGCACCGCATCCGCCGAGGAGACCCCCATCGGCCGGGTCCCCACACCCGGCGCGCTCGACGTCGACGGCCTGGACCTTCCGGCCGAGGACCTGGCGCTCGCTCTGCGTGTCGACGCCGACGAATGGCGGCAGGAGATCCCCCAGGTGGTCGAGTGGTTCGAGCGGTTCGGCGACAAACTGCCCGGCGTGCTCTGGGCCGAGCTCGACGCGCTGAAGGCCCGCCTCGACGCCGCATAACCCCTGGTGGGCGGCCGGTCAGTCGGGAGATCGGCCGCCCTGGCATCCGCCGCCCGGCACTGTCCGGTGCACGGCTGACGGTGTCGCTTTGCCCGGTAGGTCGCTACTCTTCTCGACCGTGGGCCTGCGTGACGTGGTGTATTCGTTGTACGAGAAGCGTCTCGCCCGACGGCTGCACGGCAAACCAGCGCCGCGGCACGTCGGGGTCATCGTCGACGGCAACCGGCGCTGGGCGCGCGAGATGGGCTACGTCGACCCCAACGACGGCCATCGCGTCGGCGCCGAGCGGATCAAGGAACTGCTCCGCTGGTGCGACGGCGCCACGGTGTCGCACGTGACGCTGTGGCTGCTGTCCACCGACAACCTCTCCCGCCCGTCGGCCGAGCTCGACCCGCTGCTGCAGATCATCGAGAACCTGGCCGCCGAGCTCGCCGACGAGGGCAACCCCTGGCAGCTGCGCATGGTCGGCGCCCTGGACCTCCTGCCGACCGCCAGCGCCCAGTCCCTGAAGGCCGCCGAGGAACGCACCGTCAACCGCACCGGCGGCGCCCAGGTCAGCCTCGCCGTCGGCTACGGCGGCCGCCGCGAGATCGCCGACGCCGTGCGCTCCCTGCTGCACGAGCACGCCAAGGCCGGCACGTCGATCGAGGAGCTCGCCGAGATCCTCGATGTCGACCACATCTCCGACCACCTGTACACCCGCGGCCTGCCCGACCCGGACCTGGTGATCAGGACCAGCGGCGAGCAGCGCCTCTCCGGCTTCCTGCTCTGGCAGAGCGCCCACTCGGAGTTCTACTTCTGCGACGTGCACTGGCCCAGCTTCCGCCGCGTCGACTTCCTCCGCGCCCTGCGCTCCTACGCCAACCGCCAACGCCGCTACGGCGTCTGATACCCGCTCTGTCGCCTGCGGCGATGGGCTAGCTGCCCCACGCTCCGCGCGGGTCCTGTTACCCGCTGTGTCGCCTCCGGCGATGGGGCTCGCTGCCCCACGCTTCGCGCGGGTCCCGCCGGGGGGATTCTCACCCCCGGAGCCCCCCAATGCGCCGCTCCGCGACGCACTGCCAGCGCGCAGAGCGCGCGGCAGCTTCCTACGCATCCGCGTGCCATCCCCCGGTGGCCCGCCGCCGCGTTTCCCATGATCCGGAAGACTTATGGTCGCCAGAGCGACGAAATCTCTTCCGGATCATGGGTCGGGGCCGGCCGCTGGCTGGGCCGGGCTGGCTGGGTTCCGTGATCCGGGAGACCTTGTGCGCCCCTGGCTACGCAAACTCTTCCGGATCATGGCGGGCGGCGGCTCGAGTCCGAGGGGCGGCGTTCGGGTGTGTGCGGCGCGCCGTTCGGGGTGGCGTCCGGGGGTTGGGCGGCGTGGGCCGGTCCGGTTTGTTCGTGATCCGGAAGGCTTGGGGTCGCCGGGGGGACAAGAACTCTTCCGGATCATGGTGGGGTGCGGTGGTGGATCGCTCGGTGTGGTGGTGTGTTTGCGCAGCGTGTGGGGCGGGGTGTACCTCACAAGGCGGGCAATCGCAGACTCGATCTAGTGGATTTTGCTTGCAGCGGTTAGCGTCTGTGCTGTGGCTAGGGGTTTTCCCGGCCATCCGAGGCCCGGACCGAGCGATCCACTGTGAAGCCACGGGGCCAAGCACCCGACCCCGTGCGGGCGTCGGAGGACGCGAGTGCGGGCGGCGAGGTGCCCGTCCCCGGAGATCCCGTGACCGTTCGCCGCAGTCCCTCAGATTCCACCCCTGCTCCACGCGGCCGCGCCGGTAAGGCGCAGCCCGCGGAAACGAGCGTGGACGCCGCCAAGCCGGTCCGTCGCACCCGGAAGAAAGCCGAAGAGCCCGCGCAGGAGCAGCGGCGCACCTTCGTGCTGGACACCTCGGTGCTGCTGGCCGATCCCGGTGCGTTCCTGCGCTTCGGGGAGCACGACGTGGTCCTGCCCCTGGTCGTCATCTCCGAATTGGAGGGCAAGCGGCACCATCCCGAGCTCGGGTACTTCGCGCGGCGCTCGCTGCGGTTCCTGGACGACCTGCGGGCCAAGCACGGCCGGCTGGACGTACCGCTGCCGCTGACCGACGCCGGTGGCACCCTGCGGGTCGAGCTCAACCACGCCAACCAGCAGGTCCTGCCGGCCGGCTTCCGGGCCGAGACGGACGACGCCCGGATTCTCGCCGTCGCCCTGGCGCTCGCGGCCGAGGGCAAGGACGTCCTGCTGGTCACCAAGGACATGCCGCTGCGGGTCAAGGCCGGCTCGGTGGGTCTGGCCGCGGACGAGTACCAGCCCGGCCCGGCGACCAACCAGAGCTACACGGGCATGGTCGAGCTCGGCATCGCCGAGGACGAGGTCAAGCGGCTCTACGCGGGCGAGGCGGTCGACCTCGACGGCGCCGGCGACCTGCCGGTGCACACGGGCCTGGTCCTGACCTCGCAGAACGGGTCGGCGCTCGGCCGGGTCGGGGTCGACAAGTCGGTGCGGCTGGTGCGCGGCGACCGGGAGGCGTTCGGCGTGCGGGGCCGCTCCGCGGAGCAGCGCATCGCGCTGGACCTGCTGCTCGACGAGTCGATCGGCATCGTGTCGATGGGTGGGCGGGCCGGCACCGGCAAGTCCGCCCTGGCCCTCTGCGCGGGCCTGGAGCAGGTCATGGAGCGGCGCAAGCACAAGAAGGTCATCGTCTTCCGGCCTCTGTACGCGGTCGGCGGCCAGGAGCTGGGCTACCTGCCCGGCGACGCCGCGGAGAAGATGTCGCCGTGGGCGCAGGCGGTCTTCGACACCCTCGGGTCGCTCGTGCACGACAACGTGATGGAGGAGGTGGCGGCCCGGGGGATGCTCGAGGTCCTGCCGCTGACCCACATCCGGGGTCGCAGCCTGCACGACGCGTTCGTGATCGTGGACGAGGCCCAGTCGCTGGAGCGGGGCGTCCTGCTCACCGTGCTCTCCAGGATCGGCAGCAACTCGCGGGTCGTCCTGACGCACGACGTCGCACAGCGTGACAACCTGCGGGTCGGCAGGCACGACGGCATCGCCGCGGTGATCGAGGCGCTGAAGGGGCATCCGATCTTCGCGCACGTGACCCTGACTCGTTCCGAGCGGTCGCCGATCGCCGAGGTCGTCACGGACCTCTTGGAGGACCTCCCGTTCGAGCGGTAACTTGAGCGAAAGAGTCCTAATTGTCACGTGATTAGGATCACAGAAGGTACTGTTCGGGTTCTCACCCTCGAATGCACTAGGCGATGGTGGGGAACGAGCGCATGACGCCAGGCTGCTCTGGAGCTTCCCGGCATCAGGCGCTCACGGTGCGTCATCGGCCCGGACGGCGGGTCCGCTCATCGGAGTGGATCGCCGTCCGGGCCGTGCGCCGGTTCCTGTCCCCGACGAATGGATACCTTCGTGATCCGGCTGTGGCACCGGGTCGGCACGCTCCGGGCCCTGGGCATTCTCGTGCTGGTAGCGGGACTGCTCACCGGTGGGTTCGTGATCGCCGGCCGACAGACCCAGCACGAAACGGCGCAGCCGGTCAAGGCCGCCGACGCCGCGGCCCTGCCGAGAGCGACGGGCGGCCCGTCGGCCACCCAGAGCGCCGAGCAGGAGGCGCAGAGCAAGGCGCAGGACGCCGCCTCCGCGGCCGCCGCGCAGGCCAAGGCCGCCGAGGACGCCGCGCGCAAGAAGAAGGAAGAAGAGGCGAGCCGGTCCAACACCCGCTCCGCCGGACCGCCGTCGTATGCCGCACCCGCCTCCTGCGCCGTCTACAGCGGCCACCGCAGGACCGGCTGCGACCTGATGACCGCCGCCGGCTACGGCCTCGACCAGATGCCGTGCCTGGACAAGCTCTGGACGAAGGAAAGCGGGTGGAACCCGCTCGCGCACAACAAGAGCAGCGGCGCCCACGGCATCCCGCAGGCCGTGCCCGGCGACAAGATGGCCGCCTACGGTCCGAACTGGTACAACGACGGCGGCACCCAGATCAAGTGGGGCCTGAGCTACATCAAGAGCCGGTACAAGACGCCGTGCGGCGCATGGGGTCACAGCCAGAGCACGGGGTGGTACTAGCTCATGGACGTCGTGACGTTGTTGTGGCGCCGGGTCGGCAAGATCCGCGCCCTGGCCGTCCTCGCGCTGGTCCTGGCGATCGTGGGCGGCGTGGTCGTCGCCAACTGGGACAGCGGCAAGAAGGTCGAGCCGGTCAACGCGGCCGCCGACGCCGCCCTCCCGCGGGCCTCCGCCTCGGAAGCCGGCAGCCCGTCCTCGCCGTCCTCGCCGTCCTCGCCTGCGTCGCAGGAGGCGCAGAGCAAGGCGCAGGACGCCGCCTCGGCCGCCGCCGCGCAGGCCAAGGCCGCCGAGGACGCCGCGCGCAAGAAGAAGGAAGAGGAGGCGAGCCGGTCCGTCACCCGGACGCTCGGCCCGCCCACCTATCCGATCCCCGCCGTGTGCGACGTGTACAAGGGCAAGAGCGACAACAAGTGGCGCGGCTGCGGGCTGCTCATGCAGGCCGGCTTCGGCTTCGACCAGATGTCCGGGTGCCTGGAGAAGCTCTGGGACAAAGAGAGCCACTGGACCACGACGGCGAAGAACAAGACGTCCGGTGCCTACGGCATCGCCCAGGCCCTGCCGGGCTCGAAGATGGCCTCCGTCGGCAGTGACTGGTCGTGGAACCCGGAGACCCAGATCAAGTGGGGCCTGGGCTACATCAAGGGCCGCTACAAGACGCCGTGCGCCGCCTGGTCCCACAGCCAGTCGTCAGGCTGGTATTAGCGAGTGAAACCTGTTACCACAGTGGCGTGACCCTCGACGCGACCGGTCAGTCCGACCCCACCCGCTTCGGCACCGAGGCGTTCTACGCCTCGGTCGGCCGGGCCTTCGTCGCCATGTGCGCGTTCGTCCCGGTCCTGTTCGCGATCGAGTTCCTCGACCGGCTCACCGGTGAGCGGCTCGACCAGGACGGCGGCATCCGGCCGCACCACCTCGACGGGCTCGACGGCATCCTCTTCTCGCCGTTCCTGCACGCGGGCTTCAGCCACGTCCTGGCCAACAGCATCCCGCTGATCCTGCTCGGCACGTTCGTGCTCGCCGCCGGCACCACCCGCTTCCTGCTCACCACGGCCTTCATCGCGATCGTCGCCGGGGTCGGGGTGTGGTTCATCGGCGATCCGGACACCGTGGTCGTCGGCGCCAGCGGCGTCATCTTCGGCTACCTCGGCGTGATCCTGATGCGCGGCGTGGTCGAGCACAGCTGGTGGCACATCGCCGTCGGTGTCCTCATCGGGCTCCTGTACGGCTGGCAGCTCTTCGGCGTGCTGCCGGGCGAGGAGGGGGTCTCCTGGCAGGGTCACCTCTGCGGGTTCATCGGTGGCCTGGTCGCGGCGATCCTGTTCCGGCGCCGCCGCCCGCGCCGGTCCGACGATCCTCTGGCCATCGGCACCGACGCCGCATAGCGTGCCTCTATGCGGGAAGTCGACCTGGCCATCGTCGGTGCGGGACCGGCCGGCCTCTTCGGTGCGTATTACGCGGGCTTCAGGGGACTCAGCACCGCGGTGATCGACGCGCTGCCGGAGCCCGGCGGCCAGGTCACGGCGTTGTATCCGGAGAAGATGATTTTCGACGTCGCGGGGTTCCCCGGGATCCGCGGCAGGGACCTGGTCGCCAACCTGGTCGAGCAGGCCGACCAGTTCCGTCCCCAGTACCTGCTCGGCATGCGGGCCGAGACCCTCGCCTACGAGGGCGAGCGGCCCGTGCTGACCCTGTCCGACGGCACCGTCCTGCACTGCGGTGCCGTGCTCATCACCGGTGGGCTGGGCAGCTTCACCGCCCGCCCGCTGCCCGCCGCGGCGGACTTCACCGGCACCGGCCTGGTCTTCTTCGTGCCGCACCTGGCCGACCTCGCCGGCCAGGACGTGGTCATCGTCGGCGGCGGCGACTCCGCCTTCGACTGGGCCCTCGCCCTGCAGCCCCTGGCGCGGTCGGTGACGCTCGTGCACCGCCGGGAGAAGTTCCGCGCGCACGCCTCCACCGTCGCCCGCGCGCAGGCGCTGCCGATCGAGATCATCGTCAACGCCGAGGTCACCCGGATCCACGCCGGCGCCGACGGCGGCGGGCGGTGCACCGGCGTCGACGTCACCGTCCGGGGCGCCGGGCCGCGGACCCTGCCGGCCGACTCGGTCGTGGCCGCGCTCGGCTTCACCGCCGACCTCGGCCCCCTCGCGGACTGGGGTCTCGAGCTGGACAAGCGCCACATCAAGGTCGACTCGACCACCGCGACCAACCTGCCGCGGGTGTTCGCCGCCGGCGACATCAGCGAGTATCCGGGCAAGGTCCGGCTCATCGCGGTCGGCTTCGGCGAGGCCGCCACCGCCGTCAACAACGCCGCCGTGATCATCGACCCGGCCGCCCATCTCTTCCCGGGACACTCCTCCGACAACGGGTGAGCAACTCCTCAATTACCTCAGCGCACCGCCGATCTGAGATGCGTGGTGGGCGTCCGTCTCCAGGTGTTCGGGGTGGTGCTGCTCGGCCTGCTGGTCTCCGGCGGGGCGGGGCTGCTGATGCACCGCGTCGAGCTGGTCAACGCCGGCCAGACCCTGGACCGGCGGGTCGCCGCGGCGCAGGAGTCGGTGGCCTCGACGGCCCAGCGGTACGTCGACGCGGTCCAGCTGACGGCCGGCGGGCTCGAGGCGGTGCCCGCGGTCGACGCCCAGTCGTTCGCCACCGCCACCGCCCCGCTCGGCCAGCTGTGGCTGCCCGGGGCCACCTCGGTCGACTTCGTCGTCGCCGTGCCGGACCAGGACGTCGCGGCGGCGCAGGAGCGCTGGCGGACCCGCGGCGCGACCGGCCTCACGCTGCTGCCCTCCGGCACCGACCGGCACCACTTCACGGTCCTGCAGCGCATCCTCGACAAGGGCGGCGGCAACGACGGCGTCGGGCACGACCTGACCGCGTCGCCGGAGGCGGCCGCGGCCGTCGAGCGGGCGCGGCGCATCGGCCTGCCCGCGATCTCCGACCCGTACGTGCCGCGGCACGACACCACCCTGCCGGAGGCGCAGCGGCAGCACTCGGTGGCGCTCCTGCAGCGGGTCCTGGACCGGGGTACCGGCGAGCTGCGCGGCTTCGTCGAGCTGACCGTGCGGATGCAGGACTTCTTCACCGACACGATGCTGCAGACGTCCCGCGAGCTGCTGGACGTGACCCTGTCCGCGGTCGCGGGCGGCGGGTGGTCGCCGATGGCCCGCATCGACCGGCACCAGGTCGGCGGGCCCGAGCTGCGCCGGACCGTCATCGTGCAGGTCGCCGACCAGCAGTGGCAGCTGGCGGTCGAGACCGACAGCGAGGCCCTGATGGGCGCCGAGGGTCACCTGGACGCCGGCATGCTGGTCAGCGGCGTCGCGCTGACCGCCGTCACCGCCGTGCTGGTCTACACCCTCGCGACGTCACGCCGCCGGGCCGAGGAGCGGGTCACCCGGGCCACCGCCGACCTGCGGCACCAGGCGACCCTGCTGTCCGCGGTGATGAGCACGATCGGCGACGGCGTCGTGGTCTTCGACGCCGCCGGCACCGCGGTGTGGCTCAACCAGAGCGCCCGCGAGCTGCTCGGCGACGACATCGAGCGGCACCCGACCACCGAGTGGGCCCGGCTGCTCGACGTCTACGAGGCCGACGGCACCACCCCGTACGAGTTCCGTGGTCTCGTCCGGCAGCACCTGGAGTCGCGGGTGGAGGCGATCGTGCGCGGCCGCCGGCTCGACGTCCGGATCCGGCCGCTGGTCCGCCACGGCGGCGCCGAGGACGCCGACGGCGCGGTCGCCGTGCTGCGCGACATCACCGAGCTGCACGACGCCGACGAGAAGGTCCGCTCCTCGGAGGAGCTGCTCCAGCTGCTGCTGGACGGCGCCCGCGACTACGCGATCTACATGCTGGACCGGCAGGGGCACGTGGTGAGCTGGTCCGCCAACGCGGAACGGATCAAGGGCTACCGCGCCGACGAGGTCATCGGCCGCTCGTACGTGATGTTCTTCACCCCGGAGGAGGCCGCCGACGGGGTACCGCAGCGCGGCCTCGACGAGGCGGCGGACCGCGGGCGGCTCGAGATCGACGGGTGCAGGGTCCGGCGCGACGGCAGCCGGTTCTGGGCGCACGGCCTGCTCAACGCCGTGCGCAACCCCGACGGGTCCGTCCGCGGCTTCGTCGCGGTCAGCCAGGACGTCACCGAGCGCAGGACGGCGGAGCTGGCGGTCGAGCGGCTGAACGCCGAGCTGGAGGTGCGGGTCGCCGAGCGCACCGCCGACCTGCGCGAGGCCAACGCCGAGCTGGAGTCGTTCTCGTACAGCGTCTCCCACGACCTCAGGGCGCCGTTGCGGGCGGTCGACGGCTTCGCGAAGATGCTCGCCCTCGACCACGGCGACGTGCTCGACGAGCAGGGCCGCCGGTACCTCACCCGGATCCGCGCCGGCGCCCAGCACATGGGTGAGCTGATCGACGGGCTCCTCGCCTTCTCCAGGTTGCAGCGGCAGGAGATGGCGAGCCTGCGGGTGCACCTCGACCAGCTCGTCGCCGACGTCTGGGACGAGCTCGGCGTGGAGCGCGGTACCCGCGACATCGTCCTCACCGTCGGGGACCTGCCCGACGCGGACGGCGACCCGCGGCTCATCCGGCACGTGGTGGCCAACCTGGTCGGCAACGCCGTGAAGTACACCCGCGACGTCTCGCCGGCGAGGATCGAGGTCGGGCACCGGGTCACCGCGGGCGGCGACGCCACGTACTACGTCAAGGACAACGGCGCCGGCTTCGACATGCGGTACGCCGACAAGCTCTTCAAGGTCTTCCAGCGGCTGCACCGGGCGGAGGACTACGAGGGCACCGGCATCGGCCTCGCCCTGGCCCACCGCATCGTGCTGCGGCACGGCGGCCAGATCTGGGCCGACGCGGCTCCCGGCGAGGGCGCCACGTTCTACTTCACCCTTCCGGCATACGCACGATCGCTGTTGGAGGTGGGCGGGTGAAACCGCTGTCGAACAGGGTCCTGCTCGTCGAGGACAACCCCGACGACCTGGAGCTCGCCCGGCTCGCGTTCGAGCGGGGGAGGTTCGCCCGCAGCATCGACGTCGCCCGCGACGGCGCCGAGGCGCTCGACTACCTGTTCGGGCCGGGCGCCGCCGACCCGCCCCGGGTGGTGCTGCTGGACATCAAGCTGCCGCTGGTCGACGGCATCGACGTGCTGCGCCGGGTCAAGGCCGACGCGCGGACCCGGCACATCCCGGTCGTCATGCTCACCTCGTCGGCGCAGGACCGCGACCTGCACGCCTGCTACGAGCTCGGGGCCAACAGCTACATCGTCAAACCCGTCGACATGGAGCAGTTCATGTCCGCCGTCAACAGCATCGGCCGGTACTGGCTGGGCCTCAACCTGACCGACACGCACTCATGAGGATCCTGCTCCTGGAGGACAACCCCGACGACGCCGAGATGCTCGCGTTCGAGCTGCGGCGGGCCGGGTTCGCGCCCGTGTGGCAGCGGGTCGAGTCCGGCGAGGAGTTCCAGGCCGCGCTGGAGCACCCCGAGGGGCCGCCCGAGGTGATCCTCGCCGACTACTCGCTGCCGCAGTTCACCGCCCTCGAAGCGCTGCACATGCTGCGTACCGGCGGCTACGACATCCCCACGATCGTGGTCAGCGGCGCGATGAGCGAGGAGTCGTGCGTCGACGCGTTGCGCCACGGCGCCGTGGACTACCTGCTCAAGGACCGGCTCAGCCGGCTCGCCTCGGCCGTGCAGCACGCCCTGTCGCAGCAGCGGCTCGCCGCCGACCAGCGCCGCGCTGAGGAGACGTTCCGCGCCGCGTTCGACCACGCCCCGGTCGGCATGGCCGTCACCGACCTCGACGGGCACGTGCTGGAGGTCAACCAGGAGCTGGCCCGCATGACCGGCCTGCAGCCGTCGCAGCTGCTGCTGGACATGGTCGTCGAGGAGGACCGGACGATCGTCGCGGACAAGATGAAGCGCCTCGTCGCCGGTGAGGCGGAGAAGGTGAGCAAGGAGCTGCGGCTGTGCCGCTCCGACGGCGCGCCGCTGTGGGGGCAGTACTCGGCGTCGCTCATCGGCGCGGGCGCCGGCAGGCATCCGGGGGCGCACCACGTCGTGCACCAGATCGCCGACGTCACCGACCGCCGCCGCGCCGAGGAGGCCCTGCAGCGGCAGGCGGCGCGGCTCGCCCGCACCAACAGCGACCTGCAGGAACTCGACCGGCTCAAGAGCGAGTTCGTCGCCACCGTCTCCCACGAGCTGCGCACGCCGCTGACCAGCATCCGCGGGTACACGGAGATCCTCGCCGACGCGCACGCCAGCTCCCTCGGCGCGACCGAACGCAAGATCGTCGGCATCATCGACCGCAACGGCCGCCGCCTGCTCGACCTGATCGAGGACCTGCTGACGTTCTCCCGGATCGAGTCCGGCACGCTCACGCTCAGCGTCGGCCCGGTGAAGGTGAAGCACATCATCGACGCCGCCTACGAGGCGATCCGCCCGTCGGTGGAGACCGCCGGCCTGGGCGTCACCCTGGACGTCGACGAGCACATCCCGGTCGTGCAGGGCGACGGCGACCAGCTCGAACGGGTCGTGCTCAACCTGCTGACCAACGCCGTCAAGTTCTCCGACCCGGGCGGCTCGATCACCGTCACCGGCCGGGAACGCGACGGCGAGGTCGTCGTGTGGATCCGGGACACCGGGGTCGGCATCCCCGAGCACGAGCAGGGCATGCTCTTCACCCGCTTCTTCCGCACCGCCGACGCGCAGAAACGGGCGATCAAGGGCAGCGGGCTGGGGCTGGCGATCAGCAAGGCGATCGTGGAGGCGCACGGCGGCTGGATCGCCCTGGAGTCGATCGAGGGCAGCGGCACCACCGTCGGCTTCGGCATCCCGACCCCCTAGCGGTTTCTCAGAGCCCCACGTATCTCGCCTGCGCCAGCATCTGGTACGCGAAGAACTCGTCGCGGTGCTGCACGACGTTGTTGAGCTGCCCGAACAGCTCGAAGCTCACCAGCCCGAAGAGGGTCACCCAGGCGGACAGCGCGCGGGCGGTGACGGCGTCGGGCACGTCCGGCGCGATCGCCGCGCCGGCCCGGCGCACGTCCTCGGCGACCGCGTCCGGCGGCGGTGCCGACGGCGTCTCGACCCGCCCCTGGAGGGCGGCGTCCTGGATGATCGTGCCCAGGACGGTGACCGCCCTGGTCGCGGCGGCGACGGTGTCCGGCGGCGCCTGGTAGCCGGGGACCGGGCTGCCGTAGATCAGCGCGTACTCGTGCGGCCGCTCCAGCGCCCAGCCCCGCACCGCGTCGCAGACGGCCATCCACCGGCCGGTGAGGTCGTCGCGCCCGACGGCGCGCTCCCGGTCCTCGACCGCCTGGCCGAGCGAGTTGTACGCGTCGAGGATCAGCGCCGTCAGCAGGTCGTCGCGACTGGCGAAGTACCGGTAGATCGCCGACGACACGACGCCGAGGTCCCGGGCCACCGCGCGCAGCGACAGGTTGGCTCCGTCGGTGGCCAGGTGCCGCCGGGCGATCGTCTTGATCTCCTCGGTCATCTCCGCGCGGACCCGGGCCCTGATGCTGGTCGCCTTCATGCCGTACATAGTCGCATGCTCCATTGCGAGAGCGCTGCTCTTGCATTGCCGGCGTGACGCGTGCTCTACTGAGAGAGCAGTGATCTCTTATTCGCGGTTAGGGAGGCAGTCATGCAGGTCATCGTCGGTGCCGGCGCCGTCGGCACGATCGTCGCGGAGCGGCTCGCGGAGTTCGGCGAGCACGTCAGGATCGTCAGCCGCTCCGGCGGCGGGCCCGTCCACCCGCTCGTCGAGCGCGTCGCGGCCGACGCCGCCGACCCGGTCGCCCTGCGCGCCGCCACCGCCGGCGCGAGCGTCATCTACAACTGCGTCAACCCGCAGTACTACGCCTGGCCGACCGACTGGCCGCCGATCAACGACGCGCTCATCCGCGCCGCCGCCGCCAACGACGCCGTCCTCGCGATCACCGGCAACCTGTACGTCTACGGCCGCGTCGACCGGCCGATGACCGAGGACACGCCGCTCGCGGCCACCGGGCACAAGGGACGCGTCCGGATCAGGATGTGGCAGGACGCCCTGGCCGCCGGCATCCGCACGTTCGAGGCCCGCGCGTCGGACTACATCAGCCCGACCTCGTCGATCATCGAGATGGCGCTGCCGGCGATGCGGGCCGGGAAGACCGCGTGGCTCCCCGGGGCGCTGGACGTGCCGCACAGCTACACGTACATCGGCGACGTCGCCGACACGCTGATCTCACTCGCGACCGACGAGCGGGCGTGGGGGCGGGCCTGGCACGTGCCGTCGCCGCCCCCGATGACCGGCCGCGCACTGCTGTCGGCCGTGGCCCGCCTCGACGGCCTGCCCACCCCGCGCCTGCGCCCCTACCCGGCCGCCGCCGTGTGGGCATCCGGGCTGACCGACAGGTTCGCCAAGGAGTTCCGCGAGGTCCGCCACCAGCACGTCAAGCCGTTCGTGCTCGACTCCTCGCGGGTCACCGCGACGTTCGGCCTGACGCACACGCCGGTGGACGAGGCCGTTCAGTCGGTGCTCGGCAACGTGCCCTCGGACTCGATCCCCAGCGGCGGCAGGGTGCCGTCGAAGTCGACCAGCGAGTAGGCGCGCAGCTTCTCCAGCCGGTGGAACGAGTCGATCACCCGGATCGTGCCGGACCGGGACCGCATCACGATCGACTGCGTCTCCGCCCCGCCGCGGCGGTAGCGGACGCCCTTGAGCAGGTCGCCGCTGGTCACGCCGGTCGCGCAGAAGAACATGTTGTCGCCGCTGACCAGGTCGTCGGTGTGCAGCACGCGACCGAGATCGTGGCCGGCGGCGAGCGCCTTCTCCCGCTCGGTCTCGTCCTGCGGCCACAGCTTCGCCTGGATCGCGCCGCCCATGCACTTGAGGGCCACCGCGGCGACGATGCCCTCGGGCGTACCGCCGACGCCCATCAGCACGTCGGTCTCGGACCCTTCGCGGGCGGCGCTGATCGCCCCGGCGATGTCCCCGTCGGAGATGAACCGGATCCTGGCCCCGGTCTGCCTGACCTGCTGGATCAGCTGCTTGTGCCGGGGCCGGTCCAGGACGCACACCGTCACGTCGGAGACGCTCGAGCGCTTCACCCGGGCGATCCGCCGCAGGTTCTCCCCCACACCGGCGTCGATGTTGATCACGTCCGCGTAGTCCGGCCCGACCGCCAGCTTCTCCATGTAGAACACGGCGCTCGGGTCGAACATCGCGCCCCGCTCCGCGACGGCGAGCACCGCGACCGCGTTGGGCATCCCCTTGCTCATCAGCGTCGTGCCGTCGACCGGGTCGACCGCCACGTCCACCTCGGGCCCGGTGCCGTCACCGACCCGCTCGCCGTTGTACAACATCGGCGCGTTGTCCTTCTCACCCTCGCCGATCACCACGACACCCTGCATCGGCACCGAGTTGATCAGCAGGCGCATCGCGTCGACGGCCGCACCGTCACCGCCGTTCTTGTCACCCCGACCGACCCAGCGCCCGGCGGCCATCGCCGCGGCCTCCGTGACCCGTACCAGGTCGAGGGCCAGATTCCGATCCATCTCACGACTCATGTGTGCTCTCCTCGCGCGGCGTTGCGTGGGCGGGCGGGCCACCTGTCATCGTGGCAGGCGGGCGTGGTCCGCGTCGCTGCGGACCGGGCGGTTGTGGCATCTTCCATCCGATGGTTCACGATGTACTTGTGGAAACCGCTGCTCCTGCCCCCGCTGCCCCGTCCTCGGAGCGGGCCGGCCGCCGCCCCCGGGACATGGCGCTGTCGATGCTGGTCCTGCTGGTGCCGGTCTTCCTGCTCGTGGGCTTCTACCGCTTCCTCGGCAACGAGGACCCACCGGCCGTCGACACCGACGAGGTGTACGGCTCCGTCCAGCGCGCCGGCCAGTTCACCCCGCTCAAACCCTCGGAGCTGCCGCCCGGCTGGCGGATCGCGTCGGCCACCTTCACCGACGGCGTCCTGCGCCTCGGCGTGACCGCCCCCTCCGACGGCGCGATGCAGGTCGCCCAGAGTGCCCAGCCCGCCGCCACCCTGATCCCGTCGATCATCGGCACCGGCGGCACCCCCGGCGCCGCGGTCTCCGTCAACGGCACCGACTGGCAGCGCCACGACGACGGCCGCCCCGGCGAGCGCGCCCTCACCCAGTCCTCCACCGGCCGCACCGTCATCATCTTCGGCCACGCCACCGACGCGCAGCTGCAACGCCTGGCATCGTCGCTCCATTAGTGTCGGGCCCGCTGGTGTCGGGCCCGCTAGTGTCGGGCAGATGATCGCGCGCCACCGGCCCGCCGATTACCGTCCCGCTCATGTTCGGACTCGGCCGGAAGCCCGGCGCCAAAGCGGTCACCGCACGCGGGGAGATCGCACACGTCGACCTCGGCCCTGACCAGACCCGCCTCACCGTCGGCGTCCAGGTCTTCCCCGACGGCGCGGCCCCGTTCCTGGCCTCCATCAAGGTGCACCTGCGCGGCACGGCCGCCCCGATGCTCGGCGAGGAGACCTGGGTCCGCTACCAGCCGAACAACAAGGACCGCATCGACTTCGACCGCGACCGCATCAAGGTCAGAGCGTACGACCGCGTCCGGTCCAACCCCGCCCTCCAACGCGTCGTCGACACCCTGTACACCCACGGCGACCCCCCGATCAGCGTCATAGCCACCGCCCGCTAGCTGTTTCCCGCTCTGTCGCTGTTTCCCGCTGTGTCGCCTTCGGCGATGGGCTCGCTGCCCCACGCTCCGCGCGGGTCCCGCCGGGGGGATTCTCACCCCCGGAGCCCCCCAATGCGCCGCTCCGCGACGCACTGCCAGCGCGCAGGACGCGCGGCAGCCTCCTACGCATCCGCGTGCCATCCCCGGAGGCTCGCCGCCGCGTTTTCCATGATCCGGAAGACTTATGGTCGCCAGAGCGACGAAATCTCTTCCGGATCACGGGTTGTGCCGGCCGCTGATTGGGCTGGGCTGGCTGGTTTTCGTGATCCGGAAGACTTTGTGCACTCCTGGCTACGCAAACTCTTCCGGATCACGAGGGTCGTGCCGGCCGGCCGTCGGGCGGGCCTGTTTTCCGTGATCCGGAAGACTTTTGGTCGCTAGAGCGACAACTTCTCTTCCGGATCATGGGTTGCGCCGCTGGCCGCTCGCTGGGCTGGCTGGTTTTCGTGATCCGGAAGACCTTGTGCACCTCTGGCTGCGCAAACTCTTCCGGATCATGGGAGTCGTGCGGACCTGCGGCCGGTGGCGCACTTCCCAGATCTGTGGCGGTCCCGGTGGCTGGGCGCCGCGGAACGTCGGCCGGCAGCCACACCCTGGACAGGCCGGTCCGGAAGCGGGCCAGGTCCCTGAACGGCGGTCTGCCGATGCCGCCTGTCGTTGCGCGATCCTCCGCGGTTCCGGCAGCAGCGGTTCGGACCAGGTGTTGTCCGGGGTGGTTCGAGTCGTAGTTGTTGGGCCTGTCGGCGAGGGCTGGTGCTGCGCGGGCGGTTTCGGCTCAGGCGGCTGGGGGGTCGGGCGGGCTTACCCGGGCTTCTGCCGGTGGTCCGCTGACTTGCCTGGTGTTGCGCCTGCGCCCGGAGCTGGTAGCCGACGCTGTGAAACAGCCCCCGGGAAGCACCTGTCGACGCCTCTTCGCGCTGTGGCAGTGCCCTAGAGCCGGCAGTTGGCGTCGCATGGTGGTGCGGCGGGCGGTCCCGGAAGCCGCCGACGCCGCTTGGCGCTGTGGCGGCACCCCGGAGTCGACGTCGACGCCATCTGGCGCATCGACAAGTGGCCCGGAAGTTGCGACAGTAGACCCGGATCATGCGAACGGCACGAGGACCAGGTCAGACCTTCCCCGCCCCCGAGGAAAGACGGCGACGATGCCCCGGCCAGAGGCCGCGAGCGGCCCGGCCCGGCCCGCCCTGAGCGTGAGCCGCCCGGGCCGAGGCCGGAAACCGCTACGACAGGGTCTTGGCGACCTCGGCGGCGCGGGCGGCGGCGTCGGCCTTCATGTCGCGCTTGAGCTCCTGCGGGAGGGAGAAGACGAGCTTCTCCTGGGCGGTGGTGATCTCGGCGACGTCGGTGAAGTCGCGGGCGGCCAGGAAGTCGAGGACCTCCATGACCAGTTCCTCCGGGACGGAGGCGCCCGAGGTGACGCCGACCGTGGTGGCGCCCTCGAGCCAGGCGTCCTGGATCTCGTGGGCGTAGTCGATGAGGTAGCCGGCGTCGGCGCCCGCGTCGACGGCGACCTCGCGCAGGCGCTGGGAGTTGGAGGAGTTCTGGGAGCCGACGACCAGGACCACGTCGCAGTTGGGGGCCATGGCCTTCACGGCGTCCTGCCGGTTGGACGTGGCATAGCAGATGTCGTCGCTGGGCGGGGACATCAGCAGGGGGAGCTTGGTCTTGAGGCGGGCGACCGTCTCCAGGGTCTCGTCGACCGAGAGGGTGGTCTGGGAGAGCCAGACGACCTTGGACGGGTCGCGGACGGTGACCTTGTCGACGCCCTCGGGGCCGTCGACCAGCTGGATGTGGGCGGGGGCCTCGCCGGCCGTGCCGATGACCTCTTCGTGCCCCTCGTGACCGATGAGCAGGATGTCGTAGTCGTCGGCGGCGAACCGGCGGGCCTCCTGGTGGACCTTGGTGACCAGCGGGCAGGTCGCGTCGATGGCCTTCAGGGAGCGGGCGGCGGCCTGCTCGTGGACCTCGGGGGCGACGCCGTGGGCGGAGAAGACGACGGTGGCGCCCTCGGGCACCTCCTCGTTCTCCTCGACGAAGATCGCGCCCTTGGACTGCAGGGTGCCGACCACGTGCTTGTTGTGCACGATCTCCTTGCGGACATAGATCGGCGCGCCGTAGAGCTTCAGGGCCTCCTCGACCGTCTGAACAGCACGGTCGACGCCGGCGCAGTAGCCGCGGGGCTTGGCGAGCAGGACGCGCTTCGAACCAGTCACCCCGCCATGGTACGTGCCCCCACCGACAACATCCCCCGCCGCAGAAACGGTAGAAGTGCCGCGAAGGCCGCGAGCAGTGCGCAGACCCCCGTCACGAGCAAGAGCCAGGGCCACGGCATGACGAGCGTCACAGGTGCTCCGATCTCGTCCTGCAGGCCCGCCCGCGCCTCGTGCAGCGCCGGCACCGCGACGGCGAGTCCCAGCAGCACGCCGATCGCCACCGCGAGCAGTGACTCGACGACCACGAAGCGCGCTGTCTGGGCCACGGTCGCGCCGGTACGGTGCAGCGTCGCCAGCTCCTGGCGCCGGGCGTAGGTGGCCATGAGCACGGTGTTGGCCACGGCGAGCGCGGTGTAGCCGACCGAGATGCCCAGCAGCACCGCCAGGAACAGGTCGACCAGGTCGTTCTCGCTGTCGGCCTCGCGTGAGACGTACGCCCGGGCCGTCATCGAGGTGGCGCCGGGCGACGGCACGAACGCCCCCGACAGGTGCACGACCTGCGTCAACGCGGTCGGGTCGTGCCGCCGCACCAGGTCCCGCGGCAGCTGGGCCGTGTCCGACTCACCCGTCACGGTCAGGTCCGCCACGACGCCGTCGGCGAACCGTATCGGCACCACCTCGCCGGTCCGCAGTCCCAGCGCCGGCGGGACCGAGAAACCCGAGAAACCGGGCACGCCGGTGATGTCCACGGCGGCGCCGGACGGCAGGTACGCGACCGACGGCAGGGTGGACCGGCCGGGCTGGGCCAGTACCGCGGCCTCGGAGAGCCCGGGGACCCCGGCGACGCCGGCGGCCACCGAGACGGCCGGGATCGCCGCCGCGTCCTCGATGTCGACCGCCTCCGCGGCCGTCTGGAACGTCCCCACCAGCAGCACCGCGAACCCGACCGCCGCCAGCACCGGCGAGGCCACCGCCGCCAGGCGCCGTGCGGAGACCGCGGCCGCCCCCTTGACCAGTACGCCGGTCGCGCCCCGTCCGGCGGGCAGCAGCCGTACCAGCGCAACCACCGCGACCGGAGCCAGCAATGCCGCCGCGACCAGCAACAACATCGCCGAACCGAGCACCAGCGTCGGCTTGTCCTGCGCGCTCGAGCCGGGCAGGAGCAGCGCGACGCCACCGCCGGCCAGGACGCACAGGATGCCGGCCGCCCACCGCGTCCGGGTCATCGGCCGGGGCTCCGCGGCGGAGGAGCGCAACGCGTCCAGCGGCGGGACCCGGCCGGCCCGCCGCGCCGACAGCCACACCCCGGCGACGGCCACGAGCAGCCCGGCCGGCACCGACACGCCCAGCGCCCACCAGGACACGCCGACGGTGAACCCTTCCGGCTCCAGCCCGACCGCCACGAACGGCCCGGCCAGCAGCGGCGCGGTCAGCGCGCCGAGCAGCGCGCCGGGCACCCCGGCGGCGAGCGCGACCACGAGCGTCTCGGTGAGCAGCAGCCGCCGCACCTGCCCAGGCGTGGCACCCACGGCGCGCAGCAGGCCGAGCTCCCGGCGCCGCGTGGTGACCGCGAACGCGCAGGTCGACGACACCACGAACACCGCGACGAACCCGCCGACGAACACCGTGGCGATGATCAGCTGGGCGCCGATCCACCTGGTCCGGACGTCCTGCTCGGGCTCCGCCGCGGACCGTGCGGCGCCGGTGAGGACCGTGCCGCCCGGATCCAGGTGTACGGCCGCGCCCGGCGCGAAGAGGACGCCGATCGCCCGTACACCACCCGCCAGCGAGGACGCGGTGGCCTCGTCGACATAGAAGCCGTCGCCGTCGAAGACCCCGGTCACGGTCCAGCTCGCGGGGCCGGCGGCGGTCAGGACCGGCAGTGCCGCGCCGACCGGCACGCCCGCCGAGGCCGGCACCGCCACCTCACCGCGGCCGGCCGGCGGTTTCCCGTCGCGGATGGCGTACCCGCCGAGCGCCGCCGACGACCACGCGCGTCCACCGTGCAGGGCGCCGGAGGTGTCCCCGACGGGCTGCCCGTCGACGAGGCGTTGCACGTAGAATGTCCGGAACGGCACCGCGGCGGCCACCCCCGGCGTCGCCGTGAGCCGGTCGACGATCGAGGTGACCTCCTCCGGCGACCACGGCCGGTGCACCGGGAAACCACCCTCGGCGGGCTCGGTCGCCGGCGAGGCGATCACCGCGTCCGTGGCCGCGAGGGCGTCCGGCACCCGGGGCTGCGCGGCGGCCCACAGGGTGAGGCTGCCGGAGATGACGGCGACGCCGAGCAGCAGCGCCGCGAACGTGCCGAGCAGAGCGGCCCACCGGTGCCGCACCGATGCGAGGGTCATGACAGCGCCGCCATCCGGGTCGCGATGTGCTCGGCGCCGCGCGGCTCGTGCAGGTCCTCGACGATCGCGCCGTCGGCGAGGAACAGGACCCGGTCGGCGTACGCGGCCGCGAGAGGGTCGTGGGTGACCATGACGACGGTCTGGGCGTGCCGGTCGACGGCGGAGCGCAGCAGCCGCAGCACCTCCCGGGACGCGGTCGCGTCCAGCGCCCCGGTCGGCTCGTCGGCGAACACCACGACCGGCCTGGTGACCAGGGCACGGGCGATCGCGACCCGCTGCTGCTGCCCGCCGGACAGCTCACCCGGCCGGTGCCCGGTCCGGTCGGCGAGCCCGACCTCGGCGAGCATCGCGCCGACCTGCCCGGCGGCGGCGCGCCGGCCGGCCAGGCGCAGCGGCAGCTCCACGTTCTGCGCCGCGGTCAGCGACGCGACCAGGTTGAACGCCTGGAACACGAAACCGATCCGGTCGCGCCGCAGGCGGGTCCTGGCCTTCTCCCGCAGCGGCCCGAGCTCGACCCCGTCGACGAGCACGCTGCCCTCGCTGACCTGGTCGAGACCGGCCGCGCAGTGCAGCAGGGTCGACTTGCCGGAGCCGGACGGCCCCATCACGGCGGTGAAGCTGGCCGGGGCGAACCCGACGGAGACCCGGTCGAGCGCGGTCACGGTCCGCTCGCCGGTGCCGTACCGGCGCACGACCCCGTGCAGCTCGACCGCCTGGCGTGTTTGCAATGTCGTCGTCACGCTGTCGAGCCAACCGTCCGCGCGGCGCCGGCGCAGTCGCGCTGCGGGGAGAGTCGAAGGTAACGCCAGCTTTACCGTGCCCGGGTCGCGCGGTCGGTAGCGTCACCCGGGTGCCGGTCCGATCCGCGTTGGAGTCGCTGACGCTGCCGCCGACGAGGTTCCTGACGTCGTCCTGGCCGTGGCGTTCGCTGGTGTACCTCGGCAGCGGCGGCCTGTTCGGCATGATCGCCGGGGCGGCCCTGTTCGCGCTGCTGGCGTTCGGCGCGATCTTCACGATCGTCGCGGTCGGGATCGTCGGCTTCCTGGCGTTCGCGCTGTCCGGGGTCGCCGTCGCCCGGGTCGAGCGGTGGCGGCTCCGGCTCGTCGACCGCGTCGACCTGCCCGACGCGCACCGTCCCGTGGAGCAGCCGGGCCTGGTCGCCTGGGTGACGACCCGGCTGCGGGAGCAGGTGACCTGGCGCGAGCTGGGCTACACGATCGTGACCTGCGCGATCCTGGCCTGGATCGACGCGGTCGTGGTCGCGTTCGTGCTGTGGGCGGTGACGGCGTTGCTGTGCGGCCCGCTGTACATCGACGACAGTCCCCTGTGGATGACGTCGATGGGCAGCGTCGCCGGCCTCGTCCTCGGTGTCGTGTGCCTGTACCCGATGACGGCCTGGGCGGGCGCCCGCGCCGCGATCACCAGGGCGATCCTGGCGCCCCGCGCCGACGACGACCCGCAGCTGGTCGAGCTGACCCGCTCCCGCGCCCGGCTGGTCGACGCGTTCGAGGTCGAGCGCCGCCGGATCGAGCGCGACCTGCACGACGGCGCGCAGCAGCGGCTCGTGGCGCTCAGCATGCAGCTCGGCCTGGCCCGCCTGGAGCTGCCCGACGACTCCCCGGCCGCGGATTCGGTACGCCGTGCGCACGACCTCGCGAAGGAGGCGCTCGCGGAGCTGCGGGAGCTCATCCGCGGGGTACACCCGAAGATCCTCACGGACCGGGGACTCGCCGCCGCCGTCAGCGAGGTCGCTGACCGGGCGCCGCTGACCGTCGACTGCGACATCGCGTTGCCGGCGCGGCTGCCGCAGGCCGTGGAGGTGACCGCGTACTTCGTCGTCGTCGAGGCCCTCGCCAACGTCGCGAAGCACAGCGGGGCGGGCCGGGCCCGGGTCGTCGCGTCGGTCGCGTTCGACCGGCTCACCGTGCAGGTCCGCGACGACGGCCGGGGCGGCGCCGACCCGGCCCGGGGCACCGGCCTCGCGGGACTCGTCGACAGGGTCGCCGCCGTGGGAGGGACCGTCGCGCTCGCCAGCCCGCACGGAGGGCCTACGGTGGTGCACGTGGAGCTTCCGTGCGGGTCGTGATCGCCGAGGACGGGGTCCTCATCCGTGAGGGCATCGCGGGTCTGCTGCGGCGGTTCGGCCACGACGTGGTCGCCGCGGTCGGCACGGCCGCCGAGCTCGTGGCGGCGGTCCATTCGGAGCGGCCGGGCCTGGTCGTCACGGACGTGCGGATGCCGCCCGGGTTCACCGACGAGGGCCTGCAGGCCGCGATCGCGCTGCGGGCCTCGTTCGCGTCGCTGCCGGTCCTGGTGCTGAGCCAGTACGTCGAGCAGACGTACGCCGCCGAGCTGCTGGACTGCGGTCGCAACGGCTACGTCGGGTATCTGCTGAAAGACCGGATCGGGGACGTGACGGAGTTCGTCGACGCCGTCGACCGGGTCGCGGCCGGGCACACCGTCGTCGACCCGGAGGTGGTGATGCAGCTGCTCGGCCGCCGCCGCGACCCCTTGCAGCGCCTCACCCCGCGAGAGCGCGACGTGCTCGCCCTGATGGCCGAGGGCCGGTCCAACGCGGCGGTCGCCCGGACGCTCGTCGTGTCCGAGGCCGCGGTCTCCAAGCACATCAACAGCCTGCTGTCCAAACTGGACCTTCCCCCGGACGAGGACGACCACCGCCGGGTGCGGGCCGTCCTGGCGTACCTGCGCGGATAGGGTGCTGTGATGGATGGTGCGCCTTCGTCGTCCGACTCGCCCTGGCCGGTCCGGGTCGTCTCGCAGAAGATCGGTGCGTGGATCGGCAAGCTCGGCTGGATCTGGGTCGACGGCCAGGTCGCGCAGATCACCCGCCGGCCCGGCACCAGCACCGTCTTCCTGACGCTGCGCGACACCTCCGCCGACCTGAGCCTCACCGTCACCACCAACCGTGACGTCGTCGACATGGGCGCGCCCGGCCTCAGCGACGGCGCCCGCATCGTCGTGCACGCCAGGCCCGAGTTCTACGCCGCCCGCGGCTCGCTCAGCCTGCGCGCCGACGAGATCCGCCAGGTCGGCCTCGGCGAGCTGCTCGCCCGGCTCGAACAGCTCAAGAAGCTCCTCGCCGCCGAGGGCCTGTTCGACCGCGCCCGCAAACGCCGGCTGCCGTTCCTGCCCGCGAAGATCGGCCTGATCACCGGCCGGGCCAGCGCCGCCGAACGCGACGTGCTCACCAACGCCCGCCGCCGCTGGCCGACGGTCGACTTCCGGGTCGTCAACGTCGCCGTGCAGGGCCCCTCGGCGGTGCCGCAGATCATCGACGCCCTCAACGTCCTGGACCGCGACGAGACCGTCGAGGTCATCGTCCTGGCCCGCGGCGGCGGCTCCACCGAGGACCTGCTGCCGTTCTCCGACGAGGCGCTGTGCCGGGCCGTCTTCGCCTGCCGGACCCCCGTCGTCTCCGCCGTCGGCCACGAGACCGACGTGCCGCTCGTCGACTTCGTCGCCGACGTGCGCGCCTCCACCCCCACCGACGCCGCGAAGCGCATCGTGCCCGACCTCGCCGACGAGTTCCGCCTGATCGGCCAGGCCAAGCAGCGCCTGGACCGGGCCATGCGCGGCCTGCTCGACCGTGAGCAGCACCGCCTCGACGCGATCCGCTCCCGCCCCGTCTTCGCCCGCCCGCTGTCGATGGTCGACAACCGCGCGACTGACGTCGACCAGCTCCGCGCCCGGGCCACCAGGGTGCTGGGCCACCGCCTGGACCGCGCCGGCACCGAGCTGGAGCACACCCTCGCCCGGCTACGGACCCTGTCCCCGCTGGCGACGCTCACCCGGGGGTACGCCATCGTGCAGCGCCCCGACGGCCGCGTCGTCCGCGCCGCCACCGACGTCACCACCGGCGACGAACTCCGCGTCCGGGTCGCCGAGTCCTCCTTCACGGCCACCGTGTCCGGGCCTGATGAGGACTGACATGCCGCCGCCCCCTTCCCGTCGCCTTCCTGACGAAGGAGTCCAAGTGACCGAGCTGTCCTATGAGCAGGCAAGAGCCGAACTCGCCACGGTCGTGGAAAAGCTCGAGTCGGGCGGCTCCACCCTCGAAGAGTCCCTGGCCCTGTGGGAACGCGGCGAACAACTCGCCCTCGTCTGCCAACGCTGGCTCGACACCGCCCGAGCCCGCCTGACCGCCGAGTGACAGCGCCACCTACGCGGCAAGCCCCCCGAGCGAGATCGCACTGGAGCGCGACCGGCACCACGAAGACTCCCGCTTCCGCCACCGCCGAACCCGAGCAGCACGAACCGAACGTCTCGCTGCGTGCGGCCAGGAACCTCCACGCTGGGGAATGGGGCGCGCGGCGGCGGTGAAGCCGGCATGCGCGGAGCGGGGGTCGGCCTGTCCATGGCTGAAGAAGTCGGCGTCAGACCCGGGGGAGTCGTGCGGCGGGCGCTACTGCGGTCGGTCTTCAGAGGAGGTGAGGCAGTGCGGACCTCCGCGCGGGGCCGAAGGGGCACGCGGCGGCGGTGAGGTCCCAGCGGTCGAGGTGAAGATCGGCATGGTCACGGCTGGGAAAGCTGGCGCTGGGCCGCCCGGAACGGCGTGAAGCGAGTCCGGCCTGTGGCCGGAGGAAGTGTCTACGCCAGGCCGAGCGCTGCGTGGCTGTGGCGGGGGAAGTCGATGCCGGGCCGTTCGAAGCGGCGCGAGGTGAGCGCCTCGCTGGGAGCCGGAACGCGGAGGCCGTGAAGTCGGCACGGGCGGAGCGCGTCGGCCTGTCTACAGCTGAGGAAGTCGGCGTCAGACCAGGGGGCTGTGCGACAGGCGCCACTGCGGTAGGTCTTCGCAGGGCCGAAGGGGCACGCGACGGCGGTGAGGTCCGAGCGGGCGAGGTGAAGATCGGCCTGTTCACAGCTGGGAATGCCGGCGCCAGGCGGCTCGAATGGGCGTGAAGCGAGTGTCGTCCTGTCTGTGGCTAGGAATGTCTACGCCGAGTCGAACGCTGCGCGGCGGCGGTGGCTGGGGACGTCGATGCTGGGCCGTCGAAGCGGCGCGAAGTGAGCGCCTCGATGGGAGCCGGAACGCGGCGGCCGTGAAGCCGGCACTGGCGGAGCAGGAATCCGCTGAAGAAGTCGGTGGCGGACCAGGAGAGTTGTGCGGCGGGCGCTACTGCGGAGGGTCCTCGCGCAGGGCTGCGAGCAGGATCTCGTATTCGGACTCCTGGGTGCGCGACGCCGCCGACGCGGGAGGTGCCTGGTCGGCCCGGTGCCACGGAGAACCCGTCTGCGGGCGCTGCCCACCACCCCCCGCGCCATCGAGCGGCGACCGGCTGGATCGCGCCTGGTCGCCGGGACGCGCCGGCGGGGTCAGCGATCCCGGTGCTCCGGGCGAGCCGGCGTGCTGCGAACCGAGAGTCCGCCGATGTTCGGAGGAATCCCCGGCGCCACCTGCGAGGCCTGCCGCACCAGAGGCGCTTGCCGAATGCCCGGAACCGGCCACACCTGCCGGACCCGCGGGAACTGCCGCACCTGCCGGTCCCGCCGCACCCGCCTGACCTGCCGCACCCGGGGAACTCGCGGCGTCCGCCGGACCGGCGGCGTCCGTGGGGCTCGCCGGGGTGAGGGGATCCCCGGGCGCGGCCGAGCCCGGGGAGCCGGCCGGGTCAGTGGCGTCCTGGGGCTGGAGGTGGCGCGGGGTGAGCTCGACCTGGGCGGGCGCCGGCAGAGGGTCGGCGCTGATGCCGAGCTCCGCCAGCCGCCGGGCGCTGACCAGGACCCGGGCCTCCAGGGAGCCGACGGCTCGGTTGTACGACGAGACCGCCGTGCCCAGGGCGGTGCCCAGCTTGGCGAAGTGGTCGCCCATCGTGGTCAGGCGGGCGTAGAGCTCGCGGCCCGTGCGGTGGACGGCGAGGGCGTTGTGGGCGAGGGACTCCTGGCGCCAGGCATACGCGATGGTGCGCAGCAGGGCGACGAGCGTGGCCGGGGTGGCGAGGACGACGTTGCGGGTGAAGGCGTGCTCCAGCAGGGTCGGGTCGTGCTGGAGGGCGGCGTCGAGGAACGTGTCGGCGGGCATGAAGAGGACGACGAACTCGGGGGCGGGCTCGAAGGCGTCCCAGTAGGACTTGGCGGCGAGGGCGTCGACGTGGCCGCGGAGGTGCTTCGCGTGCTGGGTCAGGTGGGCGGTGCGGCCGGCCTCGTCGCGGGCCTCCATGGCGCTGAGATAGCCCTCGAAGGGGGCCTTCGCGTCGACGACCACCTGGCGGCCGCCGTGCAGGCGGACGACGAGGTCGGGGCGCTGGACGCCGCGGTCGGTGGTGGCGCTGACCTGCTCGTCGAAGTCGCAGTGCTCCAGCATGCCGGCGGCCTCGACGATGCGGCGCAGCTGGTGCTCGCCCCAGCGGCCGCGGATCTGCGGGGCGCGCAGGGCGGAGACGAGCTGGCGGGTCTCGGTGCGCAGCTCGCCGGAGACGTCGTGCATGGCGCGGACCTGCTCACGGAGCGACTCATATGCGCCGACGCGGTCGCGCTCCAGGTCGGCGACGCGGCGCTCATAGCGCAGCAGTGCGTCGTGCAGCGGGGCGACGGCGTCGGCGACCGCGTCCTGGGTCTGGGCGCGGGCCTCATAGGTGAGGGAGCGCAGGGACGACTCGAGCCGGGCCTCGCCGTCGCGGGTCGCCTGCAGGGTCGCTTCCAGCTTGGCCACATCGACGGCGGCGCGTGACCGCGCGGCGAACCAGCCGAGCGCGATGCCGGCGGCGAGCCCGATGAGGATCAGCAGGAGTTCCACGGGTATCAGCATGCCCGAGGGGTACGACAGAAAAAGTCAGTACCGGCTGCCCTGCGCACCCCGTGAGGCCCGCTCGGCGAGTGCCAGGTCGGACGCCGCCGCCCGCGCGAACGGGCTGCTCGCTCCCAGGAGCTGGGCGTAGACCGACTGGGCGGCGCGATACTCGGTGACGGCCTCGTCGAGGCGGCCCAGGTCGTGCAGGACGCTGGCGAGCCGGTGCCGGGACACGGCGGTGTCGAGGTGGACCGGCCCGAGCAGGTGCAGCCGGCTGCCCAGGACCGCCCGGTGCTCCGCCTCCGCCTCCGGCAGCCGTCCCGCGTGGTGCAGCGCCGACGCGAGGAGGCTGCGCGACATGAGCGTGTCGCGGTGCTCATGGCCGAGCAGCCGGGCGCGGGCCCGCATGACGGTGCTGTGCTCGTCGATGGCCCGGTCGAGCTCGCCCATGTCCTGGTACACCTTGGCGAGGTTGCTCCGGCTGATCAGCGTCTCCTGGTGGTTGCTGCCCAGGACGCGGGTGCGGGCCTCCAGGACCCGCTGGTGCTCGCCCTCGGAGCGGGTCAGGTCGCCGAGCTGGTGGTAGATCGTGGCGAGGTGGCTGCGGCTGGTCAGCGTGTCGGGGTGGTCCTCGCCGAGGATGCGCATCCGGGCGGTGAGCACCTCGTCGCACTCCACCAGCGCCTCGGCCAGCCGGTCGAGGTCGCGCAGCACGGTCGCGTGCTGGTCGCGGGCGGTGAGCGTGTCGGGGTGGTCCCAGCCGAGGGCGTGCGCGCGGGCGTCGACGATCTCGCCGTACGCCTCCTTCGCCTCCTGCAGCTGGCCCCGCCAGTGCAGGTCGGTCGCCCGCTGCCAGGCCGCCGAGTCGTCGTAGACGCGCGGGGCGGGGGAGGGGCGGCGGCGCGGCTCCGGCTCGGGCCACTCGACGGGGTCGGCCGCGGGCGGCGGCAGGTCCCGCTGCACCGGGATCGAAGCGGCCGCGGGCCGCATGACCGGCGGCTTCGGCGGGGGAGGGGGCACGGGATGGGTCGGGATACGCACGGCCTGCTGCGGCTCGAAGATGTCGTCGTCCACATACGGATCGGGCTCCGGCTCGAACGAGTCGGGCGAGAAGCGCTCGGGCACGAACCGGTCCGCCGGCACGTTCGTCGCCGGCTGCAGGACCACCTCCGGCACGTCGATCGGCGACTCCAGCCCGCGGCGGCGCAGCTCCCGCTTGAGGGCGACGATCGCGTCGGAGATGCCGTCGCTCTGGTCGCCGAGGCGCCACGCGACGGCGATCACCGGCCGGTCCAGGGCGATGCTCAGCTGCCGGACCGAACTGAGGATCGAGTCGTCGGGTGAGGCGTTGACGATGACCAGCGCCGCCTGGAACGCGGCGGTCTGGCCGACGAGGAGCGCCTGATACGTGCTCTGCATGCGCGCGATGGAGAAGCCTGTGCCGGCGCGGATGTCGACGATGATGTGCGACTCCGACATGGCGATCGGCCCGAGGAAGTACCCGAACACCGGCTGGAGCTTCTGGCCTTCCCGCCCGGCCGCCTCGTACAGCGCGGCGTTGGCCCCCTCGTGATAGGCGATCGCCTGCGGGGCGTGCCCGCGGATGAGCTGCACGAAGCGGTCGTAGGCGCCCTCGGCGTCGCCTTCGAGCTGGGCCTTGCCGGCGGAGGCGAGCCGCTCCTCGCGGTCGGCGGAGCGGACCACGATCGTGCCGCCGGACAGGCCCGCGAGCCCGACCAGGACGCCGGCCGCCACGAGGGCGGCCGCGCCGGCGGTGCTGCGGAACTGCATCGTGGTGAGCACACCCAGCGCGACCAAGGCCAGCCCGACGAGCACGACGGTGAATCGGGTCTGGCTACTCCATCGTCCGCCAGTCATCGGCCCTCTTCTATGCGACATACGCCCGCAGCAATGAGAAAGATCCGCAGCGTGACCAGAATCTTCCCACGAATGAACCAGTCCACGGTAGATCGCGTACGTGAACCCCGCCATTCACGCAGTTGGGAATGCAAAACTGTCAATTAGGCGACAGAAGCCTCGTGGTCGAGGAGCCAGCGCTTCACGGGCAGCCCCCAGCGGAACCCGCCGAGCGTCCCGTCGGTGCGCAGCACCCGGTGGCACGGCACGAACAGCGCCGCCGCGTTGCGCGCGCAGGCCTGCGCCGCGGCCCGGATCGCCGGAGGCCGGCCGGCGAGGACGGCGAACTCGCTGTACGTCACCGGAGCGCCGGCGGGCACCGTACGCAGGACGTCCCAGGCATGGGTGAGGAACTCGCCGCCCGCCTTCTGCCGCACCACGACGTCGTCGATCGCGTGCACGTCACCGTCCAGGTAGGACAGTGCCGCCTTCTGCGCGTCGCCGACGTCGCCGACGGGCCGCAGCGAGGCGGGGTCGACGAAGAGCGCCAGCGTCCCGAGGTCGTCGGTGAAGCCGCTGGCCAGCACCGCTCCGTCACCGTCGACGACGATGGTCAGCGGCCCGGCGGGAGAAGAGAAAGTCGAGAAGTACATCAAATCCTCCAGAGTCGGATCACGGCGTACGAGCGCCACGGCCGCCACCGCTCGGCGTGCGCGGCCAGCGAGCGGGGGTCGTCGGGCAGTCCGAGGGCCCGCGCGCCGCGCAGCACCCCCAGGTCGGTGGGCAGGAACGCATCGGGGTCGCCGAGGGCGCGCATCGCGATGTACGACGCCGTCCAGTCCCCGATACCGGGCAGGTCCTTGAGCCGGGCCACGGTCTCCGCGCGATCGCCGCTGCCGTCGAGGTGCAGCTCACCGGACGAGACCGCCGAGGCCAGCGCGCGCAACGTCCGGCGCCGCGCGGCCGGCATCGAGAACGCCGCGTCCGGCAGTTCGAGCAGCTCAAGGGGGGTGGAGAAGGCCAACCGCCGCAGGACCGTCCGCGCCGCGGCCACGGAGATCTGCTGCCCGACCACCGCCCGGACCGCGATCTCGAAGCCGTCGACGGCCCGCGGCACCCGTACCCCCGCCTCCTTCAGCACCAGGGGCGCCAGCAGCGGATCGTCGCCCAGCGCGGCGTCCACGGCCGCGGGGTCGGCGTCCAGGTCGAACAGCCGGCGGCAGCGGGCCACCGCGGGCGCCAGGTCGCGCAGGTCCGCGAGGCGCAGCGTCGCCGCGACATGGCCGTCCCCGGGGGTCAGGACCGCGGTGCCGGTGCCGTGCGGCAGTCTGAGGATCCGCGTGTACGAGTCACCGTCCCGCCCGTCGATGCCCTCGATCGCGCGGTCGCCGAGGAACGCCAGCAGCGCCTCGGCGTGCAGCGGCGCGCGGTACGGCAGCCGCACCGACACCACCCCGGGATCGTGTGACGGCTGGGAACGCCGCACCCGCAGGTCGGACGGCGTCCGGCCGTAGATCTCCCGGACGGTGTCGTTGAACTGCCGCACGCTGCCGAACCCGGCCGCGAACGCGATCTCGGCGAGCCCGAGCCGGGTCGTCTCGATCAGCACCCGGGCCGTCTGCGCGCGCTGCGCCCTGGCCAGCGCCAAGGGGCCGGCCCCGACCTCCGCGGTGAGCATCCGGTGCAGGTGGCGTTCGGTGTACCCGAGCCGCCCCGCCAGCCCCGGGACGCCGTCGCGGTCGACGACCCCGTCGGCGATCAGGCGCATCGCCCGGCCGACCACGTCGCCGCGCACGTCCCACTCCGGCGAGCCGGGCGCGGCGTCCGGCCGGCAGCGCAGGCAGGCCCGGAAGCCCTCCCGCTGCGCGGCCGCGGCCGTCGGCAGGAAGCGCACGTTCTCGGCCTTCGGCGTGATCGCCGGGCACGACGGCCGGCAGTAGATCTTCGTCGACTTCACCGCGGTCACGAAGACCCCGTCGAACCGCGCGTCGCGGCTGGTCGCCGCCCTGCGACAGGTTTCGAAGTCCAGTTCCATGCCATCCATCCTGCCCCGCAGGTCCACCCGCCGGCTGGCGGGAATCAGACGTGGTCGTGGAGCCCCGCCGGAGGACCCGCCACTGGCACGTTTGCGGGATTCACCCGATCGGTGGGTTGGCTAAGTTGATCCCACCAGCGACAAACAAACGGCCCCCCAGCCGAGATGGAGATAGCACCATGAGCGACTACGACACCGACGCGACCGCCGGCGGCCTCGGCGAGGCCGGCGCGGACGCCACGGGCGCCGGCTACGGCGAGCCCGAGATCATCACGCTCGAGGGCCAGGACGGCTCGACGATCTACGCCGTCGACGTCGACCACGACGGCCACGCCGACGCCGCCGGCCTCGACCGGGACAACGACGGGCAGCTCGAGGAGATCGCGCTCGACACCGACGGCGACGGCTCGCTGGAGACCCGGATGGTCGACCTCGACGGCGACGGCACGTTCGACGCGGTGCTCACCGACACCGACGGCGACGGCAAGATCGACGTCGCGGCGCTGGACTCCAACGGCGACGGCCTCGTCGACCGGGTGGTCGCCGACACCGACGGCGACGGCGTCATCGACACCGACGTCAGGGACGAGAACTTCGACGGCGTCGCCGACTCCGTCTCCCAGGACACCGACGGCGACGGCGACAGCGACGTGACGGTCACCGACACCGACGGCGACGGCACCTTCGAGACCGTCCGCTACGACGACCCCACCACCAACCCACTGGCGCAGGCCTGAGTCGTGCGAGGCCCCGGCCGGTCTCAGGACCGGCCGGGGCTCCGGCGCGACAGCCACATCGCGCCGAAGTCGACCAGCGCCCGCTGGCGCATCAGCCGGGCCGTGCCCGACCCGACCGGCCCGACCCGCTCCTCGCCGGTGATCGCGGCGAAGTCCTTGCCGAGCGGCTCGAACAGCGACGTGTCGTCGGCCAGCTCCGTGTATTCGACCCACCGCCGCTCGCCGTCCACCATGATCGGCGAGCCCTGCCGCAGGTGTCTGCCCGGCGAGGCGGTGCGGTACTCCGAAAGATGCAGCGACGTGTTGTTGTCGTGCCCGACGCCCAGCAGCAGCACCCAGGCGTCGGCCTCGTAGAGCCGGGCGAGCGGCGAGCCCTCGCCGAGGCCGTCGTCGAGCGTGTGCCCGGCGGTGATCCGCTCCGCGTCCGGACCGTGCGCGGCGAACGAGACGGTCGGGTGGTCGCTGCGCAGTACACCCGGGAAATGCCGGAAACATTCGACGACGGCGCCCATGAAGTTCGTCGGGGTCAGCCGGGGGTCGAAGGCCGGTGTCTCGGCCCGGATCGCCGACCACCAGGACTGCGGCACCGGCGGGTTGCCCCAGTCGGACGGCTCCGTCAGCTGCCGCGAATGCGTCGGCATGACCAGCGTCCCGTCCGGCCCGAGCGCCTCCAACAGCGCCGTCACGACCGCCTGCGCCCCGCCGGCGACCCAGCCGAGCCGCGACAGCGACGTGTGGACGATGACGGTCGCGCCCACCGGAAGCCCCAGGGTGGCCAGCTGCGCGACCATGCCGCGCACGGTGCCCGGCACGGCCGCCCTGGCGACGGCGTCGTGTTCCACGTCGAGCCATTTTAGCGGTGGATACTGATCGCCATGGTCGAGTGGGTGCTCTCCGGGTTCGGTGACGAGATCGACGACGATCCACGTGTGCAGCTGGCGGTGCTGCGCGCGCTCGGCGCCTCGCACGTCGAGGTCCGCAGCGCCTGGGGCGTCAACGTGGTGGACTTCGACGACGAGCTGACGACGCGGCTCGCGGTCGCGCTCACCGACTCCGGGACGGCGGTGTCGGCGGTCGCGTCCCCGATCGGCAAGACCGACGTCCACGGCGACGCCGACCTCGAACTCGCCCGGCTCCGGTCGGTGATCGCACTCTCGCAGCGGTTGCGCAGCCGGTACGTGCGGATCTTCTCCTTCTACCGCCCTGCGGGCGTCGAGGCCGAAGCGGTGCGCGACATCGTCCTGCGGCGCCTGCGGGCCTTCGCCGACCTGGCCGAACGCGAGCAGGTCGTCCTGCTGCACGAGAACGAGAAGGACGTCTACGGCGACGTGCCCGCCCGCGTGCTGGACGTCGTCGAGTCGGTCGGCTCGCCGGCGCTGCGGGTGGCCTGGGACAACGCCAACTTCGTGCAGGTCGGGGTCCGCCCGTTCAGCGAGGGCTACGCGATGTTGCGGCCGCATCTGGAGTACCTCCAGGTCAAGGACGCCCGGTTCGCCGGCGGCGCGGTCGTGCCCCCCGGCGAGGGCGACGGCGAACTGCTCGAGACGGTGACGGCGCTGCGCGACGACGGCTGGACCGGGTTCGCGTCCCTGGAGCCGCACCTGGCCGACCCCGCGAACCCGGCGAAGACCGGCCCGGCGGGCTTCGGCCGGGCGGCCCGGGCGTTCGCGGCGCTCACCGCGGGCGCGGGTATCACGCTGCGGTAGGACAAGTTACCGACTGTAGTTCCGCGGGGGCGTTGCTACGGTCCCGGTTCATGCGCTTGGCGACGTACAACGTGGAGAACCTGTTCGCCCGGGCCCGCGCCCTCGACCCGGCGGACCCCGCGAAGGGGCAGCCGGCGCTGTCCGCGTACGAGGAGTTCAACCGGATCGCGGCCCACCCCGTCTACTCCGCCGAGGACCGGGCCGCGATGCTCGACGCCCTGGAGACCCTGCGCGTGTTCGTGCGCACCCGCGCCGGCCGGCGGGCCAACCCCGACCTGTTCGGCGACGCGTTCGCGGTGCTGCGCGAGAACAGGGGCGACTTCCTGTCCGCGCCCGCCGACGCCGAGCCGCGCATCGTCGCCGCCGGGCGCGGGTCCTGGAACGGCTGGGTCGACCTCATCGTCGACCCCGTCGACGAGCTCTCCACCCGGATGACCGCCAGGGTCGTCGCCGACGTCGCCGCCGACGTGCTCTGCGTCGTGGAGGCCGAGAGCCGCCCGTCGCTGGTGAAGTTCAACGACGAGCTGCTCGGCGGCCGGTACGGCCACGCCATGCTGGTCGACGGCAACGACCCCCGCGGTATCGACGTCGGCCTCTTCTGCGTCGCCGGCATCGAGATCGACTGGGTCCGCAGCCACGTGGACGTCGTCTCGCAGGGCAGCCGCCTGTTCAGCCGCGACTGTCCCGTCTACAGGCTGCTCCTGCCCTCCGGCGCCGAGTTGTACATGGTGCTCAACCACCTGAAGAGCCAGTCCTTCACCAACGGCGACCCCGACCCGCTGCGGACCAGGCAGGCGACCGAGGTCCGCGCGATCTACGACCGCCTCCGCGCCGCCGGGGCCGACTACGTGGCCGTCGTCGGCGACTTCAACAAACGCCCCGACCACGCCTCCCTGCGGCCGCTGCTCGGCCCGGACTCCCCGCTCGTCGACGCGTACTCGCTGCCCGCGTTCTCCGGCCTGTACGACCCGCTGGACCGTGACCACGAGCGCCCCGGCAGCTTCCAGTCGTGCACGATCGGCAACCGGCTGGACTACATCCTGCTGTCGCCGCAGCTCGCGGAGCGGGTCACCGACGGCGGGGTCTTCCGGCGCGGCCTGTGGGGCACGCCCTCCAACGTCAAGCGGCCGCGGCTGTGGGACGCGTACCCCGAGATCACCAGCGCCCGGCACGCCGCGTCCGACCACGGTGCGGTCTGGGTCGAGGCTGACCTGTAGCTTTTACGCGTGGCACTCAGCATCGGGATCGTCGGCCTGCCCAACGTCGGCAAGAGCACCCTCTTCAACGCGCTCACGAAGGGCGACGCGCTCGCCGCGAACTATCCGTTCGCGACCATCGAGCCCAACGTCGGCGTCGTCGGCCTGCCCGACCAGCGGCTGGGCAAGCTCGCCGAGCTGCACAGCTCCGTGAAGATCATCCCGGCGCCGGTGTCGTTCGTCGACATCGCGGGCCTCGTGCGCGGCGCGTCGAAGGGCCAGGGCCGCGGCAACGCGTTCCTCGCCAACATCCGCGACGCCTCCGCGATCTGCCAGGTCGTGCGCGCCTTCGCCGACCCCAACGTGGTCCACGTCGACGGCAAGGTCTCCCCGTCCGACGACATCGAGACCATCAACACCGAGCTCATCCTCGCCGACCTGCAGACCATCGAGAAGGCCCTACCCCGGCTGGAGAAGGAGGCGAAGGTCCAGAAGCAGCGGGCCGGGATCGCCGCCGCCGCGAAGGCCGCCGCCGAGCTGCTCAACGGCGGCACCACGCTCTACGCCGGCGCCGCCAAGGCCGGCATCGACGTGGCGGAGCTGCAGGAGCTGCACCTGCTCACCGCCAAGCCGTTCCTCTACGTCTTCAACGTCGACGAGGCCGGCCTGTCCGACGCCGCGTTCCTCGACGAGCTGCGCGCCCTGGTCGCCCCCGCCGAGGCCATCTTCCTCGACGCCAAGATCGAGTCGGAGCTCACCGACCTGGACGAGGAGGAGGCGCTGGAGCTCCTGGCGTCGATCGGCCAGCCGGAGCCCGGCCTGCACCAGCTGATCCGCGTCGGCTTCCGCACCCTCGGCCTGCAGACCTATCTCACCGCCGGCCCGAAGGAGACCAGGGCCTGGACGATCCCGATCGGCGCCACCGCCCCCGAGGCCGCGGGCGTCATCCACTCGGACTTCCAGCGCGGCTTCATCAAGGCCGAAGTGGTCAGCTTCGACGACCTGATGACCGCCGGCTCCCAGAACGCCGCCAAGGCCGCCGGCAAGGTCCGCATCGAAGGCAAGGACTACATCATGCAGGACGGCGACGTCGTCGAGTTCCGCTTCAACGTGTAGTCAGGTCGATCCTCGCCGCGAACGGCACCGTGACCTCCAGCGTGCCGCGATGGATGCCGGCGGGTGCGTAACGACGCCCGTCGGCCTCGTAGGCGGTGACGACCGGCGAGGAGTTCCCTTTCGCCACGTGCCAGTAGTGCGCGATGCCGGCCTCGGCGTACTTGCGCGGCTTCACCGTCCGGTCGCGGTGGGCGGACTCCGGCGACTCGACCTCGACGACCAGCAGCACCTCGTCGGGGGTGCGGCACGTGCGGTTCGGGTCGTGGCCCGCCGTCGTGACGAGAAGGCCTGGCGTGAGGCGGCTGCGCTCGTCGAGCCGGATCGTCATCTGCGCCTCGACACGGACGCCTGCGGGCGCCTGCCTGCCGAGCGCTCGCGCCAGCGCGCTGACCAGCCGGGAGTGCCACTGCTGCCGCGGCCACCCGCTCAGGATGAGCGCGCCGTCGATCAACTCGGCGTGCTGCGGAATGTCCGGCAGGTGATCGAGATCGTCCGCATACCACCCCTCGATCCGGGGTGCGCGCATCCAGCCGGGCACCGTGTCCGCGTCGCGGTCATGGGCCACCACTCAGGCGGCGCCCGCGATGATCGTGCGGTAGAGGTCCTCGATCCTGGCCGCCAGGGTCACCTCACCCGGGGACAGGGCCGACATGCCCGGCACGCGCAGGCGGATCTGGGTCCGGCCGTCGAGGCGGCGGACGTCCGGGCGCACCTGGAGGGCGTCGGCGACGATCTTCATGCGCTCGGTGAGTGCCGCATGCTGGGAATCGTCCAGATGCAGCGTCCGGCGGATCTCCTCGCCGTCGTGCGTCCAGCCTTGCAGTAAGCCCAGCGCATCGCTGAGATAGTCACGGTGCTGCTCGCTCCGCCTGGCCCGCATAACGACCTACCCTCCCGCGGCATCGTTGCCGGCTTGTGGCCGTTTCGAAGCCTGCCCGTCATCAACGGTGTCTGCAAGTCTCCTGGGCAACCGGTGGATCTGTCCACGGCCACATTTCCCTCGTCTGGTGAACAACAGGGCATAGCCAGCAACCAGAACTTCATTTGGATCTGGCACGCTGGTTGCCCGTGCAGACCGAACGGTTGATGCCAAGGATCATCGTCGGTGCCGCGATCATCTCGAATGGTCGGGTCCTGGCCTGTGAGCGCGCGTTACCGCCCGAAATGGCCGGAAAGTGGGAGTTTCCCGGGGGCAAGGTCGACCCCGGGGAGACCGAGGAGCAGGCGCTGGTGCGGGAGTGCCAGGAGGAGCTCGGGGTCGACGTCGAGGTGGGCGCGCGAGTCGGCGCAGACATCATGATGCTCGGCGGTGCCGCGATCCTCAAGGTGTACCTCGCCCGCCTGCTGAACGGTGCCCAACCCGTGCCGCTGGAGCACAGCGACCTTCGATGGCTCGCGGTCCACGAGCTCGACAGCGTCCCGTGGCTGCCGGCCGACGCGCCGATCGTGCACGCGCTGATGCCGTTGCTACCTTCGACCGCGTGAACGTCACCTACCCCGAGATCGGGGCCACCCGCGAAGGGCCCCTGCCGCCCGGCTACGTCCACGTCACCCGCCGGGTGAGGGTAGGACATGGTCACGAGACGTTCACCGCCGCAGCGGCCGCCCTGGCCCGCTGGCAGCCCCAGCGCGGCGCGGGGCTGAAGTTACGCAGCGACGAGGACAAGGTCACGCTCGGTGGCAGGTTCTCGACCGGGATCGGCGCCGGCCCGCTCCGGCTGTGGGCCCCGTGCCTGATCGTGTGGGTCGTGGACGAGCCGGAGCGTTACGGCTTCGGCTTCGGTACGCTCCCCGGCCACGTCGCCACCGGCGAGGAGTCGTTCCTGCTGAAGGTGGAGCCCGGCGGCGAGGTGTGGTTCGAGGTCAGGGCGTTCAGCCGCCCGGCCACCTGGTGGGCCCGGCTCGGCGCCCCGGTGATGCGCCTCGTCCAGTCGAAGATCACGGACCGCTACGCGACCGCCATGCTCCAGCCACCCCGCCCGTGACCGGCCACGCCGCACCGCCGGCACGTGACCGCGGTGCCCCGCTCTGCGGTGCTTGGCCCGCCGCGCACCGAAATCGTCATGTGGTCGAACCCGCACCGTGGCACTCCACGGTCCAGCTATCGATGCTGGCCTCGTTCTGATGATCCGGAAGACTTTGTGCTGCCATGACGACACGAAGTCTTCCGGATCATCAGAAAAAGCGTGCGCTCGACCGAGAGCCCACCGGCCACGGTGACCACCGTGCCCCGGGTGAAGCCCGCGCCGCGACCGGCGGCGCGGAGGCCGCCCTGGTGCGGCCCGAGTGCGGCCCGAGCCGTGATCGGCGTGCCGAGGGCACCCCAGTTGTGATCGCGGGCGCCCGCCGCACGAAGAAGGCGCCCCGGCCACGGCCGGGGCGCCTTCTCGACAGCGTGTGAGCTAGTGGTGGCCGTCCCCGGAGGGGGACGACGGGTGCTGGTAGCGCAGCTGCTCCGGCGGCAGCGGGAACTCCTGGTCGTCGCCGAACGGCGAGCCCGCCGCCGCCCGGTCCAGGGTGAGCTCCGCCACCACGAGCTTGCCGTCGGCGCCGACCGGCGCCTCCTGCGGCACGGGGCCCTCCTGGTGCCAGCTGCTGCCGGTGTCCGACACCGCCAGGTCGCCGGAGGTGGTCTTGACGCTCGTCGCCGCGGCGTGCGCGTGCGCCGGCTGCTCGTCCAGCTGGTCACGACGGAAGATCTTGCGTCCGAGCCAGGTCACCGGGTCGTACCTCCGATCGACAACACGTTCCTTCATCGGGATGATCGCATTGTCAGTGATTTTGATGTGCTCGGGGCAGACTTCGGTGCAGCACTTGGTGATGTTGCAGTAGCCCAGTCCCTGCTCGGCCTGCGCGAGCTCCTTGCGGTCGTCGCGGGCGTCCAGCGGGTGCATGTCCAGCTCGGCGGCCCGGATGAAGAAGCGCGGTCCGGAGAACGCGGGCTTGTTCTCCTCGTGGTCACGGATGACGTGGCACACGTTCTGGCACAGGAAGCACTCGATGCACTTGCGGAACTCCTGCGAGCGCTCCACGTCGACCTGCTGCATCCGGTACTCACCGGGGGCGACACCGGCGGGCGGCGCGAACGCGGGCAGCTCGCGGGCCTTCTGGTAGTTGAAGTTGACGTTGGTGACGAGGTCGCGGACCACGGGGAACGTCCGCAGCGGCGTCACCGTGACCGTCTCGGTGTCCTCGAACGTCGACATGCGGGTCATGCAGCCCAGCCGCGGCTTGCCGTTGATCTCCATCGAGCAGGAGCCGCACTTGCCGGCCTTGCAGTTCCACCGCACGGCCAGGTCGGGGGTCTGCGTGGCCTGGAGCCGGTGGATGACGTCGAGCACGACCTCGCCCTCGTTGACCTCCACCTGGAAGTCCTCCAGCGCGCCGCCGGTGTCGTCGCCGCGCCAGACGCGGAAGTGGCGTTTGGTGCCCATCACAGCTCCTCGTCGGTCATGTACTTGGCGAGCTCGCTCTGCTCGAACAGGCCCTGCAGCTCCGGCCGCATGACCGGCAGCGGCTGGTGCTCCAGCCGGACGTCCTCGCCGTCAAGGGAACAGACCAGGTTCACCTTGCGCCACTTCGGGTCCATCTTCGGGTGGTCCTCGCGGGTGTGCCCGCCGCGGGACTCGGTGCGCTCCAGCGCGGCCTTCGCGGTGCACTCCGACACGATCAGCATGTTGCGCAGGTCCAGCGCCAGGTGCCAGCCGGGGTTGTACCTGCGGCCACCGCCCACGCCGACCTTCTTGACCCGCTCCTTGAGCTCGGCCAGCCGGGTGATCGACTCGCGCAGCTCACCGTCGCGCCGGATGATGCCGACGAGGACGCCCATGATCTCCTGCAGGTCATGGTGCAGGGTGTACGGGTTCTCCCCGGCGTCGGCCCTGGCGAGGGGTGCCAGGGCGGTCTCGACGGCCGCGTCGACGGCGGCGGCGGACGGCTTGCGCCGGCCCATCTTCTCGGCGTGCGCGGCCGCGTGCTCGCCGGCCCGCTTGCCGAAGACCAGCAGGTCCGACAGCGAGTTGCCGCCGAGCCGGTTGGAGCCGTGCATGCCGCCGGAGACCTCACCGGCCGCGAACAGCCCGGCGACCGCGGCGGCGGTCGTGTCGGCGTCGACCTCGATGCCACCCATCACGTAGTGACAGGTCGGGCCGACCTCCATCGGCTGCTTGGTGATGTCGACGTCCGCCAGCTCCTTGAACTGGTGGTACATCGACGGGAGCCGCTTGCGGATCTGCTCCGCGGGCAGCCGGCTGGCGATGTCGAGCAGGACGCCGCCCGCCTTGGTGCCGCGGCCGGCCTTGACCTCGCTGTTGATCGCGCGGGCGACCTCGTCGCGGGGGAGCAGCTCCGGGGGGCGCCGGTTGTTGTCCGGGTCGGAGTACCAGCGGTCCGCCTCCTCCTCGGTGTCCGCGTACTGCTTGCGGAACACGTCGGGGACGTAGTCGAACATGAACCGCTTGCCCTCGGTGTTGCGCAGCACGCCACCGTCACCGCGGACCGACTCGGTCACCAGGATGCCCTTGACCGACGGCGGCCAGACCATGCCCGTCGGGTGGAACTGCAGGAACTCCATGTTGATCAGCGTCGCGCCGGTGCGCAGCGCGAGGGCGTGCCCGTCGCCGGTGTACTCCCAGGAGTTGGAGGTCACCTTGTAGGACTTGCCGACGCCGCCGGTCGCGAGCACGATCGCGGCGCTCTCGAACAGCACGAAGTCGCCGGACTCGCGGTAGTAGCCGAACGCCCCGGACACCGCGCCGTCCTCGACGAACAGCTCGGTGATCGTGCACTCCTGGAAGACCCGGATGCGCGCCTCGTAGTCACCGTGCGTGGCGAAGTCCTCCTGCTGCAGCGACACGATCTTCTGCTGCAGGGTGCGGATCAGCTCCAGGCCGGTGCGGTCGCCGACGTGCGCGAGCCGCGGATACTCGTGACCGCCGAAGTTGCGCTGGCTGATCTTGCCGTCCTTGGTGCGGTCGAACAGCGCGCCGTAGGTCTCCAGCTCCCAGATGCGGTCCGGGGCCTCCTTGGCGTGCAGCTCCGCCATCCGGAAGTTGTTGAGGAACTTCCCGCCGCGCATCGTGTCGCGGAAGTGGACCTGCCAGTTGTCCCGCGAGTTGACGTTGCCCATCGCCGCGGCGGCGCCGCCCTCGGCCATGACGGTGTGCGCCTTGCCGAACAGCGACTTGGAGATGATGGCGGTCTTCTTGCCGGCGAGCCGAGCCTCGATCGCGGCGCGCAGCCCGGCGCCGCCGGCGCCGATGACCACGACGTCGTAGGTGTGTCGCTCGATGTTCGTCATCGGAATGTCCCTAGTTGAAGAACCGGAAGTCGGTGATCCACCCGGCCGAGACCGCCATGACGTAGGCGTCGGCGATGATCACCGAGAAGAGTGATGCCCACGCGTACTGCTGGTGCTTGGCGTTGAGCTTCGACACCAGACCCCACGCGCGATACCGCACCGGGTGCTTCGAGAAGTGCTTGAGCCGCCCGCCGATGATGTTGCGGCAGGAGTGGCAGCCCAGCGTGTACGCCCAGATCAGGATCGCGTTGACGGCGAGGATCAGCGTGCCGAGCCCCATGCCGATGCCGCCGTCCTTGCCGTGCCAGGCGATGACGGCGTCATACGTGAGGACCGAGCCGACCAGGATCGCGGCGTAGAAGAAGTACCGGTGGATGTTCTGGAAGATCAGCGGGAAGCGGGTCTCACCGGAGTAGGTCTTGTGACCGTCCGGGACCGCGCACGCCGGCGGCGACAGCCAGAACGAGCGGTAATACGCCTTGCGGTAGTAGTAGCAGGTCAGACGGAAGCCGCCGGGCAGCACCAGGATGATCATCGCCGGTGACATCCACGACGGCAGCTGCGGGATCGGCTGGCCGAGGAAGTGGCTGGAGCCCTCCACACAGCTCTGGGTCAGGCAGGGGGAGTAGAACGGCGCCAGGTAGTGCTCGGCGCCGGCCCAGTAGTGGTCGTTCATGATGGCGCGGACCAGGCCGTAGACCACGAAGGCCCCGAGACCGAGGAACACCAGCAGCGGCTGTAGCCACCACCTGTCCGTCCGCAACGTTTTCTCACTGATCGCTGCGCGGGGCCCCGAGCCCGGGGCAGACCGAGGCCTGGCCGGCGTGGTCGTCATGGTGATTGCTCCCTGTTGGCGCTGAGGGACGGGCCGATGTACCGATCTGAGGTCGGTGCACACGTTACGCCCGAACGCATCCGGCCTTGTGATCGCCCTCACCCAGACGCGCCGCCGGTGTAATTCCACGAGGCGAGCCGCAGGGCGGGGGCGAACGATCCGGACTCCGACCAGGCGCCCGGCAGCTCGACCGCGCGCGGCCCGACACCCAGCACCGCGCCGGGTGCCAGGGCCTGCGGATAGGACTGCGTGAACCGGAAGTTGCGCACCGGCGTGGTCACCGCGCCGTCCTCGATCAGCCAGACCCCGTTGCGGGTCAGGCCGGTGACGACCAGCGTGCGCGGGTCCAGGACGCGGGTGTAGTAGTTGTCGGTCACCAGCAGGCCCCGCTCGACCCCGGCGACCAGCCCGGCCACCCCGGAGTCCGCGGCGGGGCCGTCGACCTCGACGGGTGCCGGCCCGTCGTGCGCGAGCAGCCGCAGGCTGGCCGGGATCGCGCCGAAGCTCGCCCCGCCCGCGATCGCGTGCCCGGTCGAGACCGCCCCGTCGCCGGCCTTCGCCGCGGTCCGCCGGTCGTGCACGACGGCGCGCGACACGCCCGCGTCGACCAGCACGACCCGCTGCCGCGGGGTGCCCTCCACGTCGAACGGCAGCACCGTCGAGTCGGCCGCCGTCGAGTCCTCGACCAGCGTGACCGCCGGGTCGAACTGCGCCGCGCCGAGCTCCAGGAACGACTGCCGGTCCTGCACCATCTTCGCGTTGAACCCATACAGCGCGAGCATCGACAGCACGTCGACGACCGCGGTCGGCTCCAGCACCACCTCATAGCGACCCGGCGGCAGCTCCACCGGGTCGGCGCCGGCCCTGGCCTTCGCCGCGGCCCGCGCGCCCAGCACCGCGCCGTCGATGTCGGCGAGGCGCCCCGACGCCAGCCGGGCGACCCCGTCGGACGTGCCGGTGCGCGCGACGCCGTCCATCGCCGCGCCCGTCCTGCCGCCCGTGACGTGCTGACCCGTGGAATTGGCATAGACGACCCTGGTCGCGGAGGTGCGGCAGTAGCCCGCCACCTCCAGCCCCGCGGCCCGGTCGACGAACGCCCGCACCCGGGCGGCCCGGTCGTCCGGCTCGGCCGCGGCGGTCGCCTCGTCGAAGTTGCCGCCGAACCGCGGTGCCGCGGGCGGCGCGAGGCCCGGCCAGGCCGGGTCGGCGGGGGCGAGGGCCAGGCCCGCCACGGTGCGCCGCACGAAGTCCTCGACGCCGTCGACGACCGTGGTCGTGGCCGTCGTGGTCCGCCCGCCGCCGTGCAGCCTGAGCCGCACCGACGTGGTCTCGTCGGCGACATTCTGGTGGATGTAGGAGTTGGCGAAGCGGGTCAGCGACAGCGCCGCCCGCTCCACCACCACCTCGGCCTCCACGCCGTCGCCGGCGAGCTTCAGGATCCGCTCGGCGAGATCGGTCTCGTTCATCCCCTGACCCCCACCCGCACGTTCTGGAAGCGGGCCGCGGCGGCCGGATGGCCCGTGTGCCCGATCTGGCCCGGCTGGCCCTTGCCGCAGTTGGGCGTGCCCCACGACACGACCTCCGAGGACAGCATGTCCATCGACCCCCAGAACTTCGGCCCGATGCCCGTGTAGGTCGGGTTGCGCAGCATCCGCCCGAGCCTGCCGTCCTTGATCTCCCAGCCGATCTCGCAGCCGAACTGGAAGTTGAGCCGCTTGTCGTCGATCGACCAGGACCGGTTGAGGTCCATCAGCACGCCGTCGGCGGTCTCGGCGATCATCTCCTCCAGGGTGTGCGGCCCCGGGGCGAGCCCGACATTCGTCATGCGCACCATCGGCAGCCGTGCCCAGCCGTCGGCCCGCACGCTGCCGGCATAGTCCAGGCCCGCCACGGCCGCCGACTCGCGCCCGGCCAGGGTGCCGACCCAGATCCCGTCGCGGACCGCGTGCCGCGCCTGCGCCGGGGTGCCCTCGTCGTCATAGCCGAACGAGCCGAGCGCGCCGGGGATCGTCGGGTCGATGGTGATGTTCATCAGCTCGGAGCCGTAGCGCAGCCGGCCCAGCTGGGCCAAATCGAGCCAGCTGGTGCCGGCGAACGCCGCCTCCCAGCCGAGGATGCGGTCCAGCTCGATCGCGTGCCCCACCGACTCGTGGATCTGCAGCGCCATCTGCTCGCTGCCCAGGATCAGCGTCGTCTCGCCCGCCGGGCACAGCGGCGCCGACAGCAGCGCCCGCGCCTCGTCGGCGATCCGCGCCGCGTGCGCGGTCAGGTCCAGCTCGTCGACCAGCTCCCAGCCCCTCGTCCCATACTGCCCGCGATAGGACGGATAGGACCGGCGCTGGGTCTCGCCGTCGCCGACCACGGTGGCGGAGATCCCGGCGCCCGACTCGCGGATGTGCTGGTCGATGCGGTGCCCCTGCGACGACACGAACCACTTGCGCGTGTCCCAGATCTGATAGAGCCCCTCGGCGATGTCGGCGCCGCCCTTGTGCGCCTCGCTCGTCGCGGCCGTGAGCAGGTCGCCCTTCGTCGACAGGGCGACGCCCAGCGGGTCGACCTCGCAGGCGCTCGCCCAGGAGTCGGTGCGGGCCTCGACCTCGACCAGGTCGACCGGCGGCCCCGGGACCGACGCGGACGCCCGCGCGATGGCCGTGGCCCGCTCACCCGCCCGCCGTGCCGCGTCGCGCCCCAGGTCGGGCAGCGCGAAGAAGCCCCAGCTCGACCCGACCAGCGCCCGCACGCCGATGCCGGCGTCCTCGGCCTGGCTCAGGTCCTCGATCTCACCGTTGCGCGCGGTCATGGACTCGGACCGGCGGTGCATCACGCGCGCGTCGGCATACCGTGCCCCGGCGGCGAGCGCCGCCTCGACCGCCGCGCCCGCCACGTCGAAATGGCTCATGCCTGGGACCCTACCGACCGGGTACGACATTTGCCCCGCCCAACGGGACACCCCCGCAAAACGGAGCGGCTCAGCCGATCAGCTCGTTGATCTGCCCCGCGAGCGCGACGTCCTTGGCGGTCACGCCGCCCTCGCTGTGGGTGCTGAGCCGGAACGTCACCGTCCGCCACCGGATGTCGATGTCGGGATGGTGGTCGGCCTGCTCCGCCACGTGCGCCACCTCGGCCACCAGCCGGATGCCGTCGAGGAACGTCTCCGCGGTCACCGAGCGCTCGATGCCGGACGTGTCGCCCGACCATCCGCCCAGGTCCGCGAGCGCGGTGGCCACCTCGTCACTGCCGAGAACAGCGGTCATGCCGGAAACGCTACCCCTTGCCGTACAAAGGGAGCATGTCCATCGCCGGTGTCACCCGTGAGCTCCTCGTGCGCTACCTCGACCTGTGGGTGCCGGGCGCGGTGCACTCGCCGCACGGGGCGACGTTCCTGCACGCGTCCGCGACGGGCCTCGACGGTGACGTCGCGGAGGCGGCGCTGCGGGTGTGCGCCGAGTTCGGGGACAGGCTGACCAGGCGGCGGCTGACGCTGCTGTACGTCACGCCCGGCGCCGAAGGCCTGAAGGGCCGGCTCGACGCGGTACACCAGGAGCTGCGGCCGCCACCGGAGCTGTCGCTGCACGTCATGTCCGGCGACGTCGCCGTCATGCTCAAGGCCCTGGGCGCCAGGTCCGGCCCCCTGCTCTCGATGATCGACGGGATCGACCCCGCGGTCGTCGCGACCGCCAAGCCGGCCGAGGTGATCACCGTCGACGTCCCGCGGGAGCGGCTGCGCGACTTCGAGCTCACCGCCGGGGTGACCCTGGTGGAAGGCGATGTGGAGGGCGAGGGGGAGGCCCACCGGGAGCGGCACCTCGGGTTCGGCACCAGGTCGGCGAAGAGCCTCGAGGCGTTCAAGAACGAGATGTGGGCCCTGGACGAGTACGCGGGCGTGCGCTACCGCGACCCGAACGACCCCGAGGGTCACCTGATGGACATCACCCTCGAACCGAACCCGGGCGCGCTGCGGCGGGAGATCCTCGGCCTCCTGCGCGGCGGCGGGCGCACCGTCACCGAGCTGAAGCGCTTCGCGCTCACCGAGACGGTCTACCGGGCCGCCGACGCGGTCAAGGTGGTCACCGCGCTGCTGCAGAGCGGCGCGGTGACCAGGGAGCCCGCCGAGGGCCGCCTCGGCGGCGACGTCACGATACGGATCGCCGGATGAAGTCCAGCTCGATGCGCAGCAGCTTCTCGGCGAGCCCGCCCGCGGCCATGTGGGTCGCGCCGGTCAGCGGGATCATCGAGTGCGGCCGGCCCGCCGCGAGCAGCGCCGCCGACAGCCGCAGCGTGTGCGCGGCGACCACGTTGTCGTCGACGAGCCCGTGCACGAGCAGCATCGGCCGGGCGTCCTCGGGGCGCACCGGCGGCTCCGCGGCCAGCTCGATCAGCGAGTTGTGGCTGTACACCTCCGGCGCGTCCGCGGGCAGCCCCAGGTAGCGCTCCGTGTACGCGGTGTCGTAGAGCTCCCAGTCGGTGACCGGCGCGCCGACGACCGCGCAGCGGTAGACGTCCGGGCGGCGCAGGACCGCGAGCGCGGACAGCCAGCCGCCGAACGACCAGCCGCGGATCGCGACCCGGTCCAGGTCCAGGTCGGGGTGCTTCTCCGACAGGGCCCGCAGCGCGTCGGCCTGGTCGGTGAGGATGACGTCGGAGAACCGGCGGTGGATCGCCTTCTCGAACGTCGGCGACACGCCCGGGGTGCCCCGGTTGTCGATCGTGACGACCGCGAACCCGGCGTCCGCCCACCACTGCTTCTCCAGCCAGCGGGCCCGCGCCGCGACGACCTCCTGATGGCCGGGGCCGCCGTAGATCGCGACGAGGACCGGCAGCTTCCGCCCCGCGACGTGCCCGCGCGGGTACAGCACGGCCGCGGGCAGCCGCCGGTCGGTGACCCGCTCCAGCGCCGGCCTCGGCGCGAAGGGCGGCGTCGCGGCCAGCGAGGGGATCGTGCCGATCACGGCGTCGTCGTGGTGGATGGTGTACTGCCACCCGGCGTGCTCCAGGGTCTGCGACCCTATCACCAGCGTGCGGGCGGCGGCGTGGGCGACGTGCCAGCCCGGCTCCGACGTGAGCCGCTGCGCCTGGGCACCCGCGTGCGAGACGGGGATGCGGAAGACGTGCTGCTCGCTCGGCTCGCCCTCGGCGGCCTCGACGACGAGGTCACCGCCGAGCCGTCCCGCGACGCGCCGCACGTACAGGTCGGGCGGCGTCAGCAGGCTGCCGTCGGCGAAGAGGCAGCGCGCGTCGTAGCCGTCGTGCGCGAGCTCGCCGCCGACGAGGACCCGCCCGTCCGGCAGGTGCTGCGGGGTGCCGGGCACCGGCTCGACCCACCGCGGGTCGGCGAGCTCGGCGTGCACCTGCGTCTCGCCCGTGCGCGGGTCGACCGCGATCACCAGGCCGTGCTGCTGCAGGCGGCGCAGCACCGTGAGCAGCGGGCCGCCCTGCTCGGTCCAGGACGCCTCGACCAGGTACGGATACGTCTCCCGGTCCCAGTGCACGTCCACCCAGCCGCCGTCCAGGTCGAGCACGTGCAGGGTGACCTTCGCGTTGGTGGCGCCGGCGTGCGGATACGCGACCGTCGTCGGCGGCTGGTCCGGCTGGGACGGGTCGTGCAGGTGCCAGCGGGGCACCCGCGACTCGTCGACGCGCGCGGTGAGGATGCTGCGGCCGTCCGGCGACCACCAGTAGCCGCGGAAGCGGTGGAACTCCTCGGCGCCGATGAACTCCGCCAGCCCCCAGGTCACGCCCTCCTCGCCGGCGAGGACCGCGTCGGTGCCGTCGGGCTCGATCACGCGCAGCGCGCCGCCCGTCACGTACGCCACCCGCCGCCCCTGCGGGTCCAGCCGCGGGTCGACGGCGGGCCCGGCGGTGCGCAGCTCGGTGAGGTCGCCCGTCAGCAGATCCACGCGGAACAGGCGGCCTCCGAGCGGGAAGACCGCGATCACGCCGGCGCTGTCCATCGCGTACGAGCCGATGCCGCCCGCCGAGAGCCGCAGCCGCTCGCGCAGCGCACGCTCGGCCGCCGGCAGGTCGACGTCGTCGGTCAGCAGGGTCGCGGGGTCGGCCAGGAGGCGTTCGGCCCGCGTCGCCACGTCGTACACCCACAGCGCGTCGCTGCCGTCCTCGGGCCCGGACGAGCGCAGGAACACCACCCGCGCGCCGTCGGAGGTCACCGTCACGGCGCGGGGAGCGCCGTAGGAGAAGCGTCGGGTGCGCGCTGCCAACTCCGGATAGTCCACCGCTGAATGTTTACCCGAAGCGGCCCGATTGTCATGCTCTGCGGGGGCCGCGCCGCGGAGGAAGTGTCACAGGCAGGTCGTAGAGTTGGCGCTGTGAGTGCTCGGAGCATCCTTTTCGTCCATGCGCACCCCGACGACGAGTCGATGGGGACCGGCGCGACGATGGCCCACTACGCGGCCGCCGGCGCGCACGTCACCCTGATCACCTGCACCCTCGGCGAGGAGGGCGAGATCCACCGGCCCGAGCTCGCCGGGCTCGCCGCCGGCGCCGCCGACCAGCTCGGCGGCTATCGCATCGCGGAGCTGGAGGAGGCCTGCCGCCGGCTCGGCGTCACCGACCACCGGTTCCTGGGCGGCGCGGGGCGCTATCGCGACTCGGGGATGATGGGCACCCCGCCCAACGAGCACCCGCGCGCCTTCTGGGGCGCCGACCTCGACGTGGCCGCGGGCGAGCTGCTCGACGTGATCCGCGAGGTCAGGCCGCAGGTCGCGGTCACCTATGACCCCAACGGCTTCTATGGCCACCCCGACCACATCCAGGCGCACCGGGTGCTGATGCGGGCGGTCGAGCTCGCCGACGCCGAGGGGATCGCGCCGGCGAAGGTGTATTGGACGGCGGTGCCGCGCAGCGTCCTGGAAGCGGGGATGCGGGAGTTCCGCGACTCGTCGGACAACCCGTTCGCCGAGGTGGAGCGGGCCGAGGACCTGCCGTTCGGCACGCCCGACGACGAGATCGCGGCGCGGCTGGACGGGCACGAGTTCGCCGAGGAGAAGACGGCCGCGCTGCGCGCCCACGCGACGCAGGTGCCGCCGTCGTCGTGGCTGTTCGCGATCGCGGGCAACTTCGGCGCCGAGTTCATGGGCGTGGAGTATTACCAGCTCGCGCGCGGTGTGAAGGGGCCCGGCGTGGGTCCGCACGGCTGGGAGGAGGACCTCTTCGCCGGCCTCGGCGTCGAGGCGGCCGCGGCGCAGGGCGCCCCTCAGCTGGAGACCGCGGCGTCGTGACGAAGCGGAAGGCGGGGACCGCGCAGCGCGCCGGCGCTCCGCACGTCGGCCTGTCCAAGTCGCAGAGCGCCACCCCCGGCGATCCGGCCGCGGGCGCCGCCGCTTCGGCGGCCGGCAACGGCTCGGCGGGCGGCGGCTCAGCGGCTGACGGTGGCGGTCCGGCGGGCGGCAACGGCTCGGCGGCCGGCAGCGGTTCGGCGGGTGGCAGCGGTTCGGCGGGTGGCAGCGGTTCGGCCGGCGGCGGTCCGGCGGGTGGCAGCGGTCCGGTGGTCGGGGACGGTCCCGTCGTCGGCGGTGGCCCTGTGCTCGGCGGCGGGCCGGTGGCCGGCAGTGGTGCCGCGGACGACAGCGGTGCCGCGGGCAGCGGCTCTGCGGGCAGCGCTGCGGGCGGCTCTGCGGACCTCGTGCCCGCGGAGGGTTCCGCCGGGAGCGGCGACGCCGTCCCCTATGCGCCCGACAGCGGGTTCGAGGTGCCCCAGGACCAGCGGAAACCCGAGGTCGCCGGTGGTCCGCTCGACCTCGCGATCACCGTCGGCGGCCTGGTCGTCGCCGTGCTCCTGGCGGTCGCGCTCGCGGTTTTCGAGGCGTTCCTCGCGCCGCTGCACGTGTCCGACCTCGGGTTCACGGGCACGGGGGAGAGCAACTGGCGCGTCCCCGTCTCGCTGGTGCTGGCGCTGGTGACGAATCCGTTGCTGGGGTGGTTCGCGTTCACGACGACCGGGCGGAGGTTCGCGGCGCTGCTGCCGGCCGGGGCGTGGTGCGTCGTGTGGATCCTCGCGGCGGGCCGCACGACCGAGGGCGACCTGCTCATCACCAACGACAACTGGGTGGGGTTGCTGACGCTGTTCGCCGGGCCGGTGGCGTTCGCGGTCGGGATCTATGTGTCCGCGGTCCGGCAGCGGGTCGCGGGCTCAGCGAACTCCAAGGCAACGCCTCTTGCGCCACCGAGCGTGGGAGCGGTAGACACGTTCCCGCACCGTCCGTGACATCCGGCGGCGCGCGGGGAGCGAGCAGCAGCGGAGGCTTGGCATGAAGGAGCGTTGGCTGCCTGTCGGCGTCATCGCGGGGACGCTGTTCCTCGTCAACGTGGTCGCCAGGCTGATCGTGCGGTTCGCCGCCGGTGACGACGACGACAAGCAGATCACCATCGGGCTGTGGGCGCTGTTCGCCGTCGGCGCCGTGATGATCCCCGTCGCGTTCTGGTATGGGCGCCGCCACCCCATGCTCCGCGTCGTGGCCGACCTGGGCATCGCCGTCGTCGCCGCGTGCGTGCTCGCGGTGGTGGTCGGCCCGTTCGTGTCGGGTGCCACGCCGTTCGGTGACGGGGTCGGGCTCGTGTTCCGGCAGTTCTTCTACTTCGTCGGGCTCTCCGCGATCGGGGCGGTCCTGGGCATGCTCGCGCTGATGACGCTCGGCCTGGACCACCGGTCGCAGTCGTGGAAGCGGTACATCGAACGGGCCGGCACCAAGCCCCGCCGGGTCGTGCGCCGCTAGGTGGCGATGAGCTGCCGCGTCATGTAGACGTGGTGGGTGCTGAAGCCGAGCTTCTCGTAGAGCGCGACCGCCCCCGTGTTGCGCTGCTCGACCTGCAGGTATGCGTCGGTGGCGCCGGCCTGCACGCCCCATGTGACCAGGGCGGCGATCACCCGGCGGGCCAGGCCCTGCCGCCTGGCGCGCTCGTCGGTGCCGATCAGGGACAGGCCCAGCCAGCGCCCGTCGGGGTCGGCGACGCAGCCGCGCCCGGTGGCCAGGAGCGTCCCTGCGGCGTCGCGCAATGCGGCGAACCGCACCGCCGCCACCCCGGTGAGGACCGCCCGGGCGGCCTCGGGCAGCGGCCCCTTCCGGCCCGCGACCGACGCCAGCCACTCCTCCGAAGGCACGGCCTCCAGCGAGACCGCCGGATCCCCCGCCGGCACGGCGTCCGACGCGACCGCCGGATCCTGCGACGGTGCCGGCGACGGCGGCAGCGCGGTGAGGGCCGCGAGCGGTGCGGTCATCACCATCGTCAGCGGGGTCGGCGTCCACCCGCGGCGCTCCAGCTCGACGTCGACGCGCCGGAACATCGGCAGCGGCACGCTCATCGTCGGGCGGAGGCCGCGCTGCTCGTACCACCGCGTGACCGCGTCGACCGCGTCGGGCAGCGGCAGGTCGGGGTCGCCGACGGGCAGCGCCGAGTTGGCCCGCATCGTCCAGCCGCCGGTGGCGCGCAGCAGCCAGTCGCCGAGGCGGTCCTGCTCGCCGGCCGGCCACCCGGCGGCGGCCGCGACCTCCAGGGCCTCGGTCGGCGTGAACCGGCGCCGGTCCGGGACCTGCTTGGCCCTGTAGATCTCAGCCGTTGGAACGCGGATGGCTCCGGTGCGCGCACGCACTGTGAGATGTGTCTCGGTAGCCTCGACCAGATGACCCAGAATGTCCGAGTACACGGGCCGATCTCCGCGTTGTCCCACGATGCGGCGCACGACGACCCGACTTCCCACGTGCTGTGGTCCGAGCACGATGCACCTCCTGCGCCGCGGGATACTAGGCTCGTACCCGCCGCGGTAGGGATGCGGCGGGGCTCGCCGACCACGTTGGCAGCCTCAGGTGCGAAAGAGGGCGACCCGTGACATACATCATCGCCGAACCTTGCGTGGACCTGCTCGACAAGGCGTGCATCGAGGAGTGCCCTGTCGACTGTATCTACGAGGGCAACCGCATGCTCTACATCCACCCGGATGAGTGCGTCGACTGTGGTGCCTGCGAGCCGGTGTGCCCGGTCGAGGCGATCTTCTACGAGGACGACGTCCCGGAGAAGTGGAAGGACTTCGTCGGCGCCAACTACACCTTCTTCGACGAGCTGGGCTCGCCCGGCGGCGCCTCGAAGGTCGGCAAGGTCGAGAAGGACGCGACGTTCGTCGCGGGCCTGCCGCCGCAGGAGCACGACCACTGACCGGCATCGTCCCGCCCGGAGCCCGGCGCTCGCTCGCTGCCGGGCTCCCGGATTTCCCGTGGGACCGGCTTGAGCCGGCCAAGACCAGCGCCGCCGCTCACCCCGGCGGTCTCGTCGACCTGTCGATCGGCACGCCTGTCGATCCGGTCCCCGCGGCGATCCGTGCTGCCCTGGCGCAGGCGTCGGACTCTCCCGGCTATCCGCTGACCGCGGGCACCCCGCGGCTGCGGGAGGCGATCCGCGCCTGGGTGACCCGCTGGTGCGCGGCGGACGGCGGCTTCGGCGTGCTGCCGACGATCGGCTCGAAGGAGCTGGTCGCGTGGCTGCCGACGCTGCTCGGGCTCGGTCCCGGCGACACCGTGGTCATCCCGCCGGTCTGCTACCCGACCTATGAGGTCGGCGTGCAGCTGTCCGGCGCGACCGTGGTGCGGTCGGACTCCCTGACGTCGCTCGGCCCGGCCCGCGTCCGGCTGGTGTGGGTCAACTCGCCGTCCAACCCGACGGGTCGCGTCCTGCCCGCCGCCCACCTGCGCAAGGTCGTCGACTGGGCCCGCGAGCGCGGCGCGGTCGTGGCCAGCGACGAGTGCTACCTGCCGCTGCCGTGGGAGGCCGAGCCGGTCTCGATCCTGTCGGTCTGCGACGGGGACTTCAGCAACGTCCTCGCCGTGCACTCGCTGTCCAAGCGGTCCAACCTGGCCGGGTACCGTGCCGGGTTCGTCGCCGGCGACCCGGCACTGGTCGACGAGCTCCTGGCGGTGCGCAAGCACGCCGGGATGATCGTCCCCGCGCCGGTGCAGGCCGCGATGGTGGCCGCCCTCGGCGACGAGACGCACGTCCAGGAGCAGCGCGACCGGTATGCGCGCCGCCGGGCCGTGCTGCGGGAGGCGTTCGAGAAGGCGGGCTTCACGGTCGAGCACTCCGAGGCCGGCCTGTATCTGTGGCTGACCCGCGACGAGGACTCCTGGGACACGGTCGCCTGGCTGGCCGGGCGCGGCATCCTGACCGCACCGGGCGCCTTCTACGGTCCGGACGGCAGCCGCCACGTCAGAGCCGCCCTGACCGCCTCCGACGAGCGCGTCGACGAAGCGGCGAGACGCCTGAGCTGACTCGAAGACCCCGGCACGTCGTGACGCGCCGGGGTCTGCGGGGTTGGTCGGTGCGGCTAGTTGGAGTGCAGCGCGGCGTTCAGCTCGATGCCCCGCCCCGCCCGCTCGCGGACCTCCAGGCGGCCGGAGACCGAGTCGCGGATGTACAGCAGGTTCGACACCCCCGACAGCTCCCGGGCCTTCACCACGCGCCCGTCGGGCAGGGTGAGCTTCGAACCCGCCGTGATGTAGCAGCCGGCCTCCACGACGCAGTCGTCGCCGAGGGAGATGCCGATGCCCGCGTTGGCGCCCAGCAGGCAGCGCTCGCCGAGCCGGATGACCTCCTTGCCGCCGCCGGACAGCGTGCCCATGATCGAGGAACCGCCGCCGACGTCGGTGCCGTCGCCGACGACGACACCCGCGGAGATGCGGCCCTCGACCATGGAGGTGCCGAGGGTGCCGGCGTTGAAGTTGACGAAGCCCTCGTGCATGACGGTCGTGCCGGGCGCGAGGTGGGCGCCGAGCCGGACCCGGTCGGCGTCGGCGATGCGCACGCCGGACGGTGTGACGTAGTCGACCATCCGCGGGAACTTGTCGATGCCGAAGACGTTGAGCCGGCGACCGGAGGCGAGCCGCAGCTCGTCGACCTGGTCGGGCAGGCACGGGCCGGCCGACGTCCACGCGACGTTGGCGAGCAGCCCGAACTGGCCGTCGAGGTTGGCCTGGTGCGGCTGGACGATCCGGTGCGAGAGCAGGTGCAGCCGCAGATACACGTCGGCGGTGGACGCCGGCGCGTCACCGAGCGAGCCGATCTCGACCCGGACCACCTCGACCGACAGCGACGGCAGCGGCGCGGCACCCGTCGGGGCCAGCGGCGGAAGGTCGGCGGGGATCGGGCCGAGCCCGAGGTGACCGGTCGGGAACCAGGCGTCCAGCACCTGGCCGGACGAGGTCACGGTGGCAAGGCCGAGTCCCCAGGCGGGGGAGTCGATGTAGGCGGTCGTCACGTGATCGAACGCTACCGCATCTAGGGTATGGGCATGCTCACGCGTGACGTGCTCGACGATCCCATCGCCCTGACCCGTGCCCTGGTCGACATCGAGTCGGTGTCCGGCGACGAGGCCGAGATCGCCGACCAGGTCCAGCGGGCGCTGGAGGGCACCGGGCTCAAGGTCGAGCGCTTCGGGCACACGATCGTCGCGCGCACCGAGCTGGGCCGCCCGCAGCGGGTCGTCCTCGCCGGGCACCTCGACACGGTCCCGCTCAACGACAACTGGCCGTCGCGCACCGAGGGCAACCTGATGCACGGCTGCGGCACGTCGGACATGAAGTCGGGCACGGCGATCGCGCTGCACCTCGCGGTCACCGAGCGGGAGCCGCGGCACGACGTCACGTATGTCTTCTACGAGTGCGAGGAGGTCGACTCGGCGCGCAACGGGCTGAAGATCCTCGCCGACGCCCGGCCCGGGCTGCTGACCGACGCGTCCTTCGCGCTGCTGCTGGAGCCCACCCACGGCCTGGTGGAGGCCGGCTGCCAGGGCACGCTGCGGGTCCTCGCCCGCACCAGCGGCCGGCGCGCGCACTCGGCCCGCTCCTGGCTCGGCGACAACGCGATCCACAAGGCCGCGCCCATTCTGCAGCGGCTGCTGGCGTACGAGCCGCGCACCGTCACCATCGACGGCTGCGAGTTCCGTGAGGGCCTCAACGCGGTGCGGATCGGCGGCGGCGTGGCGGGCAACGTGATCCCCGACGCGTGCGTGGTCGAGGTCAACTTCCGCTTCGCCCCGGACCGCTCCGAGGAGCAGGCGGCGGCGCACGTCGGCGACGTGCTCGACGGCTTCGACCTGGAGGTGGTCGACTCCGCGCCCGGCGCGCTCCCCGGCCTCGACGCGCCGCCGGCCAGGGAGTTCCTCGCCGCGATCGGGCAGCCGCCGCGGGCGAAGCTCGGCTGGACCGACGTGGCCCGGTTCGCCGCGCTCGGCGTGCCCGCGCTCAACTACGGCCCCGGCGACCCGAACCTCGCGCACAAGCAGGACGAGCACGTCGAGCTCGACAAGATCGCCGAGGGCGCCGACGTGGTCAGGCGCTGGCTCACCGGAAGGCCGTAACCGACCTCAGCGTTCGAGTGTTGAGGGTTCCGGGGGCTCGACCAGCGGACCGATGGCGGCCAGCATGCGGCGCACCGCGAGCACCTCGCGGATCCGCCGGTTCATCTGCCGCTTGCGACGGTCGTGCTCAGCACGTGTCATACCGGTCACCCCCTACACCTTGCCGTCCGGTATATCGGGTACGACGCGATGAAACCGGCGAACGTTGCCCTCCGCACCTGATTTCTCACCGAACCGCGACGTTCGGACTAATCATCAGGTGGCTCAGCGCGCCGCCGCGGGCCCGGTCACGTAGGTCCGGCCGTCCGGGTAGGGCCACGGGTTCTGGGCGCATCCTTCGAGGCCGAACGTCTGCCGCGCCATGACCGGCGCCGGCGCCCCCTTGCGCGGGCACACCACGTGACCGTTGCCGAGGAAGTGCCCGACCTCGTGGTTGACGACCATGTCCCGGTAGTCGGCGAGCACCGGGTACCAGGCGACGCCGAGCTGCCACCGCTTCAGGTTGATGATCACGTCCCGGCCGCCGCGGCAGGAGACCTCGCCGCCGGTGCGCACGCCCCGCTTCGCGCACATCGTGTCGGTCGTGCCGGGGGTCGCCAGGTGCACGGTCAGCTCGCTCGGCTGCCCCGCCGGGACCCGCTGGAAGGACACCCTCCCGCCGGCGATCCAGCTCCTGGGGTCGCCCAGCGTCTCGTGCACCGCCGCCGCGAACTCCTCCGGGTCGACCGCCGACCCCTGCTCGGTGGCGACCGTGTAGCGGACGAGCCGCCCGGCGCCGCCGACCCGCTCGCCGCCGGCGGTGCTGAAGTCGAACGTCCCGTTGCCGCGCGCGGGCACCGCGGTGACCACCGGCGAGGGCGGCGGCGACGGCGAGGCGGAGGGCGACGGCGAGGCGGAGGGCGACGGCGAGGGCGAGAGGGACGGGGACGGGGACGGGGAGAGGGTCGGCGAGGGGGAGACCGGCGGTGCCGGCGCCGGCACGGCGGCCGTGCCCAGCCCGTACCAGGCCGCGCCGACACCCGCGGTGACCGCCAGCGCCAACGCGACGATCAAGCCTCGGCGTCGCCCCATGGCTGCATTGCATCATGCGATCCACGTACGGTGGGGACCATGACCGAGGGCAAGACCAGTCAGCCACCCGAGCGGCACCGCGGACCCGTCACCCTGCGCCGCGACTCGATCCCGCCGAGCACCGCCGACCAGCGCCTGCTCGACTCGCACCTGCGCGGCGAGTGGAAGACGAAGGACGCCTGGCGGGCGCTGCGGATCCTCAGCGAGTTCGTCGAGGGCTTCGACACCCTCGCCGACCTGCCGCCGTCCGTGAGCGTCTTCGGCTCGGCCCGCAGCAAGCCCGACAGCCCGGAGTGGAAGCTCGGCGAGGAGATCGGGGCGGCGCTCGCCCGGGCCGGCTACGCGGTCATCACCGGCGGCGGCCCAGGCGTCATGGAGGCGGCCAACAAGGGCGCCGCGGAGGCCGGCGGGCTGTCCGTCGGGCTCGGCATCGAGCTGCCGTTCGAGCAGGGCCTCAACGAGTGGGTCGACCTCGGCATCGACTTCCGCTACTTCTTCGCCCGCAAGACGATGTTCGTCAAGTACGCGCAGGCGTTCGTCGTGCTGCCCGGCGGCTTCGGCACCCTCGACGAGCTCTTCGAGGCGGTGACCCTGGTGCAGACGAAGAAGGTCACCAGGTTCCCGGTCGTGCTCATGGGGGTGTCGTACTGGCAGGGCCTCGTCGACTGGCTGCGCGACACGATGCAGGCCGACGGCAAGATCGGCCCCGAGGACCTGGGGCTGCTGTACCTCACCGACGACGTCGAGGAGGCCGTCCAGTACATCGTGGCGGCCGGCTCGGAGGAGATCGAGGTGGCGTCCGCGCGCCGGACCGCCCGCGAGGCGAGCGGCTGATGGCCTCGATCGGCGTGTTCTGCGCCTCCTCGCAGCGGCTCGACCGGCGCTGGCTCGACCTGGCCCACCAGCTGGGCCTGGAGATCGGCCGCCGCGGCCACGAGCTGGTCTCCGGCGGCGGCTGCGTCGGCATGATGGGCGCCGTCGCCGACGGGGCCCGCGACGGCGGCGGCCGCACCTACGGCGTGATCCCGCAGTCGCTGGTGGACCTGGAGGTCGCCGACACGAAGTCGGCCGAGCTCGTCGTCACCGACGGCATGGCCTCGCGCAAGACGCTCATGATCGAGAAGTCGGACGCGTTCGTGGTCCTGCCCGGCGGCCTCGGCACCCTCGACGAGCTGTTCGAGGTCTGGACGACCGCCATGCTCGACCTGCACCGCAAGCCGGTGCTGCTGTTCGACGCCGACGGCTTCTACGCGGGCCTGCTCGACTGGCTGCGCGGCCTCGCCGCCCAGGAGTTCGTCCGGTCCTCGGCGATGTCGATGCTGCTGATCTCCCGGGACGTGTCGGAGTCACTCGACCTGCTGGAAGCGAGCCTCCTCGGAGGAACTGTCGGCCGGTCGTGATTGCATAGCGGCGTGACCGCGACCGCTGCCTCCCGCCGCCAGTATCGTCTGGTGCGGCGACCCGGTGCGGCGGCCGTCGCGATCGAGCGGGATCCGTGGCAGCGGCTCGTCGTGGAGCACACGACCGGGCCGCTGCTCGTCGTCGGCGGGCCCGGCACCGGCAAGACCACCACGCTCGTCGAGTCCGTCGCCGCGCGGGTCGCCGAGGGCGTCGACCCCGAGCGGATCCTGGTCCTGACGTTCGGCCGGCGGGGCGCGGTGCGGCTGCGGGACACGATCGAGGCCCGGCTCGGCCGCGCCGCGGGGCTGCGGACCACCGCCGAGCCGATGGTGCGCACGTTCCACGGCTATGCGTTCGGGCTGCTGCGCCGCGCCGCCGTCGAGCGGGGCGAGCCGTCGCCCCGGCTGCTCACCGGCCCCGAGCAGGACCTCGTGATCCGGGAGCTGCTGCAGGGCGCGCACGAGGACTCGCGGGCACCGTGGCCGGAGTCGCTGCGCGGCGCGCTGGGCACCCGGGCCTTCGCCACGGAGCTGCGCGACCTGCTGCTGCGCGCCGTCGAGCGCGGCGTCGGCCCGCAGGGGCTGGCCCGGCTCGCGGCCGTGCACCGGCGTCCCGACTGGGCCGCCGCCGCCGCGTTCTTCGAGGAGTATCTGCAGGTCCTCGCCCTGCGCGACGCGGCCGGCCGGGGCGCGGTCGCCTATGACTACGCCGAGCTGGTGCGGGCCGCCGCGGGGCTGCTGGCCGACCAGCCCGACGTCCTCGCCGCGGAGCGGCGCCGGATCTCCTGCGTCTACCTCGACGAGCTGCCCGACACCGACCCCGCCCAGATCGAGCTGCTCGACCTGATCGCCGGCTCCGGCGCGCACCTCGTCGCGTTCGCCGACCCCGACTCCTCGACGTTCGCGTTCCGCGGCGCCGACCCCGGCATCGTCGGCGAGTTTCCCGCCCGATTCCGCACCGCCGGAGGCGCCCCCGCCCCGCAGGTCGTCCTCCCGCACTCGCGCCGGCTCGGTGAGGGGCTGCTCGAGCCGACCCGGCGGGTCGCGTCCCGGCTGCGCGGACCCGCCCGGCACCGGCAGCTCGCGGCGTCCCACCCGGGCGGCACCGTGGAGACCGCGACGTTCGGCTCGGAGACGACCGAGGCCGCGTTCCTCGCGCACCGGCTCCGCGAGGCGCACCTGCTGCGCGGCGTGCCGTGGTCGCGGATGGCGGTCATCGTGCGCTCCACGGCCCGGCAGCTCGCGCCGCTGCAGCGGGCCCTGCACTCGGCGGGCGTGCCGACCGTCACCGAGTCCGAGGACCTGCCGCTGCACCTGCAGTCCGCGATCGCGCCGCTGCTGCTGCTCCTGCGCTGTGCCCTGGACGCCGACCGGCTCGACGAGGACGCCGCGATCGCGCTGCTGCACTCGCCGCTCGGCGGCGCCGACCCGCTGGCCGAGCGGCGCCTCCGGCAGGGCCTGCGGGCCCTCGCGCTCGCCGCCGGCGACCGGCGCCCGTCCGGGGTGCTGCTCCTGCGGGCGCTGCGCGACCCCGGCGAGCTGGCCCCGGTCGAGCGCAAGTGGGCCGCCCCGGCCCGCGCCGTCGGGCAGCTGCTGCAGGCCGTCCGCGACGCCGCCGCCCGGCCCGGCGCCACCGCCGAGGAGGTGCTGTGGACCGCGTGGCAGGGCAGCGGCCTCGCCGACCGGTGGACGTCGCTGAGCTCCCGCGGCGGCCACCGCGGCGCCGCCGCCGACCGTGACCTCGACGCCGTCGTGTCGCTGTTCGACGCGGCGGCCCGCTTCACCGACCGGCTCCCCGGCGCCGGCATCGCCGTCTTCCTCGACCACGTCGAGGGCCAGGACCTGCCCGCCGACTCCCTCGCCCCGTCCGCCGACCGCGGCGAGGCGGTCCGCATCCTGACCGCGCACGCCGCCAAGGGCCTGGAGTGGGACGTCGTCGCCGTCGCCGGCGTGCAGGAGGGCGTCTGGCCCGACCTGCGGCTGCGCGGCAGCGTGCTGGGCTCCGAGCTGCTCGTCGAGGTCCTCGCCGGGCGCACGATGGAGACCATCGGCCGGCTGTCGGCGCTGCTCGACGAGGAGCGCCGGCTCTTCTACGTCGCCGTCAGCCGGGCCCGCGAGCAGGTCCTCGTCACCGCGGTCGCCTCCGGCGACGGCGAGGACCAGCCCAGCCGCTTCCTCACCGAGTTGACCGGCGCCGACGGCGACGCCGAGCCCGACGGCACGGTGGTGTCCGCCCAAGGCGTCGACGGTGCGGTCATGGGACGGCCGCCGCGTGCGCTGACCCTGCCCACGCTCGTCGCCGAGCTGCGGGTCGCGCTGATCGACCCCGACGCCACCGACGGGCGCCGGGCCGCGGCCGCCGCGATCCTCGCCCGGCTCGCCGCCGAGGGGGTGCCCGGCGCCGACCCGGACAGCTGGTGGGGGCTGCCGCCGCTGTCGGACGACCGGCCGCTCGTCGACCCCGGCGAGCCGGTGACCGTCACCCCGTCCACGGTCGAGAGCGTCGACCGGTGCAGCCTGCGCTGGCTCCTGGAGCGGCACGGCGGGAAGCTGGCGCCGTCGCCGGAGCAGTCGATCGGCAACCTCGTGCACGCCGCCGCGATGCTCGCCTCCGACGCCACCGCCGACCGGGCCCACCTGGTCTCCTACGTCGCCGACCGCTTCGACGCGATCGAGCTTTCCGCGCGCTGGCTCGCCGGCCGCGAGCGAGACCGGGCCGAGACGATGCTCGACAAGCTCATCGGCTGGCTGGCCGGCAACCCGCGCCGGCTGGTCGCGATCGAGCAGGACTTCCTCGTCGAGCTCGCCGACCCCGAGGCCCCGGTCGAGATCAAGGGCCGGGTCGACCGCCTGGAGCTCGACGAGCAGGGCCGGCTCGTCGTCGTCGACCTCAAGACCGGCAAGTCCATCCCCGCCAACGCCAACCTGGCCGAGCACCCGCAGCTCGCGGCCTATCAGGCGGCGATCGAGCTCGGCGCCTTCGAGGAGTCCACCGTCCCCGGCGGCGCGTCGCTCGTGCAGCTCGGCGGGGAGACCAACAGTGCCCGCGAGCAGGTCCAGCCCCCGCTGGGCGAGTCCGGCGACCCCAACTGGGCCCAGGCGCTGGTGAAGAAGACCGCGCAGACGATGGCCGCGTCGACCTTCAACGCCGTGGTCAACAACAAGTGCCGGGTCTGCCCGGTGAAGACCTCCTGCCCGGTGTCCGGGAAGGGACGGCACGTCACATGACCGGCCAGCGAAGCGTCTCGGGCCGGTCATCGGCA
>NZ_JBVJIJ010000007.1:211233-220101 GCF_055586325.1 Dactylosporangium sp. NPDC051087 | reverse complement strand
CAGGTCGGTGTCGGGTCGTGCGCCCGGAGCGGAGTGAGGACGCATGACCGGCCAGCGAAGCGTCTCGGGCCGGTCATCGGCAGGTCGGTGTCGGGTCGTGCGCCCGGAGCGGAGTGAGGACGCATGACCGGCCAGCGAAGCGTCTCGGGCCGGTCATCGGCAGGTCGGTGTCGGGTCATGCGCCCGGAGCGGAGTGAGGACGCATGACCGCCACCCAGAGTCGCCCGGCGACCACCTACCCGCCCGTCGAGCTGGCGAAGCTGCTGCGGCAGCCGGCGCCGACCGCGCAGCAGGCGGCCGTCATCGCCGCGCCCGTCCAGCCGTTGCTCGTCGTGGCCGGGGCCGGGTCGGGCAAGACGGAGACGATGGCGGCGCGGGTCGTCTGGCTCGTCGCCAACGGGCACGCCCGGCCAGAGCAGATCCTCGGGCTCACGTTCACCCGCAAGGCCGCCGGGGAGCTGTCGCACCGCATCCGGCAGCGGCTCGGGCAGCTGGTGCGCCGGCTCGGCCGCGACGACCTGATCGCGGGCGAGCCGACCGTGGCCACCTATCACTCCTACGCCGCCCGGGTGGTCCGCGAGCACGGCGTCCGGGCCGGCTTCGAGCCCTCGACGCGGCTGCTCACCGAGGCCGCGTGCTGGCAGCTCGCCGACGCCGTCGTGCGCGGGTACGACGGCGACATGACCGCGGTCGCGGCGGCACCGTCGACCGTCGTCGACGCCGTCCTGCACCTGGCCGGGGATCTCGCGGAGCACCTGCGGGTCCCCGAGGACGTCTCCGCGTGGACCGGCCGGTTCTTCGCCGAGGTCGGCGCCAAGACCGGCAAGATGGCCAAGCCGGTCCGTGACGTGCTGTCCCGCCAGCAGGCCAGGCTCCAGCTGTTGCCGCTGATCCGGCAGTACCAGGAGAAGAAGGCGCAGCTTTCGGCCATGGACTTCGGCGACCAGCTGGAGCGGGCGGCCCGGGTCGCGCTCGCGCACCCCGAGGTGGGCGCGGTCGAGCGGGACCGCTTCCGGGTCGTGCTGCTGGACGAGTACCAGGACACCAGCCACGCGCAGGTGGTGCTGCTGCGGTCGCTGTTCGGCGGCGGCCACCCGGTCACCGCCGTCGGCGACCCCTGCCAGTCCATCTACGGCTGGCGCGGCGCCTCCGCCGGCACCCTGGAGCGCTTCCCGGCGGAGTTCCCGACCGTCGAGGGCGCGGCCGCCGCCGAGCTGACGCTGACCACCAGCTGGCGCAACCGGCCCGAGATCCTCGACGTCGCCAACACGCTGTCCGCGCCGCTGCGCGCGCACGGCGCCCGGGTCGCCGAGCTCGCCCCCGCCGACGTCCTCGCCGAGCCCGCGTCGACCGCGACCGTCCACTGCGCGCTGCTGGAGACCTATGCGGACGAGGCCGCCTGGATCGCCGACCGGGTCGTGGCGTCGTGGCGGCTCGCGGCGAGGGCGGCGCCGGAGACGTTCCCGATGGACATCCCCGTCGAGGACCGGCCCACCACCGCCGTGCTGGTGCGGACCCGCGCGCAGATCCCCGCGCTGGAGAACGCGCTGCGCTCCCGCGGCCTGCCGGTCGAGGTCGTCGGCCTCGGCGGGCTGCTCGACACACCCGAGGTCCGCGACGTCGTCAGCGTCCTGCGGGTCCTCGCCGACCCCGCCGAGGGCGCCGCGCTGCTGCGCATCCTGACCGGCCCCCGGTGGCGGATCGGGCCGCGGGACCTCGTCGCCCTGTACCGCCGCGCCCGCGCCCTCGCCGCCGCGCGCCGGGCCGGGCCGGTCGACGACGAGCCCGCCCTCGCCGACCGGCTCGACGAGGCCGTCCTGGTCGAGGCCCTGGACGATCTCGGTGAGCCGGCCGACTACTCCGAGCCCGGGTTCGCCCGCTTCGCCGCGCTCGGCACGGAGCTGCGCCGGCTGCGGTGGCGCCTCGACCAGCCGCTGCCCGACCTGGTCGCCGACATCGAACGCGCCACCGGCCTCGACGTCGAGGTCGCCGCCCGCCCCGGCGACGCCGGTCTGGCCCGCGGTCACCTCGACGCGTTCAGCAACATCGCGGCCCGCTTCGCCACCGAGTCCGAGGGCGCGACCCTCAGCGCGTTCCTGGCGTTCCTCGCCGCCGCGGAGAACGAGGAACGCGGCCTCGCGCCCGGCGAGGTCGAGGTCGTCTCCGGCGCGGTGCAGATCCTGACCGCGCACGCCGCCAAGGGCCTCGAATGGGACGTCGTCTCGGTCGCCGGCCTGTGCAACGACGTGTTCCCCGGCCCGAGCAACGCCGGCGACCACTGGCTGCGCGGCCTCGGCGTCCTGCCGTTCCCGCTGCGCGGCGACAGCGACGGCCTGCCGGTCCTGGACCTGTCCGCCGCCGCCGACATCAAGGGCGTGGTCCGCCGCCTGGAGCTGTTCACCGAGGACTGGCGGCACCACGACGTGCGGGAGGAGCGGCGGCTGGCCTACGTCGCCGTCACCCGCCCCCGCCGGCTGCTGCTGGCCAGTGGGTACTGGTGGGGTGACGGCGTGAAGCGCGCCCGCGGCCCGTCGATCTTCCTCGACGAGATCCGCGAGCGCTGCGCGGCGGGCGCCGGCGCGGTCGACGTGTGGGCGGACACCCCGGCCCCCGACGCGCAGAACCCGACGGCCGAGCACGTCCCGAGCGCCAGCTGGCCCGCCGACCCGCTCGGCAGCCGCCGTCCGCTGCTGGAGGCGGCCGCGGCGCTGGTCCGGGCCGCCGCGGGCGAGGTGGAGGCCGCGGTCGTACCGACGCCGCCGGCGAAACCCGGTGCGGCCATCGAGCGCATCGCGTGGCCCGCCGAGGTCCTCGCCGACGGGTCGGGGCAGCGGTGGGCCGCCGAGGCCGATCTCCTCCTGGCCGAGCGGGCCAGGCTCACCCCCCAGCTCAATGCCCCGGTCGAGGTGACGCTGCCCGGGCACATGTCGGTGTCCCAGCTGGTCACGCTGCGCCGGGACCCGCAGCGCCTGGCCCGCACGCTGCGCCGGCCGCTGCCCTCACGCCCCGACCCTTACGCCCGGCGGGGGACCGCGTTCCACCACTGGCTGGAGCAGCGGTTCAAGGCCGAGCGGCTGATCGACCTCGACGAGCTGCCCGGCGCCGCCGACGAGGGCGCCGCCCCCGACGAGGCGCTCGCCGACCTGCAGGAGCGGTTCCTGGAGGGGGAGTGGGCGGACCGGGTGCCGCTGGACGTCGAGGTGCCGTTCGCCTCCGTCATCGCCGGTGTCGTGGTCCGCGGGCGGATGGACGCCGTCTACGCCTACCCCGACGGCCGCTACGACGTCGTGGACTGGAAGACCGGCAACCGGCCGGCCGGGACCGACGCCACCGCCGCGGCGGTGCAGCTCGCCGCGTACCGGCTGGCCTGGTCGGAGCTGCGCGGCATCCCCCTGGACCGGGTCGGCGCGGCGTTCTTCTACGTCCGCGACGGCGTCACGGTCCGCCCCGCCGACCTGCTCGACGAGGAGGGCCTGCTCGCGCTGATCACCGCGCTGCCGAGCCGGTGACGTCTTTGCATCACGGCAAGGATCGGGTCGAGCATCCGACACCTCGCTGTCCACGGAACCGCGCTGTCCTCGAAGCTGTCCAAAGAGCATGCGGACGGGCATGCGAGGGGAAGTGCGCACGATGCAGGCAACGCACACGCGCGAGGTCGTACTGGTGGTCGGGATGGCCACCGCCGGGGTGCTGACCGCCGCCCTGATCGTCATCGGCCCGGTGGCCGCCGCGCACACTCCCAGGTATCCCCAGGTCACCGACGTCCGCACGCCGGAGCAGCCGCGGCCGTAGCGGTTTTTGGCAGACTGGCCCCGGGCTGCGACACTTGCTCCTGAGATGACCGAGCAGCATTCACCGTGGGCTCAGCCGGACACGCAGGTCGTGCTGGCGCCCGTCGGGCCGGCGCCGACGATTCAGCGCACGGCCGAGCCGCCGCGCGCCGCGCCGGGTTACCGGTCGGGCCGGGTCTCGGGCATCGGCGTCCCGCCCATCGTGCCGCCGCCCTCCTTCCCGCCGACCGGCGGTGGCGGCGGAGGCGGCGGAGGCGACGACGACCCGGTGAAGCGCAACAAGCGGATCCTGAAGGTGCTCAGCGGCGGCGCGGTCGCGGTCGTGGTCGTCGGCCTGGTCGTCATCCTCGTCTCGCTCATGACCGGCAACGCCAACACGCCCGGCGGCCTGTTCGGCAGCCGCCCGGAGGGCCCCAGCGACACCCGCCCCGAGCTGGCCCGCCGCTGCCCGCCGCCGACCATCCCGCCCGAGCTGCCGCCCGGCGGCGCGGAGGTGCCGGCCGGCCCGCGGATCTCCGACGAGGAGTCGGGGATCTCCTACAAGGAGTTCGGCGCCCCCTGGGAGCCGTGGGACCAGGCATGGGTCGACCGGGGTGACCTGAAGGTCACCTACCGCATCGGCCAGCACTTCGTCACCGAGTCCAACTACCGCGGCAGCAGCGACTACCACGCGACGATCCTGTCCGGGCACGTCCCGGCCGCGGTCAACGACGGCATGGTGCTGGACCTCAAGTGCGTCGGCGACCAGATCGCCGCCGACGTGCGGATCAGCTTCTACCCCGAGCAGAACACGATCGAGCAGATCTCGGCGAAGGACCTGACGCTCGGCGGCCGCCCCGCCCGGCTGCTGAAGTTCCGCCTGCACTTCGACCAGGTCGGGCTGCGCGCGAAGAGTGAGCTGGTGTCGATCGCGCTGGTCGACCTCGGCAAACCCGAGGCGGCGATTCTGTATGTGTCGATCCCTGACACGCACCGCCAGTTCGACTCCGTCGCCGACGAGGCGCCCGAGTCGATCCGGCCGCTCTGACAACTGGCGCGGCTTGCGTCGATCCGTCACGCTAGCGCGGTGAAGAAGGCCGCACTGGTTGCAGGAGTCGTGCTCGCACTCGTTCCCGTGAGCCCGGCGTGGGCGGACGGCATCCGTGACGATCAGTGGCCGCTGCAATACCTGCGGGTGAGCGAGGCCAACGAGAAGACCCGCGGCGAGGGCGTCACCGTCGCGATCATCGACAACGGCGTGGACCGCAACCACGTCGACCTCACCGCCAGCGTGCTGCCCGCGATCTACACCAACGGCTCGCCGACCACACCCGGCGACCCCGACGGGCACGGCACGGCCCTCGCCGGGCTGATCGCCGGTCAGGGCCACGGCGCCAACCGGCAGAACGGGGTGCTCGGCATCGCGCCGGCCGCCGACATCCTCCCGGTCGTCCTCGGCAGCCCGGCGACCCCGGACCCGACCGGCGCGCGCACCGTCACCCCCGACCAGCTGGCCGAGGGCATCGAGCTCGCCACCGTCCGCGGCGCCAAGGTCATCGTCGTCGGCTACTCCGTCGGCGGCAGCGAGCGGCTCCAGCAGGCGGTCCGGGAGGCCATCGCCGCCGACGCGGTCATCGTCGCCGCCGACGGCAACCGCGCGGGTGAGGCGTTCGAGCCCTACCCGGCCGCGTATGACGGGGTCCTCGCGGCGGTCCCGCTGTCGCGCGCCGGCGACGTGCTCGTCACCTCCGACAGCGGCCGCAAGCTCGGCTTCGCCGTGCCGGGCGAGGACATCATGACCACCAACACGGGCGGTGGTTACCGGGTCGACGCCGGCAGCGCCTCCGCCGGTGTGCTCGCCGCGGCCGTGGCGCTGGTCCGCGCGGCGTATCCGAAGCTGCCCGCCGACGAGATCGTGCACCGGCTGTCGGTGACCGCCGTCGATGCCGGCGCCACCGGCGTGGACCCGGTGTTCGGCGTCGGCCGGGTCGACCTGGTGCCCGCGCTGACCAGGGTGATCCCGCTCGCCCACCCGCCGTCGCCGTCGGTCGTGCCGGCGCCGTCCAGCTCGGCGACGGCGTCCGCGCCGCCCCTGGCCGCCGACCCGCTCCTGCCCAGGTCGCGGGGCAACCTGGGGTGGCTGCTGAGCCTGCCGCTGATCGCGTTCATCGGGGTGCTGCTGTGGTACGCCCTGCGCGCCGAGCACCGGCTGCGCCGCGCGGAAGCCTCGAAAGCCCGCGCCGAGGAGCCCGCCGGTAGCACCGGGTAGGCGGTCGGCGACGGCGAATCGCGCGGGACGGGATAGATTCGACGGGTGCCTCGTCGTAGTCCCGCTGTGCGGATCCCCGCGTCCAAGTATCCCGTCGAGCGCCTCACCCTTCCGAACGGTCTGCGGGTGGTGCTCACACCCGACCGGGCCGCCCCCGTCGTCGGCGTCGCGGTCGTCTATGACGTCGGCATCCGCTCCGAGCCGCAGGGCCGCACCGGCTTCGCCCACCTGTTCGAACACCTGATGTTCCAGGGCTCGGAGAGCCTGGAGAAGCTCGCCCACTTCCGCTACGTGCAGGGCTCCGGCGGCACGTTCAACGGATCGACCCACTTCGACTACACCGACTACTTCGAGACGCTGCCGTCCAACGCGCTGGAGCGGGCGCTGTTCCTCGAGGCCGACCGGATGCGTTCCCCCCGCCTGACGGAGGAGAACCTGCGCAACCAGGTCGACGTGGTCAAGGAGGAGATCCGGGTCAACGTCCTCAACCGGCCCTACGGCGGCTTCCCCTGGCTGCGGCTGCCCCCGGTCATGTTCGACACGTTCGCCAACGCCCACGACGGCTACGGCTCGTTCGACGACCTGGAGTCCGCGACCGTCGCCGACGCCGCCGACTTCTTCGACCGCTACTACGCCTGCGGCAACGCGGTGCTCGCGGTCTCCGGCGACTTCGACGTGGCGACCGCCACCGCGCTGATCGAGCGGCACTTCGGCGACGTCCCGGCCCGCCCGGCGCCGGCCCGCCCCGACTTCGCCGAGCCCGACCTGACCGCCGAGCGCCGCTCCTCCTACGAGGACCGGCTCGCGCCGCTGCCGGCCGTCGCGGCCGCGTGGCGGGTCCCGGACCCGATCAACGACCTCGAGGGCTACCTGCCCTATGTGGTGCTCGCCGAGGTCCTCACCGACGGCGACGCGTCCCGGCTGGTCGAGCGCCTGGTGCTGCGGGACCGCACGGTGACCAGCGTCGGCGGCTACGTCGGCTTCATGGGTGAGCCGTTCGCGGTGCGCGACCCCACCGCGATGATCCTGCAGGCGCACCTGCCCCCGGGTGGCGACGTCGACAAGGTCCTGCGCACGGTCGAGGAGGAGTGCCAGCGGATCGCCATCGACGGCCTCGCCGAGGACGAGCTCAGCCGCACCCAGGCCCGCATGGCCACGCACCTGCTGCGCGACACCGACGCGGTGCTCGGCCGGGCGCTGCAGATGGCGGTGCTGGAGCAGCAGCGCGGCGAGCCCGAGCTGCTCAACCAGCTCCACACGCTGATCGGTGGGGTCACCGAGGAGCAGATCATCGCCGCGGCGGCCACGCTGGTCCCGTCGCGCCGCGCCGCGGTCGAGGTCATTGCCGGAGGAGCCAAGTGACTGCCGAAACCCTGCTCCGCGCCGTGCCCGTCCTCGGGCCCAACCGGCCGCTGAAGCTGCCGAAGACCGTCGAGCGGACCCTGCCCAACGGGCTGACCGTGATCGCGCTGCGCCGCCCGTCGGTGCCGCTGGTCGAGATCCGGCTGCGGGTGCCGTTCGCGAAGGCGCACCTGGCCCGCGCCGCGCTGCTCACCCAGACCGTGCTGTCCGGCACGACCGCGATGTCGACCGTCGACATCGCCGCCGAGCTGCAGAAGGTCGGCGGCGGGCTGTCCGCCGGCGCCGACCCCGACCGGCTGCTGATCTCCGGCAACGCGCTCGTCAGCGGCCTCGACCGGCTGCTGGACCTGCTCGCCGAGGTGCTCACCGACGCCAACTACCCGGCGGAGGAGGTCAGCACCGAGCGGGCCCGCCTCGTCGACCGGATCCGGGTCGCGCAGAGCCAGCCCAGCCACCTGGCCCGCGCCGCGCTGCTCAAGCGGATGTACGGCAAGCACCCGTATGCGATCCAGACCCCGGCGCCGGAGCAGGTCGAGGCCGTCACCCCCGCCTCGCTGCGCACCCTGCACGCCGAGCGGCTGCACCCGGCCGGGGCGACCCTCGTCATCGTCGGCGACATCGCGCCGGAGAAGGCGATCGCCGCCGCCGAGCGGATGCTGGGCAAGTGGGACGGCGCGGGCACGACCGTCGACCTGCCGCCGACGCCGGAGCTGAAGCCGGGGCCGCTGACCCTGGTCGACCGGCCCGGCTCCGTGCAGTCGTCGCTGCGCCTGGCGCTGCCCGCGGTGTCCCGCCGGCACCCCGACCATGCCGCGCTGCAGCTGGCCAACCTCGTCTTCGGCGGCTACTTCTCCTCCCGCTGGGTGGAGAACATCCGGGAGGACAAGGGCTACACGTACGGGCCGCACTCCCTCGTCGAGCACGCCGTCGCCGGGTCGGCGCTGGTCGTCGCCGCCGAGGTGGCGACCGCGGTCACCGGGCCGGCGCTGCTGGAGACGCTCTACGAGCTGGGCCGGCTGGCCAGCCTCCCGCCGAAGGAGGACGAGCTGGAGCAGGCCCGGCAGTATGCGCTCGGCACGCTGCAGCTGGGCATGTCCACCCAGGCCGGGCTCGCCGGGCTGGTCTCCACCTACGCCGGGTTCGGGCTGCGCCTGGACTACCTCGCCGAGCACGCCGCCCGGCTGGCCCGGGTCAGCCGGGAGGACGTGGCGGCCGCGGCGGCGCAGTATCTCGCGCCGTCCCGGATCGCGGCCGTCGTCCTGGGCGACGCCGAGCAGATCGAGAAGCCCCTCGCGGCGCTGACGGCGGTCACCCGAGCGGCGTCATGACCGGCGCAGAGCGTCCGGCCGCGCACCAGAGGTGCCGGTGTGTGGCGGGGGGAACCCCCCACCCACACCCCCCCCCCCCCCACAGGGACCCCCCTCGCGCCGGGTGTGCTCTCCAAATCCAAAAAAAACCGCGTACGGA
>NZ_JBVJIJ010000007.1:137972-211223 GCF_055586325.1 Dactylosporangium sp. NPDC051087 | reverse complement strand
CGCCGAGCGGGTAGAGAATCCCCTCTTGAACCTGACGCCGGTACCCCGACCGGTTTGAGGACTGGCGCAGAGATTCAGGCTGCGCACCGGCGGTGCCGGTGCGCGGCGGGGTGACCTCATGACCGACGTCGCCGCCGCCCGGCCGGGGCCTCCGCTCGCGCGGGGTGTGCTCGACCGGGCGGCGCACCGCCGCACCGACGCCGCCTGGCTGGACGCCGCCTTCACCCGGGCCAGGGTCGTGGTCGTCGACGACGGCCACATGCTGGTCCGCGGCGACGACCCGCCCGAGCTGGTCTACGTGGACCCGGCCGACGCGCCGCAGGGCGAGCGGTTCTTCCTCGGCGAGGACGCCGACGGCACCGCCTACTTCGCGGTCGCCGCGGACGTGGCCGCGCTGCCCGGCACGCGGCGGGTCACGCTGCGCCAGGTCGGGCACGCGCTGCCGGACCTGCCGGCCGGGCTGTTCATCACCGCCGTCGGGCTGGCCAACTGGCACGCACGGCACCCGTACAGCCCGCTGAGCGGCAAACTGACGGTCCCGGCGCAGGCGGGGTGGGTGCGGACCACCGAGGACGGCACCGAGACGCTGTGGCCGCGCACCGACCCGGCCGTGATCATGCTGGTGCACGACGGGGTCGGCGGACCCGACGGGCGCTGCCTGCTGGGCTGCAACGCGCAGTGGCCGGCGGCCAACGGCGTGCGGCGCTATTCGACCCTGGCCGGCTTCGTGGAGCCGGGCGAGTCCGCGGAGATGGCCGTCGCGCGCGAGGTCCTCGAGGAGGTCGGCGTCGTCGTCGGCGACGTCACGTACGTGGCCAGCCAGCCGTGGCCGTTCCCCGGCTCGCTCATGCTCGGCTACCACGCCACGGCACCGGTCGGCGCGCCGGTCGTGGTCGACCCCACGGAGATCGTCGAGGGCCGGTGGTTCTCCCGTGCCGAGATCGCGCCGGTACTGGCGGGGGAGTCCGCCGACTTCGGCCTGCCGTTCCCGGCGTCGATCGCGCACTACCTGATCACGCAGTGGCTGGGCTAGCCCCGCCGCTCACGGCGTGGCCCTGCCGAGCGCTTCGCGGTGCCAGCGCTCGCACCAGCGGTCGAGGACCCCGGCGGCGTGTGCCGGGGTCACCCGGCGGATGTCGTGGTCGATCTTGTGCGCCCCGAACGCCTGCGTCGGGTGCCAGTCGAGGTCGCGCCACAGCGCCTCCTCCGCCACCCGGCCGGCCGGGTCGACGGCCCGGCGCAGCAGCGACAGCGGCGTGTCGACGTCCGTCTCGCCGTCGATGCGGACGAAATACGTGGTGAGCGTGCGCGGGGCGGGCGGCGGCCCGATCCGCCACGCCGTCAGCGCGTCCTCGGTCAGCCGGCCGTCCGGCTCCGGCGCGGGCGCGCGGAAGTCGTGCCGGTGCATCTGCCGCAGCAGGTCCTGCTCGGGGGCGAGCCCGTCGTCGAGGATCTCGGCGACGAACCGCTCCGGCCACAGCCACAACCCGTCGGTGTGCAGCACGCCCGGACCCTGCCCGCGGCCGATCGTGGTGCCGCCGGACAGATAGTCGGCGATGCGCCGCCGGCGCCCCGGGTCGGCCACCCGCGGCCGCTCGGGCGCGTGGTAGGTCCGTGGTCCCCGGGCGCCGGGCACGGCGAAGTCGCGAGCCACCCGCATGCCGGTCACCGTAGTGAGCCGGCGGCTCCCTGTGAAGGGTCAGCTACTGACCGCGTTGGCCAGCTGGGCCTTGACCTGGACGATCGTCGGGTTGGTCAGGGCGGTGCCGTCGTCGAACCGCAGCGTGGGGACGGTCTGGTTGCCGCCGTTGACGCTCTCGACGAACTTCGCCGCGTCGGGGTCCCGCTCGATGTCGACGACCTGGTACTGGATGCCCTCGCGGTCCATCTGCGACTTCAGGCGGTGGCAGTAGCCACACCACGTGGTCGAATACATCGTCAGCATCCCGTGCTCCTCCGTCGGTTCTCGGCAGGTACTTCGGCTGAAACGTCATACCCGGCTGGAATGATGCCTACCTGTGGCGGACTCCTCAAACCCACTCGCAGGCCTTGACCCGGAGCAGGCATCCGTGGTCACCGCTCCGGCCGGGCCCCTGTGCGTCCTCGCGGGCGCCGGCACGGGCAAGACCAGGGCGATCACGCACCGCATCGCCCACCGGGTGCGCACCGGGCACGTCCGCGGCCAGCACGTCCTCGCCGTCACGTTCACCGCCCGGGCCGCCGCCGAGATGCGCGCCCGCCTCGGCCAGCTCGGCGCCGGCGGCGTGCAGGCCCGCACGTTCCACGCCGCGGCGCTGCGCCAGGTCCGCTATTTCGCGCCGCGGCTCTTCTCCGGCCGGGAGATGCCCGAGCTGCTGGACAGCAAGGCCCGCCTGGTCGGCCTCGCCGCCACCCGGGCCGGGGTCAAGATCGACGGCACCGGCGCCCGCGACCTCGCCGGTGAGATCGAGTGGGCCAAGTCCTCGCTCATCGAGCCCGCCGACTATGCCGTCGCCGCCGCCAAGGCGCTGCGCGAGCCACCGTTCGACGCGGCCAAGGTCGGCGAGGTCTATGCCGCCTATGAGCGGGTCAAGCGGGCCCAGGGCGTGATCGACTTCGAGGACATGATCCGGGCCGCGATCTGGGCCATGGAGGAGCACGAGGACGTCGCGGAGCAGATCCGCTCGCAATACCGGCACTTCGTCGTCGACGAGTATCAGGACGTCAACCCGATGCAGCAGCGGCTGCTGGAGGCCTGGCTCGGCGACCGCGAGGACCTGACCGTCGTCGGTGACGCCAGCCAGACGATCTACTCGTTCACCGGCGCCAGCGCGTCCTATCTCGTCGACTTCAAGCGCCGCCACCCCGGCGCCACCGTCGTGCGGCTCGTCCGGGACTACCGGTCGACCCCGCAGGTCGTCGGCCTCGCCAACACGGTGATCGGCCAGGCCCGCGGCGAGCTGGCCCGGCTCCGGCTGGAGCTGGTCGGCCAGCGCCCGCCCGGCGCCGAGCCGGTGCTGCGCTCGTTCGTCGACGAGCCGCAGGAGGCCGCCGCCGTCGCGGCCCGCTGCCGCGAGCTGATCGCCGGCGGCACGCCCGCCGAGGAGATCGCCGTGCTCTTCCGGGTCAACGCGCAGTCCGAGGTCTATCAGGAGGCCCTCGCCGAGGCCGGGGTGCCCTATGTGGTGCACGGCGCCGAGCGCTTCTTCGAGCGGGTCGAGGTCCGCCAGGCGATGATCGCGCTGCGCGCCGCCACCCGGTCCCTCGACGCGGACGCCGCCCTCGTGGAGTCGGTCGCCAGGGCCCTGGAGGGCGTCGGCTGGCGGGCCGGCGAGATCCCCGCCGGTGGCGCCGCCCGCGAGCGGTGGGAGGCGGTGTCGGCGCTCGTCACCCTCGCCGAGAGCATGCCGGCGCTGACCCTCGAAGCCTTCAACGAGGAGCTGGCCCGCCGCGCCGCCCTGCAGCACGTGCCGACGGTCGCCGGGGTCACCCTGTCCTCGCTGCACTCGGCGAAGGGGCTGGAGTGGGACGCGGTGTTCCTCGTCGGCCTCGCCGAGGGCACCATGCCGGTCATCCACGCCCGCACCCCCGACGCGGTCGAGGAGGAGCGGCGGCTGCTCTATGTCGGTGTCACCCGCGCGAGGCACACGCTGTGGCTGTCCTATGCGGGCGCCCGCACGCCCGGCGGCCGTCCCCGGCGCGCCACCCGCTTCATGCCCGCCCTGGAGCCGGGGCGTTCCTATGAGCCCGGCCGGCGTGCGGCGTCGCCGGGCATCGGCAAGGCCGAGGTGACGGCCAGGGTGAAGCGCGCCGTCGCCGTCTCGTGCCGGGTCTGCGGCGCCGGGCTGCTCAGCGGGCCGGAGCGCAAGCTGGGCCGGTGCGAGGGCTGCCCGTCCGACCGCGACGAGGAGCTGCTCGCCCGGCTGCTCGACTGGCGGGCCCGGCTCGCCGCCGTGCAGAAGGTCCCCGCCTTCGTCGTATTCACAGATGTCACGCTCGCGGCGATCGCCGAACGGCGTCCCGGCCGCCGCGAGGAGCTCGCCGTCATCGCCGGCATCGGGCCCCGCAAGCTGGGACTTTACGGCGACGACGTGCTCGCGCTGGTCTCCGGGACGACGGTCGAGGACCTCGTGCGGAGCGACTGTTCTCGATCAGCGGAAAAGTGACAAGAACTTTTCCCGGAAATTCGATTGCCCTACCCCGAAGACGCGACATAGCCTGCGAACACGAACGCCGGAGCACCGGCGGCCGGCCCATGACGAGTGTGGAGAGAAGGTGCGACCCGTGAAGCTCTATATCTCAGCCGAGCTACAGCCGGTGCTGCGCACCCTCTGCGCCCCGTCACCGGTGTCGGCACGCCGTGTCTCGCCGTCGTCCGTCTCGACGCTGTGGCAGGAGTCTGCCGTCAGAGGCGCCTTCGCGGGCGTCGCTGCCGCGCAAGCCCCGGCCGCTTCCCTGATCCCGACCGTTGCCTCCGCTCCGGCTGCCGCTCCGACCGCGTCCTTCGCGGCCACGGGTGGCGTCGCGGCCACGGGTGGCGTCGCGGCCCTGGGCGGCGTCGAGGTTCCGGGCGGCGTCGAAGTCCAGGGCGTCATCCCGGCCGATCTGAGGATCGACCTGGTCGTCAAGGGCGGCACCATCGGCACCACCAGCACCATCGAGCGCGTCCGCACCGTTGAGCAGATGCCCGCCGTCGGCGGCGTCCAGCTCGACCGGCGGGGAGTCCAGGTTCAGGGGACCAGTGGGCTCACCGCGAACGACAAGCACGACCTGACGGCTCCGAAGCCCAACGGCGGAGTCCGCGGCACACCACCTCGAGGCAGGCCGGTCTAACAGACCGACTCACCGGCTCACCTCGAGGCCGCGGAACCCGACACCGGGATCCGCGGCCTCAGTTTTTTGCACCGACGATCACCACCAAACGATCGAGAAACAGAAAGGGGTGACCGGGATGAGCCTGGCCTTGGCATCGCGCGATGTGCGCGTTGAGGGTGCCGACGAGCGTCTCCTCGTCGCTGCCCGGGGCGTGAAGTCCGACCTGCCGTGCCGCACCTTCGACCCGGACCTGTGGTTCGCCGACCAGCCGGCGGAGCTCGAGCTGGCCAAGTCGCTCTGCGTGGAGTGCCCTCTGCGCGTCGAGTGCCTTGCCGGCGCCGTCGAGCGCGCCGAGCCCTGGGGTGTCTGGGGTGGCGAGATCTTCGAGCGGGGCGCGGTTGTCCCGCGGAAGCGTCCGCGTGGCCGCCCGCGCAAGGAGGACGTCGCCCGCGACGCCGTCCTGCGGGTCGAGGTCGCTGCTCGCACCGCGGCCGTGGCCGCGAGCGTGGCGGCCTGACATGAGCGCACATCCGTTGCCAGCCAGCCGAGGTCTGCGCGCCGCGCAGGCGACCCGGCTTCAACTCACCGACGTTCGCACCGACCTGAGGAGCATGGCCGTGTCCTTGCAACTACTCCACGAAGCACTCTCACGAGCGCGAATGCGTCAGCCTCAGGCTGTCCGTCACTCTGAGGCTTCCCCGTCCGCACGTCAGATCGCGATGCGCGCCCGCCGCGAGCAGGAGCGTCAGCTGAGCCGACACTGACCTTCGTCAAAAGGCGGCCTCCCCGTCCGGGGAGGCCGCCTTCGGCATTCGTCTGTCCGGCCGTCTATTCGGCCTTGCGCCGCCGGGTCTTCTTCACCGCGGGCTCCGCGAATCCCGGCAGCCAGCGCTCGATGATCTCCCGATAGGGGGCCTCGGCCTCCAGCTGGCACAGGACGCCGATCGAGCCGAGCGTCACGCGGTGGGTCAGCATGTACGACGGGGGCAGGTTGAGCTGCCGGCTCATCGCATACGCGGGGCTCTTCGGGTTGGCGAGCCGGCCCGCCTCCGCGCGCAGCCACGCCCGGCTGAACCGGAACCTCGGCTCCGCGACCGGGTCCAGCATCGGCCTGATGTAGCTCAGCACCGCCGCCGCGTCGATCTTCGCGTCGCGCTTCACGAACCCCTCGTCCTGCAGCCCGGACAGCACCGCGTCGGCGTCACCGGCGAGCGCGAGCCGGGTCAGCCGGCCGATCACCTCCGGATGCCCGCCGGGGAGCCTGGCGACCGCACCGAAGTCGAGGACCCCGAGCCGGCCGTCGGGCAGCATCCGGAAGTTGCCCGGGTGCGGGTCCGCGTGCAGCAGCTCCGCCCGCGCGGGCGCGGAGAAGTGCAGCAAGGCCATCCGCGTGCCGGCCGCGTCGCGCTCCTCGACCGTGCCCGACGCGATGATCGTCGCCAGCGGCACCCCGTCGATCCACTCCGTGACGAGCACCCGCGGCGACGACCTGAGGACCTGCGGCACGCAGATGTCCGGGTCGCCCTCGAACGCCTTCACGAACGCGCGTTGTGAGGTCGCCTCCAGCTCGTAGTCGAGCTCCTCGGTGACCCGGTCCCGGATCTCCTGCACGAGCGGCTTCACGTCCAGGCCCGGCTGGATCGCCTTGAACAGCCCGGCGAACCGGGCCAGCTGGTTGAGGTCCGCCCGCAGCGCCTCGCCGGCGCCCGGATACTGCACCTTGATCGCCACGTCGCGGCCGTCCGCCCACACGCCACGGTGGACCTGCCCGATGCTGGCGGCGGCGGCCGGCTTGTCGTCGAAGTCCTTGAACAGCTCCCGCCAGTCGGCGCCCAGCGACTCCTGCAGCACGTTGTGCACGCTGGCGGCCGGCAGCGGCGGGGCGGCCTCCTGCAGCTTCGTCAACGCGGCCCGGTAGGGCCCGGCGAGGTCCTCCGGCAGCGCCGCCTCGAAGACGGACAGCGCCTGCCCCATCTTCATCGCACCGCCCTTGAGCTGCCCGAGGACGCTGAACAGGTGCTCGGCGGTGCGCCGCTGGACATCCGCGGACACGACGTCGGCGGCCATACCGGTCACTCGCTTGCCCAGGCCGAGCGCGGCCCGCCCGGCCAACCCGAGGGGAAGCGACGCCAGTCGTGCGGTGCGGGCGACTGCGCCCCTAGGGATCTCGGTCACACGTCATTCTTACCCGTTCTGCGCTGCTCGACGACGGCGACGGCAGTCACAGCGGGGATGCGCCACCCATTCCCGCCTTCTCAGCTCACCGGCGCGGGGGATCTCGACGATCGCCGCCTCCGTCCGCGCGGCCGTCCCGTCGAGGAACGCGAGCACCTCGTCGGCGGCGAACGCCACCCCCGCCAGCGCCGTCGCCGACGCGCAGGGCTCGCCGTCGCCGGGCGGGGCCGTGGCCAGCTGCGCCGCGAGGACCGGCCAGACCGGGTCCCGGTCGCGCCGGTGCAGGTCCAGGCACGCTCTGCAGGGGGAGCTCGCCGGTCGTACCAGCGGACCGATCAGCACGGTCCCGAGCCGGACCGTCAGCTCCAGCCGGGCGAGGCCACCGAGCCGCAGGCCCCTCCTGGCGAGCGCGGGCGGGTGGCGGTCACCGACGCGCACCACGAGGTCGACGTGGCCCGTCCTGGCCGCCGAGAGGTCCGCCCCGGGCGCGCACCTGGCGACGGCGTTGCCGGTCGCGACCGCCCGTGAAACTCCCACGTCGTCGGCGAGCAGGCCGCCGACCAGCAGGTCCCCGGCGCCGGTGACCCCGTCGACGACCGGGTCGACGTGCCCGACCCCGCTCGCCGCGAGCAGCGCCGCCAGCGGAGCCAGCAACGGGCCGTCCCCGGCGACGACGACGCGGGAGGTGTACCGGCGGCGAAGCACGTCCGCGGGCGCTTCCCCGCCCTGGTCCTCGCGCCTTCCGGGTCCTGCTCCGGGCCGGTCCTTGCGCATCCGGAGGGCGATCGCGGCCGCCTCGATGCTGAGCCGGCGGTGCGCCCGCTCGGGCAGGCCGGCCGGGACCAGGGCGTGCGCGCCGACGACCAGCCCCTCGTCCCGCAGCAGGTCCACCAGGCCGCCGACCTCGGTGGCCGCCAGCCCCAGCGCCTCGCCGGCCGCCAGCACGGCGGGCTCGGTGTGCGCGCCGTCGAGCAGGTCGAGCACCCTGGCCAGCTCAGGCCGGCGCAGGTGCAGCACCACGGCGCCGGCCGGGTCGGTGCCGAGCTGGACGGTGGACGCGTCCCGCCACAGGCGGCGCAGGTTCGGCAGGAGTGTCGGTCGCATGACCGGCGAGACTGCCACCGGCGCGGACTCCGGCCGGGGTGGTTGTCCACAGGGATATCCACCGCCGGCCGGACTTGTCCACAGCCAGCCGCCGAGTTGTCCACAGCGAAAGGCGCAAACGCTTCATACCGCGCGGGCCAACTGTGCTGCTCGAGCGCGACGATCTCGGGGCTCACCCGCCGGGCGGGGGGCGGCGAGGAGCCGATGTGTACGGCCCGCCGTCGGCGGCCGTGCCTGTCTGCGTACTTGGCTAACGGGTGGAGTCAGGCCTTGCCGAGGATCCGGTTGACCGTCGTGCCGCAGACCGGGCAGGCGCCCTTGGCCATCTTCATGCCCGTCTTCGAGATCGCGATCTCGCCCTCGAAGTCCCGCTTCTCCTTGCACTTGACGCAGTAGCCGTTGTACGTCTCGGCCACGATGCCCTCCTCATCTCGGTCCGGTGCGCGCACCGGTGCTGACCAGCTAGGTCGACGTGGTGAGTGTGCCTTGTCGGACACTCGGGGAAAGTGCGGTAAGACGGGACACGCCGAGCGTAATCGGAAGATCTTCCTCTAACCGCACGCTACACACTATGCACAGCCTGGGGATAACTGTGTGGGCAACGGTGTGGGTTGCTGTGGATGAAATGCCTTCGGGTGGCCGCTGAGGGCCTCCTGGCGGCCTCACCGCTCCGAAGACCGGCGGAATCTTTCCGGCGAGGCGCCACGAATGGGTGACATACGGGCGGCCTCCGCGAGATTGGCCCTTGCGGAGGGATGGCCGTTTACGGCTAGCGTTCCTCCGTGAGCGGTACCCTGAGGGGGCCGGCATGACACGTAAGCCGGTCATCGAGGTGCGGCGCAGCAAGCGCCGCCGACGCACGGTGTCTGCCTACCGTGATGGTGAGCGGGTCGTCGTGCTGATCCCCGCGCAGTTCTCCCGGGCGGAGGAGCGCGAGTGGGTCGATCGCATGCTGGAGCGCCTGGCCGTCCGCGAGCAGCGGGCCCGGCGCACCGACAGCGAGCTGACGGCACGCGCGCAGCGGCTCGCCGCCCGCTACCTGCCCGATCATCCCAACGCCGCCCGTCCGACCAGCGTGCGCTGGGTGCAGAACCAGAACGGGCGCTGGGGGTCGTGCACGCCGGCAGACGGTACCATCCGGATCTCGCACCGGGTCCAGGAGATGCCGGACTGGGTGATCGACTACGTCCTGTTGCACGAGCTGTCGCACCTGGTGATCGCCAGCCACAGCGCCGCCTTCTGGGCGCTCGTCGGGCGCTACCCGAAGTCCGAGCGGGCGCGGGGGTATCTTGAGGGGGTGTCAGCGGCTGCCGGTCTCGGGATCACGGAATGACTGACCCGGCGGTCTCGGCCGTGGTGATCGTGCTGCTCGTGCCGACGCCCTGGTCGCCACCCGGGATCGACCCGGCCTCGTGGCGTGCCGCGCTCGCCGAGGACGTCGTCGACCTGGTCGCCCCGCTGCCGCTCATCCAGCCGGCCATCGCCGCCCTGCCCGCCGACCTGCCCCTGGCCTCGAAGATCGCGTGGCCGGGCATGCCGCAGTACGAGCTGCCGGCCCTCTCGATCCGCGCCGCCCTCGCGGCGGCCGCCGCCGACGGGCACCAGCGCGCCGTGGTCCTCATGGCCGACGCGCCCGACCTCCCGGCCATGCTGATCGGCAAGATGATCCGCCCCCTGTCCACCAGGGAGGTCGCGGTCGCCCCTGCCGCGGGCGGCGGCCTCCTGGGCGTGGCGACCCGCCTGCCGGCGCCGTCCTGGCTGCCCGACCTCGACCCCGCGACCGCCGACGTGGTCACCGCCCGCCGCCCGGCACCGTCCCCGACGATGGTGACCGCGGCGCCCGGCTGGCACCGGCTCCGCGGCCCCGAGGACCTCCGCCACCTGGACATGGGCCTGGACGGCTGGGACGCCACCCGCTCCCTGCTCTCCTGAGGCGAGGCCCGCGCCCCGCATCGCCGCTGTACGCGCCGGAAAGGCCGCGCGGTCGTGCGGCGCCGGGCCGTTGTGCGCCGCGGGCGTTTGCGCGGCGTATGCGCGCCGGGAAGGCCGCGCGGTCGTGCGCGCCAAGGGCGTTGCGTGGGTGTGTGCGCTGGGAGGGCCGCGCGGTCGTGCGCGCCGGGGGCGTTGCGTGGGTGTGTGCGCTGGGAGGGCCGCGCGGTCGTGCGCGCCGGGGGCGTTGCGTGGGTGTGCGCGCCGGGGACGCTGCATCGCGGACGGGCCGGGCGCTGCGGGAGCTCGGCATCCGCGTCCTCGCGCCGGCCCTCGACGCAGCGCCCTGGCACGGACGTCCCGCGCAGTCTTGCCCCGGCGTCCCTGCGCCGCCCCTGCCCCGGCGTTCTTGCTGCCCCTTGGCGTCAGCGTCCTTGCGACGCCCCGTGGCGCCGCCGTGCGCGCAGTGGTACTCGGCGTTCTCGCGGCGACTGGGCCAGCGGGTCCGCAGGACGCCTGGCGCGGACAGGGCGCGGCCCGGCGGGCCACGAGGGGCGCGCCGGGCCGGGTCCGGGTGTCGCTAAGCCTTCGGGGAGTCGCCTTCCTCGGGCTCGCCGCCCTGCTCGGGCGTGCCGTCCTTCTTCAGCGGGTCGTCGCCGAGGCCGAGGTCGGTGTCGCCGAAGCCGAGGTCGCTCAGGTCGAGCTCGGTCCGGGCGAACAGCTCCGGGTCCGCGAACGCCTCCTCCTCCGGCAGCAGGTCCGGGTGGTCCCAGAGCGCGTCCCGGCCCGCGACGCCGCGGTGCTCGAGCAGGGCCGCCCACAGGGCCGTGGCCTCGCGCAGGCGGCGGGGGCGCAGCTCGAGGCCGACCAGCGCGGCGAACGTCTGCTCGGCCGGCCCGCCCGCGGCACGGCGGCGGCGGAACGCCTCGGACAGGCGGACCACGTCGGGGAGGCGGTCGCCGGCGGCCCGGTCGACGACGTGGCAGACCCAGCCCTCGATGAGGGCGAGCGCGGTCTCCAGCCGGGCGAGGGCGGCGCGCTGCTGCGGCGTGTCCTCGGGGGTGAAGATGCCCTCCAGGACGAGCTCCTGGGGGTCGCTGCCGATCGTCGCGGGGTCGATGCGGCTCATCGCCTCCTCGATCGCCTCGCGGTCGACGTGAATGCCGGCCGCGTAGGCCTCGACGGCCGCGAAGACGTGGCTGCGCAGCCACGGGACGTGGCCGAAGAGCCGCTGGTGGGCCGCCTCGCGCAGCGCGACATACAGGCGGACCTGGTCGTCGGGGATCTCCAGGCCGCGACCGTATTCGGCGATGTTGGCCGGGATGAGCGCGGCGGTGCCGGCCGGGCCCAGCGGCAGGCCGATGTCGCCGGCGGAGAGGACCTCGGCGGCGAGCGAGCCGAGCGCGGTGCCCAGCTGGCCGCCGAGCAGGGCGCCGCCGAGGGAGGCGACCATCGAGGTCATGGGCCCCATCTGGGCGCGCATCTCCTCCGGCACGAGCTCCGTCATCGCCGACACCATGCGGGCGGCGACCGGGTCGCACAGCTTCTGCCAGACGGGCAGGGTGGTGTTGAGCCACTCGCCCCGGCTCCACGCCGAGGTCGACCGCACGCCGGACGGCAGGGCGGACTCCGGGTCGAGCCACAGGTCGGCCAGGCGCAGCGCCTCGATGACCCCGGCCCGCTCGGCCGGCGTGACCGACGGGTCACCGACCGGCTTCGCCGCGTCGGGATCGCCCGTGTTCGCTGCCGGCGTAACCGCCGCGCCGGGCATCGCGAAGCCGACGGGGAACTGGGCGAGGCCACCGGCGGGGCCGCCGCCGGTGAGATGGGCCTGGGCGAGCTGACGTGCCAGATCCCAGTTGACCGGGCCGCCTCCGGGCGTGGCGAACAGTTGCTGCAGCTGGCTGAGGAACTGCTGCATCTGGCGCGGATCGTTGGGATCCGGCACCTCTCCGCCGGGCGGTCCGAAACCGAACGGGATGTCTGCGGGCATGTCCCAAAGGTACTCGCTTCCGGTGTACGAAAACTGAGAGCGCTAGGCTCGCCGCCATGAGACGTCGTGGCGTGACCGTGTTGGTCGGCGCGTTGCTGCTGCTGTTGCTGTCCTGGCAGACGACCGTGTTGCAGGTGCCCTACGTCGAAATGGGGCCCGGACCGACCTACAACACGCTCGGCGCCGGCGACGACGGCAAGCCGATCATCAATGTCGACGGCGCACCGATCACGAAGTCGGCGGGGCAGCTGCGGATGACCACGGTGTCGGTGCAGCCGCAGATGACCTTGCTCGAGGCGATGATCGGCTGGTGGCAGAAGGACCGCGCGGTGGTGCCGCGTGAGCTGATCTACCCGCCCAACCGCACGGAGCAGCAGGTCGAGGAGGACAACAAGAAGGACTTCCAGGCGTCGCAGTCCTCGGCGGAGACGGTCGCGCTGCGCAAGCTCGGCTATCCGGTCCTGGTGACGGTCGACGAGGTGTCCGCGGGCTTCCCGGCCGAGGGCCAGCTGGCGAAGGGCGATGTGATCACCGGCATCGACGGCAAGCCGGTGACGTCGCTGGTGAAGCTCACCGAGCTGGTCCGGGCCGAGCCGGCCGGCACCGCGCGGCAGGTCGAATACACGCGCGGCGCGGAGAAGCGCACGGCGACCGTGGCGACGAAGGCCGCCGACGACGGCACGCCGCGGCTCGGGGTCACGGTCAAGTCGTCCCAGCCGCACCCCTTCACGCTGTCGATCCAGCTGGACCGCATCGGCGGGCCGTCGGCCGGGCTGATGTTCACGCTCGGCATCATCGACACCATCAAGGAAGAGGACCTGACCGGCGGGATCATCATCGCCGGGACGGGCACCATCGACGACGAGGGCAACGTCGGGCCGATCGGCGGCATCCCGCAGAAGCTGGTCGCGGCGAAGGCGGCGAAGGCCAAGTTCTTCCTCACCCCGGCGGCCAACTGCGCGGAGGCCGTCGCCAATGCCCAGCCGGGCCTGCCATTGATCAAGGTCAGCACCGCCGACGACGCGCTCGCCGCGCTGGAGCAGTTGCGGGCCGGTCAGACACCAGCCGTGTGTGGTCCATGACTACGCTGAACGGGTTTCCATACGCGAACGGGCGGAGCCGACCGTGGTAATGCGTAATCCGATGACCAGGGTGAGCCGACGTGGTCGGGTCACGATCGTCGTGCTGGCGGTCGTCTTCCTGCTCTTCACCCTCTTCGACCGGGTCGTCGGGGCCTGGACCGACTACCTGTGGTTCTCCGAGGTCAAATACACCGGCGTCTTCTCGACGGTGCTCACGACCCGCCTGTGGATGTTCCTGATCTTCGGGGCGGCGGTCGGGCTCGTCATCGCCGGCAACCTCTACCTGGCCTACCGGACCAGGCCGCTGCTGCGGCCGCACTCCGCCGAGCAGCACGCGCTCGACCGCTACCGGCTCTTCCTGCTGCCGCACATGACGATCTGGGTCTTCGCGGTCGCCGGGCTGATCGGCCTGTTCTCCGGCCTGTCGGCGCAGGGGCACTGGCAGGAGTGGCTGCTGTTCACCAACAGCACGCCGTTCGGGCAGAAGGACGCCGAGTTCGGCGCCGACCTGAGCTTCTACGTGTTCGAGTACCCGTTCTGGCGGTACGTGCTGGGCGTCGCCTTCACCGCGGTGGTCTTCTCGCTGCTGGGCGCCCTGGCCCTGCACTACCTCTTCGGCGGCGTGCGGCTGCAGGGCGCCGGCGAGCGCATGACGACCGCGGCGCGCGCCCACCTGACCGCGTTGGTCGCCACGTTCGTGCTGCTCAAGGCCGCCGCGTACTACCTGGACCGGCGCGGCCTGCTGCTCGACAAGTTCCCCACCCAGGAGCTGTACGGCGCCGGCTACACCAACATCAACGCGCTGCTGCCGGCGAAGGAGATCCTCGCCTGGATCTCGATCGTCGTCGCGATCGCGATCCTGGTGTTCTCCAACGCCTTCATGCGCAACCTCGTCTGGCCCGGGCTCGCCCTCGGCCTGCTGGCCCTGTCCGCGGTCGCGGTGGGCGGGATCTACCCGGCGGCGGTGCAGTCGTTCACCGTCAAGCCGAGCCAGCTGCAGAAGGAGGCGCAGTACTTCCAGCGCAGCATCGACGCCACCAGGATGGCCTACGGGTTGAACACCGTCGAGGTCAAGCCGTACGCGTCGCGCAACCAGGAGCCGCCGACGAACCTGCCGTCGTACGACGAGACGGTCGGCAACATCCGCCTGCTCGACCCGACCGTCGTCGGCGAGACCTACACGCAGCAGCAGCAGGTCCGCGGCTTCTACGAGTTCAACCCGAAGCTGGACATCGACCGGTACACCATCGGCGGCAAGACCCAGGACTACGTCGTCGGCGTCCGTGAGATCAACTACTCCCAGCTGCAGCAGAACAACTGGCAGAACCGGCACTCGGTCTACACCCACGGTTACGGGTTCGTCGCCGCGCCGGCCAACCAGGTCGTCTGCAACGGGCAGCCGTTCTACGTCTCCGGCTTCCTCACCAACCAGTCCAAGCCGGTCGGCGACCAGGGCCAGCAGTGCGCGTCGCAGCAGGACCTGATCCCGGTCAAGGAGCCGCGGATCTACTACGGCGAGCAGATGGGCGACGTCTACGCGATCACCGGCAAGGCGGCCGGCGCCAGCAACGCCGAGTTCGACCGGCCGACCGCCGAGGCCGGCGACCAGTACTCCAGCTACGAGGGCGCCGGCGGCGTCCCGGTCGGCTCGTACTGGCGCCGCCTGCTGTACGCCGCCCAGCTGCGCGAGACGAACTTCCTGCTCTCGGGGGTCTTCAACGAGAACTCGAAGGTGCTCTACGTGCGCAACCCCGAGGACCGGGTCCGCAAGATCGCGCCGTTCCTGACGCTGGACAACGACCCGTACCCGGCGGTCGTCGACGGCAAGATCCAGTGGATCATCGACGGGTACACGACCTCGGCCACGTACCCGTACGCGCAGCGCATCGACTGGAACACCGCGATCCAGGACTCCTCCACCAGCGGCCGGATGTTCCCCGAGCCGCGCCAGGACGTGTCCTACCTGCGCAACTCGGTGAAGGCGACCGTCGACGCGTACAGCGGTGAGGTCAGCCTCTACGCGTTCGACGAGAGCGACCCGATCCTGAAGGCGTGGAACAAGGCGTTCGGCAACAAGCTGGTCAAGCCGCGCTCGGCGATCCCGGCGCAGCTCATGGACCACCTGCGCTACCCGGAGGACCAGTTCAAGGTCCAGCGGGACCTGCTCAGCCGCTTCCACGTCACCACGCCGAACGGGTTCTTCTCCGGCCAGGACTTCTGGGAGGTGCCGAAGAACCCGGCGAACCCGACGGCCGACCAGCCGCCGTACTACATCGTGGCCAAGCTGCCCTACCAGGACAAATCCCGGTTCCAGCTCACCACGGCGCTCGCGCCGCGCAGCCGCGGCAACCTGGCCGCGCTGATGTCCGCGTCGTACGTCGACGGCAAACCGGTCTTCGAGATCCTGGAACTGCCGCCGGACACGGCGATCCAGGGCCCGGCGCAGATGCACAGCACGATGACCGGTATCGCCGACGCGAGACGCGAGCTGACCCAGTTCAGCTCCAACAACTCCGAGGTGATCTACGGCAACCTGCTCACGCTGCCGGTCGCCGAGGGCATGCTGTACGTGGAGCCGATCTATCTGCGGACGAAGAGCGACAAGACGTTCCCGACGCTGCAGAAGGTCCTGGTCGCCTACGGGCCGAACTACAAGGCCTACGCCAACAACCTCGCCGACGGGCTGGGTGAGCTGGTGAAACAGGCGACCGGCCAGGCGCCCGTGCCGAGCACCGGCGACAACTCCGAGCCGACCGTGCCGAACACCAGCGGCCAGCCCGGATCGCCGGCGGTGCAGGCGGCGATCGCCGACATGAACAAGGCGATCGCGGACCTGAAGGCGGCGCAGGTCGCCGGGGACTTCGAGGGGTACGGCCGGGCGCTCAAGGCCCTCCAGGACGCGATCGGGCGCTACGAGGCGGCGGTGAAGGCGGCGACGCCGTCCGCTGGCGCCTCACCGAGCGCCGGCCCGAGCGCGTCGGCGAGCACCAATCCGTCGGCGACGGTGACGGTCACCCCGGCACCCTCAGGCTGACGGCGGAAAGGGCCGCCGCACCCCGGTGCGGCGGCCCTCCGTGATGCCGGACACGGTCACCCGTAAGCGATTTGGAAGACATGACCGGCATGCGCTAACCTTTAGAAACCGACGCGGGGTGGAGCAGCTCGGTAGCTCGCTGGGCTCATAACCCAGAGGTCGCAGGTTCAAATCCTGTCCCCGCTACAAAGAACGTGCAGGTCAGGACGCGGTTCCCGGATTCGGGGGCCGCGTTTTTCGATCTCCTTCCGGGCGCGGCCCCGTCATGACCCGGGCACGGTGGTCGTTCCCGGGCGACCGGGACGGCCCATCGGCTCGCGCCCGGTGTGATCCAGCCAACCGCGTTGGGCCGGCGCGGTGTCGCAACCCGTCGGCGCGGCACGACCTCACGCGTGGCCGTGGGTGCGCAACCAGTCGGCGATCACGGCTGCGGTGCCGGCGACGTTGCCCGGCGCGAGCAGGTCCAGATGACTGCCGGGCACGTCGTGCACCCGCACCGACGCGGCGTGCTCACCCCAGAGCTCCAGACTCTCCCCGTCGACCCTGGCCTCCCGCGGCCGCACGATGTCGACGGGACCCGGGTAGACCGGCAGGCGGTACCGGCGCTCGGCCTCGGCGTTGGTCGGGTAGATCTCGATGATGCGGCGCAGGCGGTCCAGGCCGAACCCGGCCGGGAGCACACCCCGGCGCACCGCCTCCGCCATGATGCGCTCCGGAAGCTCCTCCGGCGGCAGGGCGGCCAGCTCGTCGGCCGAGAGGTCCAGGCCGAAGTTGTGGTTCACCAGCGACCACAGCAGCCGGGCCCGGGACGAGGGCGGCTGCTCGCGCCGGGTCACCGCCGTGTCGAGCAGGACGACGGCCGCCGGCGGTGACCCGGCGGCGGCGAGCCGGTGGGCCATCTCGAAGGCGACCAGGCCGCCGAAGGAGTAGCCGACGAGCACGATGTCCCCGGGGCGGTGGTCGACGGTCAGCTCGGCCAGGTAGTTGCGGGCCATCGCGGGGATGTCCGGGTCGGGGGACAGGCGCGGATCGAGCGCCCGGGCCTCCAGACCCACGCACGGGAAGCCGGCCGGCAGCGCGTCGGCGAGGTGGCGGTACCACAGCACGCTGCCACCGATCGGATGCACGCAGGCGATCACAGGCCGCCGATCGCCCGCTCTGACCTGCACCGGGGCGCCCGGCCGCTCCTCGGCGCCGTCGCGCAGCCTGGCCGCCATGGCGGCGACCGTGTTGGTCGTGACGATGGCCTTCAACGGCAGCCGCACCCCGGTGCGCCGCCGGACCTCGGTGAGCAGCCGGACGGCACCCAGCGAGGTACCGCCGGCGGCGAAGTAGTCGTCGTGCAGGCCCAGCTGCGGCCGGCTCAGCTGCCGGCGCCAGATGTCGAGCAGCACCAGCTCCGTCCGATCCCGCGGCGCGGTGGACACCCCGCTCATGCCGCCACCTCCGCTGCGCTCCGGCGTCGGCCTGAGCCAGACCTGCAATGCTGATTCGCGGCTCCTGCGCTGCGCTCCGGGCCGCTCATGCCGCCACCTCCGCTGCGCTCCGGCGTCGGCCTGAGCCGAAGCTGCAATGCTGATTCGCGGCTCCTGCGCTGCGCTCCGGGCCGCTCATGCCGCCACCTCCGCGGGCACGGCGGCCGGGCGGGTGCGCTGCGCCCAGGCCACCGCGGGGCCGCTCGCGGCCATCGCCACGATCATGACGGCGCTGAGGATCAGCCAGCCGACGGTGCCCAGGTCGCCGGAGAGCGCGGTGACGACGGCGGGGCCCGCCACGGTCGGCAGTGCCTGGCCGAGCCGGAACGCGCCGGCGTACGAGCCCTGGGCGTGGTCCGGTGCGAGACCGAACTGCAGGGTCCACCGGGCGGTCTCGCCGGTCAGCTCCGCGAGAGTGAGCACGACCGCCGCGAGGACGAGGACGGCCGTCGCCGGCACGACCGGCAGCCGCCCGCTGAGCGCCACGATCGGGCACGCGACGGCGAGCAGGATGAAGGCGAACCGCTGCAGGCGGGCCGCGGACGGCACGTCGTTGCCGGCGCGGGAGACCCGCACCTGCAGCGCGACCACGAGGACGGTGTTGATGCCGGTGATCCAGGCGGCGAGCGGCCGGGGCACGTCGGTGCTCGAGACGATCCACAGCGGGATGCCGATGAGCAGGATGGTCTCGCCGAGCCGGGTCAGGCAGCTGACCTGGGCCACCAGCAGGTAGGGCAGGTCGGCCAGGGCGCGCCGCCGGCCGGCGGCCGCGGGTGGTTGCGCGGGGCGTGGCCACGGCGGCAGCAGCAGGTACAGCACGGCGACGGTGACCGCGCACCCCGCCACGGTGGCGAGCATCGCCATGTACGCCGCTGTGCTCGCGGCCGCCAGTACCAGACCCGCCAGCAGCACACCGAAGGTGAAACCGGCGTTGAAGACGCTGCGGAGATACGCCGAGACCCGCACCCTGTCGCGACCGGTCATCACCGCGGCGATCATGCCGTCGCGGCTGACGTCCCACGCCTGCTCGGCCGCGCTCACCAGGGCCACCAGCGGCGCGAACAACCAGAACGAGTCGATCGCCGCGAGGCAGACCACGAGGGCCGCCTGGGACAGCACGAACAGCACCGCCATCCGCCGGGCGCCGTACCGGTCGGCCAGCCGGCCCGCGACCACCCCGACGACGAGGCCGGCCAACCCGGCCACCGACAGGCCCAGGCCGACCTGGCCGGGCCGCAGGTCGGCCGCGTGCAGGAAGTAGACCGGTGCGCTGGCGAGGTAGAGGCCCGCGCCGACGCTGCCGGCGAGCTGGGCCCCGGCGAGGATGCGCGGGGCGCCCTTGTCCGGCAGCAATGCGCCGAGCCGTGACCGGCCAGGGGTCTTTTGATCGTCCACAGTGGACGATTCAGCTGCGGTCACGTGACATCTCCCCCGTGTCATGGACTGCTTGGCTTCAATGCCTTGACAGGCACCTCGGGTATTGTAATCTGGTGATCGACGATATAGATAGTGATGTCCATTAACTACGGTTGCATCGAGCTTGATCGTCATTTACGGGGCCCGGACTCGTCGCCGCAGTGCTGCTCCGGCGGGATTCCGGAGGTAGTCGGGGGACCCATCACAGTGTCAGATGCGCTGCCGTCTGCTTTGTTGCGGCTGTGTTCCGAAGTGCTGCAACGACCAGTGGACGCACTTTTCGACGACAATACGTTGTCATTCGCCGCGCTCGGCGGAACGTCTTTGCTAGCGGTGGAACTGGTGGCCCGGGCCGGCCCGGAAGCCGGCTGGCGCCTCGATCTCGGCGAAGTCCTGCGGCCCCGATCCCTGCACTCGGCGCTGCGGCTCGGCGCCCCGGTCGGGCCCGCCGAAACGGTGCCCGGGACCGGCCCGGCGAGCCCGCCCGAGACCGGCCCGCCGGGCACCGCGGACCGTGCGTGGCGCCCGCTGCTGCCGGCGCAGCACGCGATGCTCGTCGCGGAGGAGCAGGGCGGCGGCGCCGCGTACCGGTTGCTGTTCACGCTGCGCGTGCCGGGCGCCGCCGACCGGACCCGGCTGCGGGCCGCGCTCGACGCGCTCGCCGACCGGCACGAGACCTTGCGGACCGTCTTCGGGCACCCCGGCGACGAGCCGGCGCAGCGCGTCGTCCCGGGGCACCGCCCGACCCTGCTCGACCTCGGGCGGCTCGCCCTGCCCGGCGACCCGGTGTCCGTGGTGCATGCCCAGCTGGCCGCCGCCGAGCCGCTCGCGCCGGAGCGGGAGCCGGCCGTGCTCGCCGCGCTCACCGAACTCCCCGGGTCCCCTGGGCTCCCTGGACTCCCCGGCCAGGCGGAGCACCTGGTCACGGTGCTCGCCCACCACACGCTGCTCGACGGCTGGAGCATCGGCCTGCTGCTGCGCGAGCTCACCACCGCCTACCTGGGCGAGGACGCGGCGCCGGCGGAAGCCGGACGGCCGGGTGCCGGCGCCGGGCCGACCTCGCCGCTGGCGATCGCGCGGGCGGTCGACGCGGCCCGGCGGGACGGCGCCGTCGACGAGCTCGCCCGGGCGCGGGCCGCCGCGCTCGCCGACGCGCCGCACGTGGTCGCCCTGCCCGGCGGACGCCAGGCGGGACGGTCGCCGGGCGACGCGACCGGCGTGCGCCTGCCGTTCGAGCTGTCCCCGGACGCCGTCGCGGCCGTCGCCGCGCTGGTCGGTGCCGCCGGCGTGACCCGCACCCCGGTGCTGCTCGCCGCCTGGGCGCTGTGCGTGGCCAGGCGGTGCGACACCGACGACCTGCTCGTCGGCGTGCCCGTGTCGGGTCGCCCGACGGCGGAGCTGGCCACCGTGCTGGGCCTCGCCACGCGCGTCGTGCCGGTGCGCTGCCGCCTCGACGACGACGCGACCGCCGCCGCCTACCTGGCGGGCGTGGCCACCGCGCTCGCGGACGCGGTCGCGGCCTCGGCGGTGCCGTTCGAGGAGCTGGTGCTGCGGTGCGGGCTGGCCGGCGACCCGGACCGCAACCCGCTCACGCAGATCGGGTTCGCCGCCCATGACGAGCTGATCCCGGCGGTCCTGCCGAGCCCGCGCGGGCCGGTGACCGTCCACGAGGGGCACGGCGGCGGTTCGGTGTTCGACGCCATGCTCTACGTCCGGCGCTGGGGTTCCCGGCCCGAGTGCGCGCTGGAGTACCGCACCGTGGCCGTGGACGTCGCGGGCGCGGCGGCGCTCGCCGAGGCGTTCGAGGCGACGCTGGTGGATCTGGCCGCCGCGGTCGCCGCCGCGTCGCCGCTGGGCGTGGTCCGCGGGATGTCCGGCCGTCAGCGCGACGAACTGCGCCGCCGGCGGCACGGACCGGCCGTCGGCACCGGGAGCCCCGCGGACGCCGGCCTGTGGCAACGGTTCGCGGCGCAGGCGGCGGCGACCCCGGACGCGGTGGCCGTCGGTGACGCCGACGGTTCGACGGTGTCCTACGCCGCCCTGCGCGCCGCGGCCGAGCGGCTGTCGGCCCGGCTGGCGGCGTCCGGCGTCCGGCCCGCCGACCGGGTCGTCATCGCCGTGCGGGGCTCCGCCGCCGAGGTCGTCGCGGTCCTGGCGACGTTGCGGCTGGCCGCGACCTACGTCGGTGTCGACGGCGACGCGCCGGACGCCGTGCTCGCCGCGCAGCTCGCCGGGGCCCGGCCGCGCGCGGTCATCGGCACGGGAGCGGCCGCCGCGCGCATCGCCGCGCTGGCCCCGAGCGGCTGCGCCACGGTCGACCCGGCGGAAAGCACCGAACCAGCACAACAAACAGCCGAAGCCGACCCGGCGGAAAGCACCGACCCGGCACAAGGCGCCGAACCAGCACAACAAACAGCCGAAGCAGACGCGGCGGAAAGCGCCGACCCGGCACAAGGCGCCGAACCAGCACCACAAACACCCGCGGCGGCCGGCGGGCCTGAGACGGTCGCGTACCTCGCCTTCACCTCCGGCTCCACCGGCACGCCGAAGGCCGCACGGATCACCCACGCCGGCGTCCTGCGGCTGGTCGACGACGCCGACGCGATCCATCGTGGCCCCGGCGTGCGGTTCCTGCGCCTGGCGCCGCTCGCGTTCGACGCCTCCACGCTGGAGCTGTTCGTGCCGCTGCTCACCGGCGGCCGGCTGGAGATCTTCCCGCCGGCCGTACCGGACGTCGACGCGCTGGCCGGGTTCCTGCTCGAGCGCCGGGTCGAGGTGGCGTGGCTGACGGCCGGGCTGTTCCGGGTCATGGCCGACCACCGGCCGGACGCGTTCGCCGGGCTGAGCCAGTTGCTGACCGGCGGTGACGTCGTGCCCACCGGCCAGGCCCGGACCGTGCTGGAACGCTGCCCGGGACTGCGCCTCACCAACGGCTACGGCCCGACGGAGAACACGACGTTCACCACCGTGCACCACGTGTCCGACCCCGGTCAGGTCCCCGCCGCGCTGCCGATCGGCCGGCCGGTCGCCGGGACGAGCGTGCTGGTGCTCGACAGCCGCGGTGGCCTGGTGCCGCCCGGCGGGATCGGCGAACTGTGCACCGGCGGCCTCGGGCTGGCGGTCGACTACCTGGACGACCCAGAGCGCACGCGCGCCGCGTTCGGCCGGCCGGCACCGGACACCGGCGAGCGGCTGTACCGCACCGGTGACCTCGCCCGGTGGGACGGCGACGGCCGGCTGCACTTCCTCGGCCGCCGCGACCAGCAGGTCAAGGTGGCCGGGCACCGGATCGACCTCGCCGAGGTCACCGCGCAGCTGATGACCCACCCGTCGGTCCGCGACGCCGTCGTCGTGGTCGAGGGCACGCCGGACACCGGTCGCCGGCTCGTCGCCGCGGTGGTCGGCCCGGACGCCGGTGAGCTGGACGAGATCCGCCGCGGCGCCGAACAGGCCCTGCCCGCCTACGCGGTGCCGTCGCGGCTGACGGTGCTGGCAGAGCTGCCGCTGACCGCCAACGGCAAGGTCGACGGCCGGGCCGTGGCCGCCGCCGCGACCGCCACGACCGCCACGACCGTCGCGCCGGCGGTGCCCGTACCGCCGCCGCTGCACGACCTCGAGGAGCTGGTCGCCGACCTGTGGGAGGGTGCCCTCGGCACCGACGACTTCGACCTCGACGAGGCGTTCTTCGACGTCGGCGGCGACTCGCTGCGGCTGTCCAAGGTCCATCGTGGGCTGCGCGAGCGGCTGCCGGGCGTCGAGGTGACCCTGGTGGAGCTGTACCGGTGGCCGACCGTGCGCGCCCTCGCCGAGCAGCTGCGGAGCAAGGCGGGCGGGCGGTGACCGGGGTGGCCGGGCCGATCGCGGTCGTCGGCGTCGCGGCCCGGTTCCCCGGCGCGCGCGACCTCGACGAGTTCTGGGCCGGGCTGCTGGCCGGGCGGGAGTCGGTGTCGCGGTTCAGCGCCGCCGAGCTCGCCCGGGCGGACCCGGAGCACGAGGCCGGGGACTACGTGCCGGTGCGTGGCGTGCTCGACGGCGTGGAGGACTTCGACGCCGGCTTCTTCGCGATGTCGCCGCGGGAGGCCGAGATCACCGACCCCCAGCACCGCCTGCTGCTGGAGTGCGCCTGGGAGGCGCTGGAGTCCGCCGGCCGCCCGCCGGGTCAGGAGACCGGCCGGGTCGCGGTCTTCGCCGGCACGGGCATCAACACGTACCTGAGCCGGCATCTGCAGCCGCGCGCGGACGTGCTGGGCGACGCCGGCTGGCTGAGCGTCGCGCTGGGCAACGAGAAGGACCACGCGGCGACCAGGATCGCCTACCGCCTCGGCCTGCGCGGTCCGGCGGTCGGCGTGCAGACCGCGTGCTCGACGGGCCTGGTCGCGGTCCATCTCGCCTGCGTGAGTCTCCAGGTCGACGACGCCGACGTGGCGCTGGCGGGTGCCGCCGCGGTGTCGGTGCCGCAGCAGCGCGGCTACACCTACGACCCGCACGGCATCGGCGCGCCCGACGGGCACTGCCGGGTGTTCGCCGCCGACGCCGCCGGGACGGTGCCGGGTAACGGCGCCGGCGTCGTGGTGCTGCGCCGCCTGGCGGACGCGGTGGCGGACGGCGACCCGATCCTCGCGGTGATCCTCGGCTCGGCTGTCAACAACGACGGTTCGGCGAAGGTCGGATACACCGCGCCCGGCCTCGACGGCCAGGTCGACGTCCTGACCCGCGCCCATCGGCGGGCCGGCGTCGACCCGGCGACGATCGACGTGGTCGAGGCGCACGGCACCGGCACCGAGATGGGCGACGCCATCGAGGTCGCGGCGCTCGTCGAGGCGCTCGGCGATGCCGGCCGCGACACCGACCGGCTGCTCGGCTCGCTGAAGCCGAACATCGGCCACCTCGACGCCGCGGCCGGCATCGCCGGGCTGTGCAAGGCGCTGCTGATGCTGCGCCACGGCGTGGTGCCGCCCGTCATCAACCACAGCGGCCCGCACCCCGACGCCCCGTTCGCGCGGGCCCGCCTGAGGGTGAACACCACGGCCAGCGCGTGGCCCGACGGCCCGGGACCGCGGCGCGTCGCGGTCAGCTCGTTCGGCATCGGCGGCACCAACGCGCACCTCGTGCTGCAGGAGCCGCCGCCCGTCGCCGCGCCGCCGGCACCGGCGGGGCCCGACCTGGTGCTGCTGTCCGGGCGGACCGCGCAGGCCGCCGCCGACGCCGCCGGGCGCCTGGCCGATCACCTGGAGCGCCATCCGGAGCTGCCGCTCGCCGACGTCGCGCACACCACCCGCGTCGGGCGGACCGCCTGGGCGCACCGCACCGCCCTGGTCGCCGCCGACCGCGACGAGCTCGTCACGGCGCTGCGCCGGCGCACCACCGCGGTGAGCGGGTCCCGCCGCCCGACGGTGGTCTTCGCCTTTCCCGGCCAGGGCAGCCAGCACGCCGGGATGGCGCGGGCGGTGTACGACCTGCTGCCGGCCGTCCGGGAGTCGATCGAGGAATGCCTCGCCGAACTGGCGGAGCCGCTGCGCGGGCCGGTCCGCGCCGTGCTGCTGGAGCGCGGCGCGGACGCCGAGGCGCTGACGCGCCGGTCGCGGTACGCCCAGCCCGCACTGTTCATCTTCGAGTGGGCGCTGGCCCAGCAGCTGGCCGCCTGGGGGCAGCGTCCCGGCCTGGTGCTCGGCCACAGCGTCGGCGAGTACGCCGCGGCCTGTGTCGCCGGCGCCTTCGAGCCGCGGGACGCGCTGCGGCTGCTCGCCGAGCGCGGCCGGCTCGTCGACGCCACCCCGCCCGGGGCGATGGTGGCGGTGCTCGCCGACGCGGAGACGGTCCGGCCGCTGCTGCCGCCGGGTGCCGAGATCGCCGCCGACAACGCCCCCGCGGTCACCCTCGTGTCCGGCGCCCCGGACGCGGTCGCCGAGGCGGTGCGCCGCTTCGCCGATCGCGGCATCGGCACCCGGGCGGTGCCGGCCGACCGGGCGTTCCACTCGAGCCTGCTCGACGGCGCGGTGGCCGGGTTCCGCGCGTTCGCGCGGGGCGTCGAGCACCGGCCGCTGCGCCTGCCGATGGCCGACACCGTCACCGGCGACCTGCTCGCCGCCGGCCACGTCCGCGACGGCGACGGCTGGGCCCGCCAGCTGCGGGCGCCGGTCCGGTTCCGGGCCGCGGCCGAGCACGCGCTGGCCGTCCGCGGGCCGGTCGTGCTCGAGGTCGGGCCCGGCCGGGCGCTGACGGCGCTGCTGCGGGCGGTCGCGGGGGACCGGCCGGCGACGGTGATCCCGACGCTCGGCGCGGGCCCGGGCGGCGACGACATCGGCGCGCTGCTGCGTGGGCTGGGCCGGCTGTGGACCGCGGGTGTGGACGTGCGGTGGCCGGCCGGCGGGCTCGTCGGACCGGCCCGGCGGGTCGCCCTGCCGCCGTACCCCTTCCAGCGCACCCGGCACTGGATCGACCCTGTCGAGATCCGGCCCGCCGCAGTGCCGGTCGCACCCGCCCCGCCGGCCGCACCCGAGGTGCCGGCCGCACCCGATGCGACGGCGGAGGCGGTCGCGGACGGCGGGGAGCCCGTCGAGCACCGGGTCGAGCGAGAGATCGTGCAGGCCTGGCGGGACGCCCTCGGCGTCGCCGACATCACGAGCGCCTCCAACTTCTTCGAGCTCGGCGGCGAGTCGCTCGTGGCGGTGCGGATGCTGTCGCGGCTGCGCCGCACGCTCGGGGTCCGCATCTCGGTGCGGGCGTTCGCCGCGACACCGACCGTGCACGCACTGACCAGGTCCGCGATCAGCACCCTGACCGAGGACGCGGTGAGCACCCGGACCGTGGACGCCGCCGGGGGCGCCGGACCGAGCTGAACGAACCGACATCACGGGGGAGAGGCACGTACATGTCCGACTTCGAGCGGATCGCGGACGGCGTGGGCCGGCCGCTGGTCATCGTCGACTTCATCCGGATCGGCAGCGGCACCGGCCTGAGCGAGCTGTTCGCCGGCGAGGCGGGCGCCGGTCCGGTGTACCGCATCGACCCGATCGACCGGCTCGTGGCCGCGGGCGGCTACCGCAGCGTCGAGCTGCTGGCCGACGGGTACACGCGGAGCATCGCCGAGGCGGGGCTGAGCGCACCGCGCATCGCCGGCTACTGCAGCGCCGCGGCGACCGCCACCCTGCTGGCCGACCGGATCGGCGCGGACCTGGTCCTGGTGGAGCCGACCTGGCCGGCACCGGACACGGCGCGCGCCGACTTCCTCGGCTTCCGCCAGGCCCTGCTGTCCGGGGCGCCCGAGGCCGAGGCGGTGCCGCCGGCGGGCGACGACCCCGCGGCGGTGCTGGCCGCGATGGCCGCGACGCTGCACGCCGACCTCGACGTCATGGCCGCCGCCGAAGGGCTGGACGCCGAGGATGTCGAGGACCTGCGCGAGCAGCTCGTCGCCCGCTACGTGGCGTGGCTGGCGCTGCTGCTCGCCTCGGCGGCCCAGCCGCCGGCCCAGTCGCCGACCCATCCGGCCGCGGTCGTCGTGACCAGCGCGGACCACGCCGGGCCGCTGCGCATCGAGCCGGCCGAGCTCGTCCGCCTGGCGGCCGGCGAGGACCAGTTGCTCACCGATCCGCGGTCCCGCGCCGCGCTGCGCGAGCTGCTCCAGCGGGCGGCGGTGGTGCAGCGGTGACCGCCGGCCTCGGTGTCGCGCCCGCCGACCTCGGCCGGGGCGCGGTCGTCCACCGCGACGGGTCGCCGCTGGCCGATCTGATCGCCGGGCAGGCGCGGCGCACACCCGACGCCGTGGCGGTGCTCGACGAGCGGGCCACGCTGACGTACGGCCGGCTGCTCGAACAGGCGGACGAGCTCGCGGCGCGGCTGCGGGCCGCCGGCGTGGGCCCCGGCACGGTGGTCGGCGTCGCGGCGGACCGGTCCGTGGAGCTGTCCGTGCTGCTGGTCGGCATCCTGCGGGCCGGCGGCGCGTACCTGCCGCTCGATCCGGGCGAGCCGGGCGCCCGGCTGGTCACCATGCTCACGCAGTCGGGCGCGGCGCTGGTCCTCGCCGACGAGGCGAACGCCGCCGAGGTCCGCACGCGCATGGACGCGGCCGGGACGGCGCAGCTGTCCGGACCCGCCGTGTACCGCCGTGCTGATCCGCTGCCGGCGCACGGCACCCCCGGCGCCGGTCCGGCGAGCGGGCCGGATTTGGCGTACGTCATCCACACCTCCGGCTCCACCGGCACGCCGAAGGCCGTGGGGGTGCCCAACCGCGGCATCGTCAATCGGCTGCTGTGGATGCAGGAGACGTACGAGCTGACGCCGGATGACACGGTGCTGCACAAGACGCCGTACACGTTCGACGTCTCGGTGTGGGAGCTCTTCTGGCCGCTGATCGCCGGCGCGCGCCTGGTCATGGCGCAGCCCGGCGGGCACCGGGATCCCGAGTACCTGTCCCGGCTGGTGGAACGCGAACGCGTCACGGTCGTGCATTTCGTGCCGAGCATGCTGAGCGCGGTGCTCGAGGAGCCGGAGTTCCGCCGCTGCGCCGGCCTGCGCCTGGTGATCTGCAGCGGGGAGGTGCTGGCGCCGGCCGTCGTGAACCGCTTCCGTGAGCTGAACCCGGCGCGGCTGGACAACCTGTACGGCCCGACGGAAGCGTCCGTCGACGTGACCTGGTGGCCGTGCGAGCCGGCCGAGACCGGCGCGACGGTGCCGATCGGGCGGCCGATCAGCAACGTGGTGCTGCGGGTGCTCGACCCGCAGGGGGTGCCGTGCCCGCCGGGGGTGCCCGGCGAGCTGTTCATCGGTGGCGACACGGCGCTCGCGAGCGGGTACCTGGGCCGGCCCGACCTGACGGTGGAGCGGTTCGTGCCCGACCCGTCCGGCACGTCGCCGCGGTCCCGCATGTACCGCACCGGCGACCTCGTGCGCTGGCGCGACGACGGCGTCCTGGAGTACCTCGGCCGGCTGGACCACCAGATCAAGCTGCGCGGCCAGCGCATCGAACCGGGCGAGATCGAGGCGGCGCTGTGCCGCGACCCGGCGGTCACCGCTGCGGTGGTACTGGCGCGCGACGACGGCGCCGGGCCGCTGCTCGTCGGCTACGTGACGACGCGCGACACGGACCCGCCGGACGAGCGCCGGCTGCGGCGGACGCTGGCGGAGGTGCTGCCGGCCGGCCTGGTGCCGGCCCGGATCGTGGTGCTGCCCGCGCTGCCGCTCACGGCCAACGGCAAGCTCGACCGGGCCGCGCTGCCGCCGCCACCGCGCCGGGACAAGGGCGCGCGGCGCCCGCGATGACGACGGGAGTGAGGGACACATGCCGAGTTCGGTAGCGGACGCGTACCGGGAGATGTTCACGGCCATGTACGGGCTGTCGAGCCCGACCGTCGTGCTGGGCGAGAACATCCACTGGCGGGCGCCGGTGACGGAGGTGGGCCTGGAGGCGGCGGCGTTCAACCAGACGCGCGCCCACGTGCCCGTCGGATTCTTCTACGAGATGCACAGCCCGGCGCCCGACGAGCCGCGGCTGCGCCGGGACCTCGATCGGGCCGCGCAGGACGGCGCCGACTGGCTGCTCTACCCGCAGCTGCGCACCGCCGAGCCGAGCGGGCCGTTGCCGGCGGCGGGGTTCGTCGCGCTGCCCTGGTTCATCGAGACGCAGTTCCACGTGCGGGCGGGCGTCGACGAGGACCTGCGCGCCCAGCTGGGCAACGGACGCTACCGCGACCTGCGCCGCATGGTGCGCCGCAGCGAGGAGGTCAGCGCGTACGAGGTGCTCACCGGCGACGACCTCGCCGCGAACCCGGAGGCGCTCAAGGCGTTCGTCGGCCTGCACGCGCTGAACCTCGCCAAGTACGGGCACCGCTACAACCATCTGGACGCCACCGCCATGTCGATCGCGCTGGACTCGCCGCTGCGGGAACGCCTGCGGCTGCTGCTGCGCCGGTCGCTCGGCGACGACGCGTGGGTCCAGGCGATGCTGTGCGTCCTGGACGGCACGGGCCGGTCCATGACCCTGCTCGCGCAGGGGATCGACCCCGAGGCCGCGCAGCCCGGCGTGAGCCACTACCGGGCGGCCTTCTACCAGCTGTACCGGTGGGGCGCGGAGCACGGCGTGCACACCTTCAGCCTCGGGCGCGGCAACGAGGTCAAGAAGCTCGACCTCGGCGCGAACACGTTCCACCTGCTCGCCAACCACATCGGCGCGGTCGGCGACGGCGACCCGGCGGTGTTCCACCCACTGCGGGACAGGCTGACGGCGGCGTTCGACGCCGTCGTGGCCCGGCTGTCGGCCGCCGGCGGCGAGTTCGTCGACGTCCGGCGATGAACCGGTGGGTCTACGCGGCGCGGCACGCGGTGGACCGGCCCCTGCCGGTCGCGTTCCGGGTGCTGTGGTGCGGCAGCCTGGTCAACCGGCTCGGGTTCATGGTGCAGCCGTTCCTGGCGCTGTACCTGACCGGGCAGGGCGGCCTGGACGCGCGCACCGCGGGGTTCATCCTGGCCGCGTTCGGTGCCGGCGCGATCGTGTCGCAGCCGTTGGGCGGCGTGCTGGCCGACCGCTTCGGGGCCCGCCGGACCCTGCTCGCGGGCGCGGTCGCCGGCGCGGTCACCGTGTGCGCCGTGCCCTTCGGCCGCACCGTGCCGACGATGATCGCGCTCGTCGTGCTGTACGGCATCGTCGTGGACCTGTACCGGCCGGCGCTCAACGTGCTCGTCGTGGACATCGTGCCGGCCGCCGACCGGGCCAGGGCGTTCGGCCTGATCTTCTGGGCCGTCAACCTGGGCAGCGCGATCGCGAGCGTGGCCGGCGGGGTGCTCGCCGGGCAGGGGTACTGGCTGCTGTTCGTGGTGAACGCGGCCGGCAACGCGGCGTTCGCCGGCGTGGTGGCGCTGTTCGTGCCGGCGGACCGGCCGGTCGCCGGCCCGGCCCGGGGCGGCGGTGGCGGCCGCGCGTGGAGCGACCCGCTGCTGTGGCAGATCACCGCGGCGTTCGGCGTCTTCGCCGTGCTGCTGGTCCAGGCGAACGTGACGCTGCCGCTCGTCATGCGCGACAACGGGTTCCCCGCGGCGGTCTACGGCCTCGTGATCGCCGTCAACCCGGTGGTGATCCTGGTGCTGCAGCCGCTGCTGGCCCGCCGGCTCGCGACGTGGCCGCGGCCGCAGGTCTTCGCCGGGTCGCTGCTGCTGACCGGGCTCGGGTTCGGCGCCACTGCGCTCGCCGGCTCGATCCTCGCCTACGCCGCCGCCGTCGTCGTGTGGACGGTCGGCGAGATCGGCGTGGCGACCGTCGGGCCGACCCTGGTCACCGAGATCGCCCCGGAAGGCGCCCAGGGCCGCTACAGCGGGTTCTTCGGCACCGCGTACGGCGCGTCGAGCCTCGTCGGCCCGCTGTTCGGCACGGCGCTGCTGGACCGCGGTGCCGGCCTGCTCTGGGCGGTGTGCGCCGGCGCGGGCGCCCTGGCCGCGCTCGGTGCCGCCGGGCTCGGCCCCGCCGTGCGGCGGCGGACCGCGTCCACCGGGCCGGCCGCGGTCAGCCCGCGGGAGTCGCGACCGGCGCCGTGACCGCGTCGCCGGCCAGCCGGACGAGGTCGGCGGTGTCCAGCTCCAGGGTGCGGTCGTTGCGGCCGCTGCCGCAGTAGACGAGGCCCATCGTGGCGGCCGCGGTGTCGAAGACCGTGAGGACGTCGGCGCGCGCGCAGACCGGGCTGGCGCCGCCCGGTGCCATGCCGAGCGAGCCGAGCACGGCCTCGTCGGCGGGGCGCAGCTGGGCCCGCGACACGGACGCGGCCCTGGCCAGCTCCCGGTAGTTGAGCCGGCTCGGCCCGGGGATGACGGCGAGCACGACCCGGCCGGCGTCGGTCTGGAACACCAGCGTCTTCACCGAACGCTCGACCGGCAGGTCCAGGTGCTCCTCGATGTCGCGGGCGGTGCGGATGGGCGCGTGCTCGACCACGCGGAACGGCACCCCGGCGCGCTGCAGCACGCCGATCGGCGTCGGGATCGCGGAATCTTCCGTCATGTGGGAATTCTAACGGCGGATCGTCGTGCGTCTTCGGCTTCCGCGCGGCGCCACGCAGGACAGTACTGCCCGGTCAGCCGCCCGTGGCGACGCAACGCAATCATGGACGACATTGGATGGGGCCTTGACACGGGCAACTCGTGCTGTGTTGAATGATATCGGTTCTCATCAAGGTCAATTTATTGCGGCGCGATGAGACGACGGGGGAAAGATCACGCGCGCCGTTCCGGTTTGAGCCAACGCGTCCGACCTGCCGGTCCTTGACCCGGCCGAGTTGTTGATTGCTCACTTTGCCGCGCCCTGCCTTGGGTCCGCGGCGCCTCCTGGCATGCGTCGATGCGCGCCGCAGCGTGCGCCGCAGCCTGGCCGGTCCCTGGCGGGATCAGTGCGTAGTTCGGCGGCACAATGTCGTGCCGATACGGGGAATCATGTTCGCAAGGAGTTCCTGCATGTCCGCAGTGCAAATTCCGGCATTCACATCCGTCTATGAAGAGGCGGAGCGCAGGGTTGCCGCGACGCCGATCGAGGAACTGTCCGGGCTGGGCATCCTGCAGCCGATCGAAAACTACTACCTGGTAGGCACCTACCCGCCGTTGAAGGCGATGACCGAGCTTCCGGCCGACCAGGTGCTGACCGGGCTGACCGACGAGGCGAGCGTCTACCTGCACATCCCGTTCTGCGAGCAGCGGTGCACCTTCTGCCACTTCGCCAAGGAGATCCTGCCCCACGACCAGCGGGTCGAGCGGTACCTGGGCGCGCTGCACCGCGAGATCGAGATGGTCACGGCCGCGGTCGGCAAGCCGGTGCGGGCGCAGACGGTGTACTTCGGCGGCGGCACGCCGTCCTACCTGTCCGCCGACCAGATCACCGCGCTGTTCGCGCACCTGCGCAAGCACGTCGACATCGGCGACCGCACGGAGGTCACCTTCGAGCTGCACCCCAGCGTGATCGACGCCCCCGACTACCTCGACCGGCTCGACGCGCTGGCCGCGAGCGGGGTGAACCGGTGGGTGTTCGGCGTGCAGTCGATGGACGACCGCGTGCTGCGCAAGCTCAACCGCGGGCACGACGCCACGCACGTGTACCGGATGCTGGACCTGCTGCACGAGCGGAACCTCGACAACCACTCGGTGGACCTGATCTTCGGCCTGCCCTACCAGACGCCGGAGAACTGGTACACCACGCTGGCCTCGCTGCTGCGCTACGGCGTGGAGAAGTTCAACATCTTCCCGCTGATGTTCAAGCAGGCGGACCCGATCTCCGCGCACTACCGCAGCCAGCCCGAGATCTTCCCCGACGTGCGGCAGCGACTGCTCATGCACCACATGACCGAGATCGTCACCGCCGAGCTGGGTTTCCGCCGCGGGCCGCTGTTCTACTACGCGAAGGCCGACACGCACTCGCGTCAGCAGGAAGCCAAGTACGACTCGATCGAGGACATCAACCTGCTGCCGTTCGGGGTCTCCGGGTTCGGCTACGTCGGGGACACGCAGTACTACAACGACTGCGGGATGGACGGCTACCTGGGCCGGGTGGAGCGCGGCGAGCTGCCCGTGTGGCGGGCCGCCCACCTGAGCGAGGCGGAGCGGATGCGCCGTGCGGTCATGTTCAACCTGCGCTCCCGCGGCGTCGGCCGGGCGGACTTCCAGACCCGGTACGGCGTCGACCCCGCCGAGCACTTCGCGGCGGAGCTGGCGCCCTTCGTGGAGTACGGCCTCATCCACATCGGCGAGCACGCGATCGAGCTGACGGACGCCGGCGTGCCGATGGCCGACAGCATCGCCCTGCGGCTGGTCAGCGACGAGGTGCTGGACCTGGTCCGGCGCGCGAACGCCGGGATCCGCGACCTCAAGCGCGACCCGATCGACCGCTACGACTTCTCGCCGCTGGAGCGCGGGCCGGTGGCCGCGACCGTGACCCCGGGCGGCCGGCCGTCGCTGCCGCTGTCCGTGGCGGAGCCGGCGCAGTGAGCGCCGAACCCGCGGCGGGGTCCGGGCTGCGCCGCGACCTGTCCCGCCGGCAGCTGCTGATGCTCGGCATCGGCGGGGCGATCGGCACCGGCCTGTTCCTCGGCTCCCGTTCGGCGATCGCCACGGCCGGCCCGGCGATCGTGCTGGCCTTCGTGCTCGGCGGCGCCGTCGCCGTGACGCTGGCGTACGCGCTGTCCCGGATGATCCAGGCGGTGCCGCGGGTACAGGGGTTCGGCGGCCTGACCGAGCGCTTCCTCGGCCCGGGGCCCGCCTTCGCGCAGCGCTGGTGGTACTGGATCGCGCAGGTGGTCAACCTCGGCAGCGAGGCCACCGCGGTCGGCCTGTACCTGCGGCTGTGGTGGCCCGGACTCCCGCTGTGGGTGCCGGTGGTCATCGTCGCCGTGCTGCTGCTCGGGGTCAACGCGCTGGCCGTCGGGGTCTTCGGCGAGTTCGAGTACTGGTTCGCGATGATCAAGGTGATCGCCATCGTCGCGTTCATCGGCCTGGGCGTCGTCGCGATCACCGTCGGGCTGCCCGACCTGCCCGCGCCGGGCCTGTCGCACTGGACCGACCACGGGTTCGCGCCCAACGGACTGTCGGGCCTGTGGCAGGCGATGGTCCTGGTGATGTTCAGCTACATGGGCACCGAGGCGCTCGCGGTCGCGGCGGGCGAGTCGCGGGACCCGGGGCGCGACATCGTCGCGGCGACCCGCGGCGTGGCGCTGCGCCTGCTGCTCTTCTACGTCCTCGGCACGGCCGTCATCGTGTCGGTGGTGTCCTGGACCGAGACCGCCGGCAGCGGGGTCGCCGCGAGCCCGTTCGTGCACCTGCTCGACGTCGTCGGGCTGCCGGCCGCGGTCCACGTGATGAACGCCGTGGTGCTCGTGGCCGCCCTGTCCGCGATGAACACCAACATCTACGTCACCAGCCGCACGCTGTACCAGGCGGCGATGAGCGGCCAGGCCCCCAGGACGTTCCGGGCCATCAGCCGGCGCGGGGTGCCGCTGCCCGCCCTGCTGGTCTGCGCCGCCGGGCTGCTGCTGGCCGCCGTGCTCGCCCTGTGGGCGCCGGAGCGCGCGTTCCTGGCGCTGGTCGGCGTGTCGCTGTCCGGGGCCCTGCTCACCTGGATCTCGATCCTCGTCACCTACCTGGCGTTCCGGCGGTCCGCCGACGCGGCACCACGCGACGGCGCGGCACCGCGCCTCGGCGACCGGATCGCCGGGGTGGCCGCCGTCCTGTCGGTCGCGCTGCTCGCCGGCGTGCTGGTCACGATGGCGGTGTCGGACGCCTTCAGCACGCCGGTGCTGCTCGGCGCGCCCCTGCTGCTGCTCGTGGCGGTGGCGGGCGCCGTGCAGGTCCTGCGCCGCAGGCGGGCCGGGACGCCGGAACCCGGCGAGTCCTCTGGACAGGCCGCGGCGGAACCGGTGGTGCGGCGATGACGACGGCCGCCGGCAGGTCGCGGCCGGCGCAGCTCGAGCAGTCGGGAGGGGTGGCGGTGCGCACCAGCCGGGTCCGGGGTTCGCACTACGACGAGACGCACGTGGAGGCGAGCGGCGCGGGCCGCGCGGTCACGCCCGCCGAGGTCGAGGAGATCGTCCGCGAGGTGCGGCGGCGGTACGACGCCCAGATCCTGCGCGTGACGGTCTTCGGCGACTTCGTCGCGCCACCCGCACCGCTCCCGCGCCGGCTGTGGGCGGCCCACCAGTACCCCCGCGCCGAGCAACGCTGGTCGGTCGAGGTAGCCGCGGTCGTGCCGCACGCCGGCGCCGGCGTGCGGATCGAGTCGCCCGGTCCGGACACCACGCTCATCGTCACGCAGGAGGACGGGCGCGAGGTCCGCCGGATGATCCACGTGGCCGGCGCGCCGGCCGGGTCGTCCACGCTGGACCAGGCGAGCGAAGGGCTGCGCGGCGCCGAGGCGGCCCTGGCCGCCTGCGGCCTGGCACCCGAGCACGTGGACCGGACCTGGTACTTCCTGTCCGACATCGAGCGCAACTACGTGGAGCTCAACAAGGCGCGCGACGCGGCGTTCGACCGGTGGGGGCTCACGACGTTCCCGGCCAGCACCGGCATCGGCGCGAGCCTGCCCGGCGGGGGCTTCGTCGCGATGGCCGTCGAGGCGACCGCGGTCGCGGGCGCGCCCGCCGCGGCGCAGGTGGAGACCGCGCTGCAGCGCCCGCCCGCCGACTACGGACCGCGGTTCGTGCGGGCGAACCGGTCGCGCCGCAACGGATGCGACGTCGTCAACGTCTCCGGGGTCTCCAGCATCGACCGCGACGGCGTGTCACTGCCGCAGGCCGACGCGCAGGCCGCGGTCGACTTCGCCTGCGAGAGCTTCACCGACCTGCTGCGCAACGCCGGCATGTCGGTCGAGGACCTGGTCAGCTGCTACGTGTACTGCAAGGACGAGCAGGCCGAGGCGGCGTGGCGGCACTGGTGGCGGCGCACCGGACGGCCGGTGCCGGCCCTGGTGAACCAGGTGGACGTGTGCCGGCCCGAGCTGCGGTTCGAGATCGAGGGCCGCGCGGTGCGTCGTACTGAGGGCGGCGGGTGAGCCGCCGTGGACGCCTCGGTGGTGCTCATCGACAACTTCGACTCCTTCACGTACAACCTCGTGCAGTCGTTCGAGCTGTGCGGGGCGCGCACCGAGGTGGTGCGCAACACCGCGACGCTGGACGAGGTGATCGCGCCCGGACCGACGCACCTGGTCCTGTCGCCGGGGCCCGGGACGGTCGAGGACCCGTCGTCCTACGGCGTCAGTCTGGCGGCGCTCGCCCACTTCGCCCCGCTGGTGCCGGTGCTCGGCGTCTGCCTCGGGCATCAGGCGATCGGCCGGCACCTCGGGGCCAAGGTCACCCAGCTGGACCGGGTACGCCACGGGCACGTCTCCGGGGTGCGCCTGCGCGCCCCGTCCCGGCTGCTGGCCGGGCTGCCGGACGGGTTCCGGGTCATGCGGTACCACAGCCTCGTGCTGGAGGAGACGTCGTTGCCGGACACCCTGCGCGTCACAGCGGTGGCCGAGGACGACGGCAGCGTCATGGCGGTCGAGCACACCGACCTGCCGGTGTTCGGCGTGCAGTTCCACCCCGAGTCGATCGGCACCGCCGACGGACTCCGGATCATCGCGAACTTTCTTTCTGAGATTCCGCCGAGGAGAGACCATGGCTGAGGAGTACATCTTCAAGCTGGCCGATGCGAGCAAGTCCGACATCGTCGATCAGCTCATCGAGGCGGACGACCACATTCCGGGTCTGGTCTTCACCTACCCGCCGATCTCGCTGTGGGAGCCGCGCGACCCGTCGGTCGTCGACGTGGACACGCTGTGGGCCGGCAGCGACACGTTCTCGCACAACCTCTACATCCACATCCCGTTCTGCAAGCAGAAGTGCAGCTTCTGCTACTACAGCGTGGCCGTGGTGCAGGACGACACCGAGGTGATCTGGAGCTACCTGCGGTGCCTGGAGCGCGAGGCGCTGCAGTACCTGCCGATGATGCGGGGCAAGAAGATCGAGACGGTGTTCGTCGGCGGCGGGACGCCGAGCCGGCTCAACCCCGAGCAGATCGACTTCCTCTTCGAGCGGGTGATCCGCCGGTTCGACCTGTCCGAGTGCCGCGAGATCACCTACGAGTGCTCGCCCGACTCGGCGGTGCAGGACCGCATCGCCGCGATGGCGGCCAACGGCACCAACCGGCTGTCGATGGGCGTCCAGTCGCTGGACCCGGAGATCCTGCGCAAGTCGCGCCGGTCGGACACGCCGTCCAGCGTGGTGCGCACGTACTACAACATGGTCGACAGCGGCGTGCCCAACGTGAACATCGACCTCATCGCCGGCATCGAGAAGGAGGCGTTCGGCAACCTCGAGCGCACCATGGACGCCGTCGCGGCCCTCGACCCGACCCCGACGCAGATCACGCTGTTCACGCTGTCCGTGCGCAAGGGCGCCATCAACAACGTGACGCTCGGCCAGGAGGACAACGCCCGGCTGTTCCGCCGGAGCCTCGCCCTGTACCGCTACTCCAAGCGGCGCATGACCGACATGGGCTACTGGCAGTTCTCGCGCAACCTGTTCCCGCGCGAGGACTGGATCTTCCACTACCAGGACAACCACTGGGGGCACAACGGATACACGCTCGCCCTCGGCGCCAGCGGCTACAGCCACTCGCACGGGTACACGTACAACAACGCGTTCAACTTCCGCGAGTACATGCGCCGGATCGAGGCCGGGCTGCCCGCCGTCGACAAGGTGTTCCCGCTGAGCGAGGACGAGTCGCTGCGCCGGCACCTGGTGCTGGCGATGAAGCACACGGAGCTGGACATCCCCCGGTTCAACTCCTACTACCCGGCCGGCAGCGAGCCGCTGCGCCGCTTCGAGACGGTCTTCGAGGCGCTCAGCGCGCTCGGCGTCATCACCATCGACGACCAGCGGATCCGCTACACCGACCACTACGCCGACGTCAGCGACCGCTTCACCCGGCTGTTCTACTCCGACCTCGTCAACGACGGCATCAACCGCGGCGTCGGGCAGCTCGCCGGCGCGGCCGGCAACGCCTTCAACTTCACCCTTTGAGCAGCGTCGTGCCTCCGTACGTCGAGGTGCCCTTCGACGGTGACCCGTACGACCTCGTCGGCCCGCTGGAAGCATGGTTCGGCTCGCTGGTGTGCTACCGGCTGGCCGACCGGCGGCTGCTGTTCGCGTCGCTGCGCGACGCGTGGCGGATCCGGGCGGACGGGGCCGTGCGGGACGGCGTCCGGTTCGACGGCGGCATCGCCGCGCTCCTCGACCAGGTTCACGGTCAGGTGTCCGCGGCGCCGCCCGGCTGGACGGGCTGCGACCTGCTCTTCGCGCTGTCCTACGAGGCGACGTGGCTGCTGCGGCGGGAACGTGGGGTGCCGGGGACCGCGCCGCCGGCCGCCGCGCCGGGACCGGGGCTGCTCGGCTTCGTGGCCCCGGTGGGGCAGGCGGTCGTCCACGACCCGGCCGGCGGCGTGCTGCGGTGCGCGCCGCAGGACCGGGAGGCAGTGGAGCGGCTCTGCGCCGCGCTGCCGCCGCGCGGCCGGCCCGCCGACGCCGGTGCCCGCCTGACGGCGACGATCGAGGAGATCGACGCCGGGCGGTACCGCCGCCAGCTCGACGTGGTGCGTGAGCATCTGCACCGCGGCGACGCCTACCAGGTCGTCGTCTCGGTCGCGGTGCGGGCCCGCCCGGCCGGCACGGTGCACCGCTACTTCGCCGACGTGGCCGGCCGCTACGCGGACGCGGAGTACAGCTACTACTTCCAGCTGGACGGCACCCGGGTGTTCGGCAACTGCTCGCTGCCGCATCTGACGGGGGACGGCGACCGGGTCGGCACCCGGGTCTTCGCCGGCACCCAGCCGGCCGCGGCGGACGACGCCGAGCGGGACCGGCTCGGCAGCCTGCTGCGGCAGGACCCCAAGTACTACGCCGAACACGTGATGCTGGTCGACCTGGAGCGCAACGACCTGAGCAGCTTCTGCCGCCCGGTGTCGGTGACCGTCGACCGGCTGTGCGAGCCGCTGGTCATCGGCCCGACCACGTACCTCGCCTCGACCGTCTCCGGCACCTGCGGGCCGGGGCTGCCCTTCGGCGCGATGCTGCTGGGCAACTTCCCGCGCGGCGTCGTGGTCGGCGCGCCGAAGATCCGGGCGCAGGAGGTGCTCGCGGCCGTCGAGGACGAGCGGCGCGGCTTCTTCGCCGGGCTGCTCGGCGGCTACGACGCGGGCGCGGGCACCCTGCGCTCCAACACCATCGTCACCTGCGCCGAGCAGGACGGCGACGACGAGCTGACGCTGCGCTGCGGCGGCGGCGTGGTCGCCGACTCGGAGGTCGAGCAGGAGCTGCGCGAGCTCGACCTGAAACTGCGCTACCTCAGATAGGCGGGGGACATGATCATCGTCGGGTTCAACGGCTTCACCGGATCGGCCGAGCTGTTCGGCCGCCTGTACGGGCGCAAAGGGATCGACAAATATCGCGTCCTGGGGCACGACGCGGCGGTCGTCGTCGCGGTGGACGGCGAGGTCGTCGCGGCGGTGGAGGAGGAGCGGATCAGCCGCGTCAAGAAGACCTCGGACCTGCCGGTCGGAGCCCTGCGCTGGGCCCTGGACAAGGCCGGGGTCGCCCTGCCCGACGTCGACTGCTTCGCCTTCCCGTGGGACTTCACGCCCGAGGTGTGGGACGCGGAGCTCGCCCGTGCCGTGGGCGGCGAGGCCGGCGGCGCGGCCGGCGTCGAGGAGAAGTTCGCCCGCGTCCGCCGCCTCGACGAGCTGCGCACCACGCTGGTGTCGCCCGAGGCCGTCCGGGCCGACTTCGCCGCCCGCACCGGGTTCGAGATCCCCGACGGCCGGCTCATGCTCGTGCCGCACCACCTCGCCCACCTCATGTGCGGCTACCACATCGCCGGCTGGCCGGACGCGGCCTTCCTGGTCAGCGACGGGCGGGCGGAGCGGTACTCGTCGATCATGGGCGAGGTCCGGGACGGCGAGGTCACCATCTTCGACGACGCGACCGTCGACATCGCCAACTCGCTGGCCCTGCTCTACAGCAAGGTGACCCGGTACCTCGGCTTCGTGCCCAACAACGACGAGTACAAGGTGATGGGGCTCAGTGCCTTCGGCGAGCCGCCGGGCGGGCGCAACCCGCTGCTGAACCACGTCGTGCGGCTGCACGACGGCGGCGGCTACTCCCTCGGCATCGACCACCCGCTGCTGGACACCCAGGCCTACGCCGGGCTGTTCGACGAGATCTTCGAGCGCACCGTCCCGAACGACGACTGGGACTTCCGCTGCCGGGTGGCGGCCGCGGTGCAGGAGACCGTCGAGGTGGTCACCCGCCACCAGATCGACGCCCTGCAGCGGCGATCGGACCTCCCGCGCCTGCTGATCGAGGGCGGTCTGGCGCTGAACTGCGTCAACAACACCAAGCTGCTGGAGGGCTCGCGCTTCACCGACGCCGCGGTCAGCTTCGGCGCGAGCGACCCGGGCGTGGCGCTCGGCGCGGCCGTGTACGCCGCACAGCGGCTCGGCGCGCCGGTGCGGCCCGACCCCGACCCCTACCTCGGACCCGAGTACACCGACGACGACATCCGCGAACTGCTGGCCGGGTACGCCGGCAAGGTCACCTGGCAGGAGTACACCGAGGAGCAGAGCCTGCTGGCGGCCGTCGTGAAGCTGCTGACCGAGCCGGTGGTGCTCGGCTGGTTCCAGGGCCGCACCGAGTACGGCCCGCGGGCGCTGGGCAACCGCAGCATCCTGGCCAACCCGCAGTTCGCCGACATCCAGGACGTGATCAACCTCCGGGTCAAGCGGCGTGAGCCGTTCCGCCCTTTCGCGCCGGTGATGCTGGAGTCGGCCGCCGAGCGGGTGCTGGAGATGGGCAAGAAAGTTTCGTCGCCCTACATGACGTTCGTCTTTTCCGTGCGTCCCGAATATCGGGAAATCATGCCGGGCGCCTGCCATGTCGACGGCACCGCCCGGGCGCAAACCGTCACCCCCGCCGCCAATCCTCGTCTGGCCGCGCTGCTGGACGCCTTTGCCGAGGCCACCGGCGTGCCGTGCCTCATCAATACATCGTTCAACGTGGCGGGCCAGCCCATCGTCTCGTCGCCGCAGGATGCCCTAGAGTGCTTTTTGAGCACCGAAATCGACGCTCTGGTGCTGCACCGATTCCTGCTAAGCAAGGTGGTCGAGCCATGACGATTGACTTCACCAACCCGTACTGCCTGATGTATTCCGAGGGCGAGGCCACCATTGGTGCCGGGGAAGTCGTTCGTTCGTGGCGACTCGCCGATGTGCCCAAGAGCACCGGGCATCCCGTCATCAGCATGGTGCCGTACACGCAGCTGCGCGAGCGCGGTTACGTGTGCCACGACGGCAACGAGCCGATCATCTCGCTCGTGCCGTCGCGGTTCGAGCGGATCGACCTGGCGGCGGTCGCGCCGGACGGGGTGTCGGTCGAGGTCAGCGGCACGCCGACGTTCACCCCTTCGGACGAGGAGTTCGCCGCCCAGATCGCGCAGGTGATCAGCGAGGAGATCCAGCGCGGCGAGGGCTCCAACTTCCTGCTGTCGCGCCGCTGCGACGTCCCGATCATGAACTTCGGACCCGACGTGGCGCACACGATCTTCGCCCGGCTGGCCCGCAACGAGATCGGGGCGTACCTGACCTTCTGCTTCTTCGACGGCGAGCGGTACTTCATCGGCTCGTCGCCGGAGCGGCACCTCACGTACCGGCGCGGCACGGTCACCATGAACCCGATCTGCGGCACGCTGCCGCGGGCGGCGCTGAGCAAGCGGGCCGACCTGGTGGAGTTCCTGTCCGACCCGAAGGAGATCAACGAGCTCTTCCAGGTGGTCGACGAGGAGCTCAAGATGATGTCGCGGATCTGCGGTGAGGGCGGCGTGGTGAGCGGGCCGTTCCTCAAGGAGATGAGCGCGCTGGTGCACACCGAGTACGTCCTGGAGGGCACGGCGACGATCGACCACATCGACGCCTTCCGCGAGTCGATGTACGCCGCGACGATGATCGGCAGCCCGCTGGAGAACGCCGCCCGGGTGATCCACCGGCACGAGACCGAGTCGCGGCGGTACTACTCCTCCGCGCTGCTGGTCACCGGCCTGGAGGAGGACGGCGAGCCGTACCTCGACAGCGCCATCACCATCCGGACGATGGAGGTCGAGGCCACCGGCCACGCGGTCATCCGCGCCGGCGCGAGCATCGTGCGCGACTCCGTGCCGGAGAAGGAGTGCCGCGAGGTGCGGGCCAAGGCCGAGGGCCTGCTGCGCGCCATCACCACCGCCGAGGCCCCGGGCCCGTTCCTCGACCAGCACGTCGACCAGCTGGTCACCGACGTGCTGAACAGCCGCAACAAGTACCTGTCGCGGTTCTGGATCGACCGGCAGACCGACGACCGGCACGCCGCGCCGCAGCTGATCGGCCGCTCGGTGCTGATCATCGACAACGAGGACCAGTTCACCGAGATGCTCAAGCACATCCTGGAGCACCTCGGGATGAAGGTCAGCATGTGCGGGTACCGCGACGAGACCATCTCGTTCGACGGCGCGGACCTGGTGCTCGTCGGCCCCGGGCCGGGCGACCCGAACAACCTCGACAGCCCGAAGATCGCCCGGCTGCACGAGATCACCCGGCAGCTGCTCGACGCCGAGCTGCCGTTCCTGGCGGTCTGCCTCGGCCACCAGGTCCTCTGCCGCACGCTCGGCATGACGGTCCACCCGGTCGACCCGCCGATGCAGGGCGTGCAGCAGAGCGTCGACCTGTTCGGCCGGCGGGAGCCGGTCGGGTTCTACAACACGTTCTTCGCCCAGGCGCCGGCCGTCGCCCCGGAGGGGGTCGAGATCGCGGCGGAGCCGGACGGCCGGGTGATCGCCCTGCGCGCGCCGCGGTTCGGCAGCTTCCAGTTCCACGTCGAGTCCGTGCTGACGACCAACAGCGTCACGATTCTGCGGGAGGTGCTCCTTTGGCTGATGCGATGACATTGCCGCTCCGGGACAGCTACAGCGAGGACACGATCCTCATCAGCGGGCTGTCCGGCGACGGCACGCACGAGCGCTACCTGTTCCTCGATCTCGCCCGGCGGACGCTGCGCGAGACGACGATCGACATCGCCGAGCTGCGCTCGCGTCAGCACGCCGTGCTGGCCGAGCGGCTCGGCGAGGTCGTCCCCTACGGGCTGGGCAGCCACGAGCAGCTGCTGCCGTACTTCCTGCACCCGCACAGCTTCGTGCAGAGCGCCGACGGCGAGATCATCGTGTCGTTCAAGCAGGCGCCGTATCTGCGGCGCCTGCTGCCGACGGGCGAGACCCCGCTGTGGCCGCCCGCCGACGAGCTGGACTTCACCACGATGCAGAGCTCGACGAAGTGCGAGGCCGAGCCGGGCGTGATCACGTTCGGGGTGACCGACGGCGCCGACCGGTTGCGCCGGTACGTCGACGGCCGCCAGCCGGTGCGCAGCTCCATCCGGCGGGTGGACCTGCGGACCGGGACGGACACCGGGGTGGCCGAGCTGCCGGACTTCGTCCTGGACACGATGCACGAGGTCAACGTCTCGCCGCTGGGGTTCGTGGTCGGCGTGGACATGAACCTGTCGGTCGAGGCAGGGCCGGACGGCAGGGTCGACGGCGTCGACGGTGACCTCGACGTCGAGCGGTATGCCAAGAACCCGTTCCCGCGCGGGCGGTTCGTGCTCGCCGACCCGCGGACCGGCCGGACCGTCGTCGTCGGCACCACCGAGAGCTGCTCCGCGCACGTCGACTTCGACCTCGACGACCCCGAGGTCTTCTACATCTCGTGCAACAACATCTCGAAGTGGCAGAACCAGGTGGTCGTGCACGGTCCCGGTGCGGTCGACCGCTTCCGGTACCACGACGGCGAGGTGGTGCGGGAGGGCACCTACACCGCGCCGGACTTCCTGCGGATCACCTCGCAGGAGCCGTTCCGCCGGGACGGGCGCAGCTACCTGGCCGTCACCGGCTATCCGAACCGCCTGTTCGTCATCGATCCGGCGGACATGAGCCTGGTCGCCGGCATCGAGCTGTTCGACCACGACCGGCTCGAGCCGCCCTTCGCGTGCGACAAGAACACGCCGGCCCCGCTCTACCTCGCCGTGTCGGAGTCGGGGCGGTACGTCTACCTGACCGGCTCGACGACGCTGTACGTCGTCGACCTGGACCGCGGCGCGGTCGTCGACCGGGTGCCGTTCTGCGCGCCGGGTTCGCTCGCGGCGACCGCACACATCGGGATCGTCCGCCGGGCATAGCGACACACCTGTCACGAGGCCGGCCGGCCGATATTTCGGCCGGCCGGTATTCGGCCTGAAACAATGATTCACACATCGGAAACAAACCCTCGTCCGATCGTGCAGATGGCGCTACTCGGACCGGTGTGAATTGGATTGCCCCTATAGACGGCTGCTGATAGCGTCGTTCACTGTCGACCGCCGGAGGGTGACACTCTTTCGGGTCCTTGAAATTCGTGCTCTGATATACACGGGGATGAGCATTGACTCAGGAACAGGCGCGTATCAGTCCGTCCCGCCCGCAATCTTCATCGATGGAAATCGACCCCGCCGAGCTGCATTCGGTCATGGCCGACCATGTGCTCGTCGACGGCTACGACTTCGTCCTCGATCTGCGCTCCAGCGCAGCCGGATGGCTGCACGACGCGGCCACCGGCCGCCGTTTCCTCGACATGTTCACATTCTTCTCCTCGGCGGCACTGGGCGTGAATCCGCGGGCCTTGACCGGCGACCCGGACTTCATGGCGAGGCTGGCCGCGGGCGCGGTCAACAAGCCGTCCAACCCGGACGTCTACACCGCCGAGTACGCGCGGTTCGTGATCACCTTCGCCCGGGTCTTCGGTGATCCGGCGCTGCCGTACCTGTTCTTCGTCGACGGTGGCGCCCTCGCGGTGGAGAACGCGCTGAAGGCGGCCTTCGACTGGAAGCTGCAGCGGCTGCGGGCCGCCGGGGCGGACCGGCCCGGGCTCGAGGACGAGCTCTCGGTGCTGCACCTGGAACGGGCCTTCCACGGCCGCAGCGGCTACACGCTGTCGCTCACCAACACCGACCCGGCCAAGACCGCCGGGTTCCCGAAGTTCCGCTGGCCCCGGATCCCGGCGCCGGCGCTCAGGTTCCCCGTCGAGGCGCACGAGGCGGACAACGCCGCCGCGGAGCGGCACGCGCTGCGGGAGGCCCGGGCCGCGTTCGCGGCGGCCGAGGGCCGCATCGCCTGCTTCATCGCCGAGCCGATCCAGGGCGAGGGCGGCGACAACCACCTCAGCGCCGCGTTCCTCGGCGCCATGCAGGAGGTCTGCCGCGAGCACGACGCGCTGTTCGTGCTCGACGAGGTGCAGACCGGCGGCGGCATCACCGGCACGCCGTGGGCCTACCAGCAGCTCGGCCTCGCTCCCGACCTGGTGGCGTTCGGCAAGCGCACGCAGGTCTGCGGCGTGATGGGCGGCGGGCGCATCGACGAGGTGCCGGCCAACGTCTTCCGCGTCTCGTCGCGGATCAGCTCCACGTGGGGCGGCAACCTCGCCGACATGATCCGGGCCACCCGCATCTTCGAGGTCATCGAGCGCGACGGCCTGTTCGCGACCGCGGCCGACCGCGGCCGGTATCTGCTCCTCGGTCTGCGGGAGCTCGCCCGCGCCCGGCCCGGCCTGCTGGACAACCCCCGCGGCCGCGGGCTCATGTGCGCGGTCGACCTGGCCGACCGGGCCGTGCGCGACGACGTGGTGGCGCGGATGTACACCGACGAGTCCGTCATCGTCCTGCCCTGCGGCGATCGGGGTCTGCGGTTCCGCCCGCCGATGACGGTCACCGAGGAGCACCTCGACCGCGCGCTCGCGGCACTGGACGCCTGCCTGAACAAGAGCGGGACCTGAACCACCTGAACCCACCACGACGGAGGAAACAGGCGCACATGAGTGTCCTCGACGATCTGCCGGTCCGCCCGGCGCTGCCCAGCGCGCTGCAGTCCATCGGCAACACGCCGCTGGTCCCACTACGCCGGCTGACCGCCGGGCTCGACGCCCGCGTGCTGGTCAAGCTCGAGTACTTCAACCCGACCGGCAGCTACAAGGACCGCATGGCGCTGGCCATGATCGAGGAGGCGGAGCGCCGCGGCCAGATCTCGCCGGAGCGCACCACCATCGTCGAGTACACCGGCGGCAGCACCGGCTCCTCGCTGGCCTTCGTGTGTGCAGTCAAGGGCTACCCGCTGAAGATCGTCACCTCGGACGCGTTCAGCGAGGAGAAGATCCGCACCATCTCGTCGCTGGGCGCCGAGGTGGTGATCGTGCCGAGCGTCGGCGGCGCGATCACGCCGGACCTGATGCCGCGCATCATCGACCGGACCCGCGAGCTGGCCCAGGAGGGCGTCACCTACTGGACCGACCAGTTCAACAACCCGGACAACGCCGTCGGCCAGCGCACCCTGGGCCGGGAGATCCTGGCCCAGACCGAAGGGCGCGTCGACGCGTTCGTGGCCAGCGTCGGCACCGCCGGCTGCGCGATGGGTGTCGCGCACGTACTGAAGGCGCACGACCCGGCCGTCACCGTGCACATCGTCGAGCCGAGCACGTCGGCCGTCATCTCCGGCGGCGCGCCGGGCACGCACCGGGTCGAGGGCATCGCGCTGGGCTTCGTGCCGCCGCTGCTGCGCCCCGAGCTCTACGACGAGGTCATGGTCGTCGAGGAGGCCGAGGCGCGGGAGACCGCCCTGCGGCTGGCCCGCGAGGAGGGCATCTTCGCCGGCACGTCCACCGGGATGAACGTGGCGGCCGCGCTGCGCCTCGCCAGGGAGCGCGGCGGCGGCATCACGATTGTCACGCCGGCCGTCGACAGCGGCCTCAAATACATCTCGACCGACCTCTTCCCGCGCGAGGCCGGCGCCGCATGAAGTTCACCAATGTCCTGCTCGGCGTCCTCGTCGCGGTGATCTGGGGCTTCAACTTCGTGGTCGCCGACGAGGCGGTCGCCGACGTGCCGCCGTTCCTGCTCGTCGCCCTGCGCTACCTGGCGGTGGCGGTGCTCTTCATGCCCTTCACCCGCCGCGACGGGCTGCCGTGGAAGTACATCACGGCGGTCGGCCTGCTCTACGGCGTCGTGCAGTTCTCGGGGCTGTTCCTCGGCCTCAAGCTCGGGGTCAGCGCCGGCGTGGCGGCCACGGTGATCCAGAGCCAGGCACTCATCACGATCGTGCTGGCGTGGTTCTTCCTCCGCGAGCCGTTCGGCGTCCTGCAGTGGATGGGGCTCGCGCTCAGCGGCGCCGGCCTGGTCCTGCTGTCGCTGTCCGGCGGGGAGAACGCGCCGATCCTCGGGGTCGTCTGCGTGCTCATCGGCGCGGCCGGCTGGGCCTGCTCCAACATCGTGCTGCGCAAGGCCGGGAAGATCTCCGCCTGGACCATGACGGTCTGGCAGTCGGTCGCCGTGATCCCGCCGATGCTGCTGCTGTCGGCCGTCTTCGAGCACGGCCAGGTCGGCACGGTGCGGCACATGCCGATCGACACCGTCGGCGCCGTGCTCTACATCGCGCTGCTCGCCACCGGTCTCGGCAACTTCCTGTGGTACCGGCTGATCCAGGACGAGGGCGCCTCGAAGGTCGCCCCGTTCTCGCTGCTGGTCCCCGTCGTCGGCGTCGTGGCCGGCTGGATGGTGCTGGACCAGGCGCTCACCGGCCGGCAGACCACCGGCGTGCTCGTCATCCTCGTCGGCCTGGCGATCGTCGTGGTCGGGCCGACCCTCACCCGGAAGTTCCGCCCCGCCCCCGCCGACCGCAGCGCCGCGGCCGGCGAACCGGCGGCGGATCTCGTCAAGGAGTAGCCCAGCACAGGAGGTAGTGACATGACCGCCGGCACCACCAGCCCGCTCAGCCGCCTCAGCCTGCCGGACACCGACCAGAAGACCGTCGCCGCCCAGCTCGACGAGATGGGCTACGTCTACATCGACAACGTCCCCGACGGCTTCGACCACGTCGCCTACCTCGAACAGTTCGGCCCGCTCATGCCGCAGTACGACGGCGAGCTGATCTGGTCGATCAAGTCCCAGGAACGGTTCGAGAACCTGTACCACTCGCTCAACACGAAGGCCCTGCGCCCGCACACCGAGTGCTACGAGTACGAGGGCCTGCCGCCGAAGTACCTCGCGCTGTGGTGCCTGGTCCCGGCCTCCGACGGCGGCGGGCAGACGACGCTGGCGGACCTCCGGCCGCTGTACGACGGGTTCACCGAGCAGGAGCGCACCGCCCTGTCCTCGCAGGAGTACCGGTTCGTCTCCAGCGCCGGGGTGCAGGACATGGAGCTCGGCCGCACGGCCGTGCACCCGCTGCGGGAGGTGCGCGAGGGCCTGTCGCCCGTGCTGCGCTTCAGCTACAACTGCGTGGTCACCGACGACGACCCGTTCGTCCTGGACGTCCGGGAGCGGGTGCTGGCGTACTTCGACGAGGCGCACGTGTCGATCGACTTCACGCCGAACTCGATCCTGATCTGGAACAACCACCGTCTGGTGCACTCGCGGACCGCGTACACCGACACCCGGCGGCACCTGCGCCGGGTCTGGCTCGCCGAGGCATGACCGGCCAGCGAAGCGGCTCGGGCCGGTCATCATGTGACAGGTTCAGGTCAGGGCGACGCCGGAGCGCAGCGGGGGTGGCGTCATGACCGGCCAGCGCAGCGGCTCGGGCCGGTCATCATGTGACAGGTTCAGGTCAGGGCGACGCCGGAGCGCAGCGGAGGTGGCGCCATGACCGGTATGGCCGATGTCCGTGTTTTGCGGGGCATCGACGAGATCTCGGCCGCGGCCTGGGACGGTGCCGTCGTCGCGCACGGCGGCTCCGTGTACCACCGGCACTCCTGGCTCGGGGCCCTCGAGTCGGGAGGGCTGGTGGAGGCGGAGGCGCGTCACGTGGTGGCGTCCGGCGGCGCCGGGGTCACCGCGGTGGCGCCGCTGTACCTGACGGGCCGATGTCCGAAGCTGCGGATGTTCCAGCGGCACTACGTCGAGGCGGGCCTGCCCGACGCGCCGATGTTCGTCGCGCACAGCATGTACGCCCAGTCGAGCGAGATCCTCGCCGGCGACGACGTCACCCGCGCCGCGCTGCTCGACACCGTCGAGGCGGTGCGCCGGGCCGAAGGGCCCGACCTGATCCTGGCGTTCCCGCTGGTCCCGGCCGGTTCGCCGCTGCTGCCGCTGCTCGCCGGTCGGGGCTACCGGCTGGCGCTGCTGTCCTGCACCAACCTGCTCGACGTGGAGTGGGACAGCTTCGAGGCGTACCTCGCCGGGATGCCCAGCAACAAGCGCCACAACATCGTGTCCGGCATGCGCCGCAGCGAACGCGCCGGCGTGACCGTCGAGGTCCGGCGCGGCGACGCCGACGTGGCCCTCGTCGCGGAGCTGGTCCGGCGTACCGCGGCCCACCACGGCAGCCCGGAGTTCTTCACCGAGCGTTTCCTGGGCGCGGTGCTCGACCGGCTCGGCGAGTCGGCCGTCGTCTTCCTGGTCTCCGCCCACGGCCGGCCGCTGCTGGCCTGCGTGGCGCTGGACGACGGCGTCGAGGTGGCGCCGTGGTGCATCGGGTTCGACTACGCGGGCCTCACCGAGTTCGGGCACTACAACTACCTCTACGCGAGCGTCATCCGCTACGCGATCGAGCAACGCCGGCGCGTCGTGAACTTCGGCCGCAGCACGTACTACATCAAGCGGAAGTACGGCTGCCGGCGGCGCCCGGTCTACGCGGCCATGGCGCCGCCGCCGGCCCTGGACGGCGCGGTCCGGAGCTGGCTCGCCGAGATCGACCGGCACGCCCGCGCGGAGCTGGCCGAGGCGCGCCTGCCGCAGCCGCCGCCGGCCCACCCGACCGACCCCCTGCAGGAGGCGGCATGACCTTGCACGGCGCGGCACTGCAGGACCCGCTCGTCGCGGAGGGCTTCGACCGCCAGCGGCGGCGGCGGGCGGCGCTGGCCGCCGTCCCACCGGCCGAGCGCAGGGGGCGGGCGGAGGCGGAGATGCGGGCGCTGGCGGCCGCGCTGCGGGCGGCCAACCCCGGATACCGCAAGCTCTACCAGGGTGTCGAGGGTGTGCCGGTACTGCACAAGCAGCACCTGGTGGAGGACTTCGACGCGTTCGCGGCGGGCACCGGCGTCGACCGTGCCGTCGTGGAGCGCTTCCTGGCGTTGCCGTTCCGGCTGGGGAGCCGCTGCGACGACGAGCACCTGCTCTTCTCCTCGTCGGGTTCGACCGGCGCGCCGCTGCCGGTGCTGTACAGCCTGCGCGACTTCGCCCAGAGCCTGGAGGCGTTCGCCAGCCGGGCGGTGTACGGCGCCCGGCCGGCCGCCCGGACCCTGCTGTACATCGGCCTGCTGGACCGGCACAACGGCGGCAACGCGTGGATGTACCACCTGGGCGGCGCGTTCGACGTCTGGCTCGCCGACGTCTTCGCCAGCCCCGGGGAGCTGCTCGACGTCGTGCTGGAGCACCGCCCCGAGGTCGTGCTCACCCGGCCGCACGTGCTGGTCGGGATCGCCGAGGAGGCCCTCGCGCGGGGCGTGCCGCTGCCCCCGGCCCACCTGCTGAGCGTGGGCGAGGGGCTGCAGCCCGAGCAGCGCACCTGCATCGAGTCGGCGTGGCCGCATCCGCCGCACAACAGCTACTCGACCGTGGAGACCGGCCCGCTGGGCTACCAGCCGGACCCGGCCGTCGAGTCGCTGCGGATCTACGACGACCTGCACCTGGTGGAACTGCTCGACGCCGAGGACCGGCCGGTCACGCGGCCGGGGGTGCCGGGCCGGATCGTCGTCACCACGCTGTACCGCACTGTCCTGCCGCTGGTCCGCTACCGCATCGGTGACGTGGCCGCCTGGACCGATCCGGACCTCACCAGCATCAGCTTCCCGCTCGGCCGCGACGCGGCGGTGCTGCGGCTGTGGGACGGCGAGCGCACCCGGTCGGTGCCGGAGCTGCCGCTGTGGTCGATCCGGGTCGGTGGCGTCCGGCAGTACCAGGTGCTGCAGGTCGGGACGGGTCACCTGCACGTGCGGTACGAGCCCACCACCACCGGCGGCCCGGCGCTGGAGGAGGCGTTGCTGGCGGCGGTCAGCGAGCGGCTCGGCTTCGCGCCGGAGCTGACCGTGGAGGCCGTCGACGCGCTGCGGCCCGACCGGGCCAGCGGCAAGATCAAGCGCGTCGTGCCGCTGCAGCGGCGCGGGGACGGGGTGATGCCGGCGTAACGCGTCCGGACAATCAATTCGCGACGGTGAAAAGAATGGTAACCGTCGTCCATTTTTCCGTGCCCGGAAATGGCCGGTTCAACGCGTGGATCTGACTTGACCACGGTGAATGGCATTGTTATGTTCCAGATCATTCGACAGTCATGCTCACGACTTGGTCGATCTGCCCGTCGGGCATACGAGTCGCGGGGGAAGCAACTATCTCGAAGCCCTGGATTAACTATCCAATCGATGGGAGAAGTAGCAATGTCGAACAGCTTGTACGATCGCATCGTCGCGCAATTTTCGCAACTTGTGGCCCCCGGGCCGCAGGAGCTGTCCGCCGCCTGGGCGGCCGTGGGTGGGACGCTGTCCGAGGTGCTGGAATACGCCAGCGAGCCGGGCGTCTACCCGTACGGCCGGCAAAAGATCTTCGCCAATGACGAGGTCGAGATCATCGCGATGAACTGGGGCGCGAACCGGACCTGCGCGCCGCACGACCACGGTTCGTCGTTCGGCTGGGTCAACGTGATGAGCGGCAATGTCGAGCACACCCTGTACACGCTGGACCAGTACGATGTCCCGGTGCCTTATCTGACCCGCACCGAGGTGAACGGGTCGCGGTATTTCGCGGCCCGCTCAATGGTGCACGCGATGGGCAACCCGACCGACGAGCTCACCGTCACCCTGCACGTGTACGCGCCGCCGATCACCCGGATGAAGGTCTACGACCTGCAGCAGTGCGCCGTCTGCGTGGTCAGCGACGACTGCGGCGCCTGGTGGCCGGCCGAGCAGCGGCAGATGCTCGAGATCATCAAGATGGAGCGTCGTGACCTGGCCGCCGCGACGGCGGAGGTGGGGGCATGACCGGGACCGTGACGAACACCGTCATCGACGCGGCGCACCTCGGTGACGCGGCACTGACCAACGCGGACGTGCTGGCGGCCGCCGGGCGCCCCGTCCACCTGGACTCGTTGCGCGGCCTGCCGGACGGCCCGGTGGCCGGCGCCGACCGCTGGCTGGTCAACCGGCCGGTCGCCGACCTGCCCCTGGCCTGGGCGCCCGCCGCCGACTCCCTGCTCGTGGTCACCGCCGGGCGCATCGAGGTCGTTCGTTCCGGCGCCGCCAGGCTGCTCGGCGAGGGCCAGTCGGTGCGGCTCGCGGCGGGCGAGGACGTCACGGTGCGGGCCGTCGCGGTCCCCGTGCCGAGCGCGGTGCTGCTCGTCCACGGCGCACCCGCCGCCCCGGCCGAGCGGCCCGAGGCGGCCGCCGAGGCGGCGGAGGTGCCACCCGCCCGCGACTTCTACTACGGCTACGCCGACCGTTACGCGGCCGTGTATGCCGCGGGCGGGGCCACCTGGGAGGCGCCCGACCCCAACGACGTGCTGCTGGCCAACCTCGACCGGCTGCCGGCGGCCCCGGCCAGGGTGATCGACCTGGGCTGCGGCGAGGGCCGCGACTCGGTCTACCTGGCCACCCAGCGATACACGGTGACCGCGGTCGACGTGGCCCGGGCCGCCTTGGACAAGGGGCGCGAGCGCGCCGCCGCCGCCGGCGTCGAGGTCGAGTTCCTCGAGCGCGACGTGATCGAGCTGGACAACCTGCCGCGCGGCGCGTTCGACCTGGCCCTCAACATGGGCTGCCTGCACATGATCCCCGACCCGGACCTCCGCGCGGCCCACCTGCGCGGCGTCCGCGACCTGCTGCGCCCCGGCGGGCTGTTCCTCCTGGCCCACTGCCGGGAGAAGTGGCTGCAGGGCTTCTACTCGGTGCCGGACTACGACACCGTCGGCCCGGTCGTCGCCGGCCGGGTCGTCCCGCGCCGGATCCGCATGCAGGACGGCACGACCTCGATGCTGGACCTGCCGTTGGTCCCGTACAAGGAGGCGACCGCGGCCGAGCTGGCGGCCGAGCTGGCCGCCGCTGGCCTCGAGGTCGAAGAGGACATCAGCGGCGACACGGCGGCCTTCGGCAACACCGTGGTGCTGCTAGCCCGACGCCCGTAACCACGTCCAGGCGGTGGCCGGCGACCCGGCCACCGCCCGCTCATCCCGATGGGAGCTTCATGCCGGCCCTCGCCTTCGTCGCCCTCTGCCTCGCCTGGGGTGGCACCTGGTTGGCCATCCGGATCGGTGTGCAGGACGCACCGCCGCTCTGGCTGGCCGCCACCCGGTTCACCGTGGCCGGCGTGCTGCTGCTCGTGGTGGCCCGCTTCGTGGGCGGCTGGAAGCGCATCACGTGGCCCGACCTGGGGCGCCTGGTGGCGATGTCCGCCGGGGCGATCAGCATCTGCTTCGGCCTCATCTTCTGGGGCGAGCAGTACGTGGAGTCCGGCCTCGCGGGCGTGCTGGTCCAGGGATTCGTGCCGATCGGCCTGTTCGCCTTCGCGCTGCTGCTCGGGCGCGAGCGCATCGCCCGCCGGCAGCTCCTCGGCCTGCTGCTCGGCCTGGCCGGGGTCGCCCTGCTGGTGCTCACCCAGGTGCGGTACGAGCCCGACGGCCGCGTCCTGGCCGGCACCGCCGCCATCATCGTCGGCACACTGGTCTACGACTGGGCCGGCGTCTACGGCGGCGACCTGCTGAGCCGCTACCCCGCCACCTTCATGTCCGGCATGGAGAACTTCATCGGCGGCCTGCTGCTCATCCCCGTCTCCCTGGTGCTCGAAGGGCACCGCATCGCGGCCGCGGGGCCCGTTCCCAGCGCCGACGCGGCCTGGGCCTGGCTCTACCTGGTCGTGATCGGCTCCATGGTCGGTTTCACCGCCTACACGTACCTGCTGGCCAAGTGGGGCCCGACCCGCGCCTCGGCGTACGCCTTCGTGACCCCGGTGGTCGCGGTCCTCGTCGGCGTCTCCCTCGGCGAGGAGACCCTGCACTGGCAGGACTGGCTCGGCGCCGGCATGGTGGTGGCCGCCGTGGTCTTCATCGTCACCCGCAAGAAGCTGACGACGGCCGCGCCGCCCTCGACCGAGGAGCCCGCCGAGGACGCCCTCGCCCGCTGAACCGTCCACAAAGGACTCTCCGGTGAGGGCCCCACCAGACTTCGACGGCCGTGTATGGTCGGGGCATCGCTCGGTGACCGGCGGGTGAACAAGCGAACAACGGGGGAATCATGGCAGGACAGCTCGATGACGCCTGGCCGGACCGGCCCGCTCCGGACGGTGGCCGGTCGTGACCGCGACCGTGGACGCGGCTGAGAAGGGCCGCCTCGCCCGGCTGCTCCCGCCGAACCGGGCGCAGCAGACGTATGCCCTGTCGACGCTGGTCTCCTCGACCGGCACCGGCCTCTACCTGACGGGCGCGGTCGTCTTCTTCGTCCACCTGCTCGATCTGTCCGCCGCCTTCATCGGCGCCAGCCTCACCACCGCCGGCCTGGTCGGCCTGCTCGCCACGATGCCCGCCGGACGCCTCGCCGACCGCGTGGACACCAAGCGTGCCCTGGTCGTCATCATCCTGGTCCAGGCGACGCTGTTCGCGCTGTTCCCGCTGGTGCAGGGGCGGGTGGCGTTCGTCGCGATCGTGATCGCCGTCGCCCTGGCCCAGGCGGCGGCCGTGCCGGTGCACAAGGTGCTCCTGTCCGACATCGTCGGGACCGGCTCGCGCGTGGCCATGGCGGCGTACAACCGGTCGGTCCTCAACGTCGGTATGAGCGTCGGTGCCCTGCTCGCGGCCCTCGCGCTCGCCTTCGACAGCCGTGCCGCCTACAACGCGATGCTGCTCGGCAACGCCCTGTCCTTCCTGATCTCCGCCATCCTGCTCAGCCGCCTGCGGATCGCCAAGCGCGCCGAGGCGCCGCCCGCGCCGCCCGCACGGGCCTGGCAGGTCGTCGGGAAGCACCCGCTGCGCCAGCCGCGCCTGGTCCTCTCCGCCGCGATCTGCGGGTTCCTGTACCTCAGCGCCGCCATCCTCGACATCGCCCTTCCCCTGCACGTCGCGCAGCACTCGAACGCGCCGAAGTGGGTGATCGGCTTCCTGCTGGTGATCAACACGATTCTCGTCGTCACGCTGCAGGTGCGCGCCAGCCGTGGCTCCGACACCGTGTCCGGGGCCTCCCGCGCCAACCGCATCGCGGGCATCGCGCTGCTCGGCGCCTGCCTGGTGTTCCCGCTCGCGAGCGGCCGCTCCGCCGCGGTCGCCGTCGCGGTCCTGGTGGTCGCCACCGCCCTGCTGACGGCCGGCGAGCTGTACAGCTCGGCCGGGTCGTGGGGACTGTCCTACGGCCTCGCCCCGCAGGGCCAGCAGGGCAGGTACCTCGCCAGCTTCGAGATGCTCAGCCACCTCGTCCAGGTCGGGGGTCCGCTGCTGGCCGCGTTCGTCGTGACCACCGGGCCGGTCGCCTGGCTCGCGCTCGGCCTGGCGTTCGCGGCCTGTGGCCTCGTGGCACCGGTCGTGACGGGCAAGGACGAGCCGGTGCCGGCGCCCGCCGGCTGAGGTCCGTCGCGCGGACCGGCGATCGTCGTCCACAGTGGATCGAATGATGGTCCACTGTGGACGAGATCGGACTCAGACGAACCCGCGCCGGCGGTTGAGCGCCTCGATGTCCGCGCCCGTCACGGACTTCACCGAGCCGTCCGCGAAGCGCAGGGTGAGGACGATGTCGCGTTGCAGGCTCTCGAGCCGCTCGGGCAGCAGCGCGTGGTCGTCGACGGCAGCCTGGATCAGGTCGAGCTCCTGGCTGCCGACGCCGTGGCTCAGCTCGGCTCCGCGCCCGACCAGGACGCGGTAGAGGTCGACGGTGTCGCGCCGCCGCAGGGCGCTGGCGGTCGGCGCGTCCACGAACTCGACCGCGTCCAGCGGCGCCAGGCAGCTGTGCTGGAAGTGGACGCGGCGTCCGGGTGCGGCCGTCCGCTCGTCCAGCACGGTGGGGAGCCGCTCGCCGAGGGCCGCCCGCGCCGCGAGCGCGATCAGGTCGATCTCCGCGGCGGCGCCGAGCAGCTCGGGGATGAAGCCGCCGATGCGGCCGTTCACCTCGATCAGGTGCGGCCCGTCCGCGCAGAGCTTCACCTCGACGTGCAGGGCGCCGACGGTCACGCCGAGCGCGCGCACGGCCCGGAGCACGAACTCGCAGATGTCCGCCCGTTCGGCCGGCGGGAGGTGGGCCGGCCAGAACTGCCCCGGCTCGCGGAACGGTGGCAGCAGCGGCAGCTTCCCGGTGACGGCCAGCACCACCGGCTCACCGGCCGCCATGACGACCTCGACCGAGACGTAGTCCCCCCATGGCGACTCGTCGCGGCCGACCAGGAGCCGCTCCACCACGTAGCCACCCGGCTCGTCGGGCGTGACGGCCGCGACGAGGTCCGCCAGCTCGGCCTCGGTCGACGCGCGGCGGGTGTCGCGGCTGCCCCAGCCCCGATCGGGCTTGACGAGGACGGGCAGACCGATCCGCCGCGCCGCCTCGTGGACCTCCTCCGCCGTGCCCGCCGGCAGGAACGGCACGTTGTCACAGTGGGACTCGGCCAGCCGCGCGCGTTGCGCCACCTTCGATCGCAGCGTGTCCGCCGTCTGCCGGGACATGCCCGGCAGACCCCACCGCTCGGCGGTGGTCGCCGCGGCGACGACGCACAGCTCGCTGTAGGTGACGATCCCGTCGATGCCGCCGAGGGCGGCCCTCGCGTCCTCCGGGGTGTCGAACACCGGCAGGTCGAGGGTCTCGAAGATCGGGGCGGCCTGCCGCGAACGGCTGTCGTCCGGACTGATCACGACGGCCAGCTCGGCGATCGGGTCGAGGCTCTGCTTGATGCTCCATGGCCCCGCCGACCCGTAGCCGTAGAAGCAGAGCAGGCGCGGTGCCGTCGATGTACGCAAGATCCATCTCTCCCCGTGGGACAAACGACGGGACGACGGTCCCGTAGAATTCTTCAGCACTGCCAGTGCCATATGGAAATGTTCGGATGGTCAGTCGATGACAGACGCCGCGCGGCCGGCAAACCTGGTGTGCTGGAACCGGTCGTCCCGGGCCACCACCGCTCTGGTGTGCATCTCGTGGGCGGGTGCGGGTGCCGCCCGGTTCCGCAAGTGGGCGCCGGCGATCGGCGACCACGCGAGGCTCTACGGAGCGCGGCTCGCCGGTCGGGAGGCGCGTCTCACCGAGCCTCCGCCGCAGACCGTCGACGCCGTCGTCGCCGAGCTGGCCGAAGCCGCCGCGGCCCTGCCCGAGGAGCGCATCGTCCTGTTCGGACACTGCTCGGGCGCCGTCATCGCCTACGAGGTCGCGCGGGCGCTGCGCGGTCTGCCGGGGCCGGTGCTGGACCACCTGATCGTGGTGGGTCAGGTGGCGCCGAGGCTGTTCGCGCAGGACGAGCCGGACGCGGGCGACCCGCTGCGCTACATCCCCGAGCACCTGCGCGACGACGCCGAGATGTTGCAGCTGCTCGTCCCGGTCATGGAGGCCGACCTGCGGGCGCTCGCGCGGTACGAGTACCGCCCGGGACCCGCGCTCGACGTGCCGGTCACTGCCGTCCGGGGTGGCCGGGACGGCTTCGTGAGCGACGCCGACCTGCGGACCTGGGCCGAGGAGACCACCGGGCCGTTCGTGTGCCGGCGGGTCGACGACGCCGACGACCTGTTCAGCGGCGACGCCTGGGCCGGCCTCGCTGACGAGGTGCTGCGGGCGTTGCGTGCGGAGTCAGCGCGCTGACCCTTCCAGGAAGGCCGCGAGGCTGTTGACCGTCGAGTGGAGGAAGACGTCGACGACCCGCAGCTGCGGCCAGCGCTCACGCAGCACGGCGACCGCCGCGACGACGTCGGCCGACGAGGCGCCGAGGTCGAAGAAGCCGACGTCCGGATCCAGCGACTCCTCGTGCAGCACGGCCGCCCACACCGCTCGCACCGCGGCCACCGGTGGACCGTCCACATTGGTCGCCGCAGCACCGTGTTCAGTCATGGAACCCCCGTTTCAAGGTCTCGCCGACGCGCCGCACGTACGCGACGTCTCCCGGGTCCAGCACGGTCACGATCACGCCGTCGACGCCGGCCGCCCGGTACCCGGCGAGTTGCTCCAGGACCTCGGACTCGGTCCCGCACAGGGCGAAGCCGCTCGTGGCCCGGGCGGAGAGATGGTAGAGCCGGCCGAGCCGGTCGACGGCGGTCTGCAGCTCGCGGTCGTTGTCGGCGATGAGGACGTGCCCCAGCCAGGTTTTCGTGATCTCGGCGGGGTCGCGCCCGATGGCCTCGCACGCGCGCTCCAGCACGTCGATCTTGTGGCGTACCGTGGCGGGCGCGCCGAAGAAGTTGCACGCGTCGCCGTACGCGGCGACCATCGGGATGAGGACGCGCTCGCCGCCGCCGCCGATGAGGATCGGCGGCCCGGACAGGTCGACCGGGCCCGGGACGTTCAGCGGCTCGGCGATCCGGTGATGCTCACCCTCGAACTTCGGCGCGTACTGCGTGAACATGGCACGGCAGATCTGCACGGCCTCGGCCAGCTGCCGTAGCCGGTCACCGGCCGGCGACCAGGGATACCCGTAGGCGCGGAACTCCTCCTCGTGCCAACCGGCACCGATGCCGAGGACGGCGCGACCGCGGCTGATGATGTCGATGGTGGTCACCATCTTGGCGAGCAACGCCGGGTTGCGGAACCCGCACGCCGTCACGAGCACACCGAGACGCGCCGACGTGGTCACGGCGGCGAGCGCGGCCAGGGTGGTGTAGGCCTCCAGGATCGGCTCCTCCGGGCCGCCCACCGCGTCGATCTGCTGGAAGTGGTCCATCGTCCAGAGGCTGTCGAACCCGGCTTCCTCCGCGGCCCGCGCGACCTCGCTGACGCGCGTGAAGATGTCGGCGTCGGCCACGCCGGGGAAGGAGTACCCGGCCAGTTGCAGGCCGAGACGCGTGACAGGGGCCGGCATCAGCGGTCCGCCTTCGCCGCGTCGCCCGCCTCGCCGGCGAGCGCCGACTCGATGTAGCGCGTCGTGCTGGCGATCGTGGGCGCGACGTACGGCAGGTCGAGCGGCACGTCGACGTGCAGGACCTCGCGCAGTCGTGCGCCGATCTCGACGGCGTACATGGAGTCGCCGCCCAGGTCGTCGACGAAGTGCGCCTCGTCCTGGATGGAGTCGATCCCGAGCACGCCGCGCCACACGGACGCCACGGTGTGCCGCACGCCGTTCGGTGCCGGTGCGGGCGCCGGAGCCGGCTCGGTGGCCGCACCGGTCGAGGGAGCAGGTTCCGGGGCCGCCCGTGGCAGCCAGTACCGGTCCCGCCGGAACGGGTAACCCGGCAGCGGGGTCCGGCCGCGCTCCTCGGGTCCGAAGTACGCCGGCCAGTCGATCCGGACGCCGTGCGCCCACGCGACACCCACCGCCTCCGCGAGGTCGAACGCGGGACCGACCAGCAGCCGTCCCGCGCCGGTCCGCGCGTCCCCGGCGTCGTCGCCGGGTGCGCAGGCGTGCACCGCCGCCGCCAGCGTCGCGGGGTCCGCGCCGGCGGCGGCCCATGCCACCACCGGCCGGGCCCACCGCGGTGCGTCGGTGCGCCCGAAGCTCATGCCGAGATCGGCGAGCACGCGCATGACGGCGGCGGCCGAGAGCGCCGCGGTGCGCAGGTCCGATGCCGCGCCGGCCGGCGCGGCGTCCTCGAGACCGGCCAGGGCCGCGCGGAACAGCGGCTCCGTCGTGGCCAGCCGGCGACCCATCGCGGCGAACTGCTCGTGGCCGCCGTGCAGGCTCAGCGACCAGCGCAGCGCCGGATGCGTCGGCGGGGCCGGGGCGCCGAGCTCCTCGAGCAGCCCCGTCAGGTCCGGGACGGCCGCGGCCCAGCGGTACTCGTACGCGGGCCGGCCCACCGCCAGGGTGTATGCGACGTCGGCCAGCTCGCCGGCGTCCAGCGCGGGCCGCTGTCGCAGGCGGTCCGCGAGTGCCGCGCGCTGGTCCGCGAGCTCGGACTCGGACCGGGCCGACAGCACGACGACCTGGCGGGGGCGCGACGTCGCCGCGGCGGGCACGTCGGTGGCCTGCTGGAGCACGACGTGGGCGTTGTTCCCGCCGAGACCGAAGGCGCTGACGCCGGCGACGCGCGGCCCGTCGGTCGTCCACGGCCCGGTCCGCGGGCGGACCGTGAACGGCGAGTCCGCGAGGGGCATCTCCGGGTTGGCCGACCGGAAGTGGAGGGTCCCCGGCAGCGTGGCGCGCTCGACGGACAGCGTGGCCTTGATGAGGCCGGCCACCCCGGCGGCCGCGTCGGCGTGGCCGATGTTGGTCTTGACGGCGCCGAGCACGCACGCCCCGCCCCGGCGCGGGCCGGTCCCGAAGACCCGGCGCAACGCCTCGAACTCGACCGGGTCGCCGATCGGGGTGGCGGTGGCGTGTGCCTCGATGTAGCCGACGTCGTCGGCCGCCAGACCGGCCCGCGCCAGCGCCGCCTCGATGACGGCCTGCTGGCCGGCGGCGCTCGGCGCGGTGAAGCCCGCCCGGGACCCGCCGTCGTTGTTGACGGCCCAGCCGCGGATGACGGCACGGCGATGGTCGCGGTCGGCGCGGGCGTCGTCGTCCCGGCGGAGCACCACGAGCGCCGCGCCGGAGCCCGGGACGGTGCCGGAGGCGTCGGCGTCGAACGACCGGCAGTGCCCGTCCGCGGAGAAGATCCCGCCCGGCGTGTACTCGTACCCGTCCATGTCCGGCATGAGCAGGCTGACGCCACCGGCCAGCGCGAGGTCGCAGTCGCCCACGGCCAGCGCGTTGCACGCGAGCGCGACGGCGCTCAGACTCGTGGCGCAGGTCGCCTGCACGGTGATGCTGGGGCCGGTCAGCCCGAGCTTGAAGGCGATCCGGGAGGCGAGGAAGTCCTTCTCGTTGGCGGCGAGCACGCGGGTCTCGGTGCCGTTGGCCGTCGGCCGCCCGGGCTCCGGCTCGGTCGCGGTGCGCCGCAGGTGGGGCAGCACGAAGTCGCGGAGGTAGTAGTTCTCGCCGCACCCGACGAAGATGCCGACGCTCTTGCCGTGTGCGCCGTGGTAGCCGGCGTCCTCCAGGGCCGTCACCGCGACCTCGAGCAGCACCCGGTGCTGTGGGTCCATGATGGCCGCCTCGGCGGGCGGGATCCGGAAGTGGTCGGCCGCGAAGAGGTCGACATCGCGCACCTTGGCCACCGCCGGGACGAACCGGCCGTCGGTGGCCGCGGCGCCGTCCCCGCGGGAGACGCTTTCGACCCCGTCGACGAGGTTGGTCCAGTACGTCTCGACGTCGTCGGCACCCGGGAACCTGGCAGCCATCCCGATGACGGCGATGGACGGTGTCCGTAGCAGTCCTGACACGGCGTTCCTTCCACGAGAATCCGTTGGTACTACAGGGTTTGACCGCGGTCTCTCCGGCTTCGGGGCACGCCGGACCGACGGAGGCGCGCGACGTCGCTCCGTGTGTCGCCTCCGGAGGTGGGGTGGGGCCGGCGGGGCGTCAGCGCGACGTCAGCGCCAGGTCCTCGACCCGGATCAGCTGGGCCTGCGCCCACCGGGCGACCCGCTCCGCGCGGGCGGCGTTCGACTCGCCGGGGTACGCGCTGTCGTACACGACCGACAGGTACTCCTCGGGGGTGATGCCGCACCCCGGCGCGGCCTGCATGCGGCGCAGCAGCCACTTGCGGCCGCGGCACAACTGGCCGGCGAGCAGCAGGCAGTGGTCGGCGGCGTTGACGGCGGCCAAGCCCGCGGACATCACGGCGCTCAGCTCGTCGCCGGCGGCGAGCTGCCCCGCGACGTCGTTCAACGCGTTGTCGGCCGCCATCTTGATCTTCCGGGCCAGTGCCCGTCCGTACGTCGAGTCGCGGATGAGCTGCTGCTTCTCCAGGAAGAACGCCTCGTTCGACAGCGGGACCGCGATGGAGACGCGGTACACGAGGTCCTGCATCGGGTCGCTGAGCCCGCACAGCTCGGGCTCGTTGCCGTCGAGGTAGGGCTCCAGCAGCCGCTCGAGGCTGTCGGGCTGCCAGACGATGAGGTCGACGCACACGTCGTCGTACCGGCCGTTCCAGCCGGTCCACGTCAGGCCCTTGGCGTCCCGCCCGGAGTAGGTCTCGGCGGACTCGTCGACGGGCAGCTCGGGCTGGTCGGCCGAGAAGACGTAGAGGTCGAGGTCGCTGAGCGCGTTGCCCCACCCTTCGGCTCTGGAGCCGGTCCAGCCGAAGGCATGGACGTTCTCCAGTCCGGGAAAACGCTTGAGGATGCCCTCGTACGACAGGTCCGGCGGCTGTGGGGCGGTCGGGGCCGCCGTCAGCACCGTGAGTGCGGGCGCGAACATGGAGGTCTTCCTTTCCCCGTGATGATCGCGTGCGGCATCGATGCCAGCCGACGCGGACCCGCACACTACAACCATGTGACCCCGGCCCGCTGCCCCGCTTTTGCTATGTACCGAATTCAATGTCATTGCGGACTGTCCGGCCGTCATTGTCCTATGTGGATCGTCGCGGAGAAGGGGCCACGCGGATCGAACGCCGTCTGTACACTCCTGCCCTAACCTGATCTGTCGAAGGAATGGAGCGGGTATGAACAGCGGTTCTACCGGCGGTGACCGGGTCCTCATCCGAAGCCTCGACGTGGCCGCCCGACTCGCCGGCGAGGTCGCCTCGCTCGCCGAGGTCGAGCAGCGCAGCGTGCTGCTGGAAACCATGCTGAGCCGGTTCGTCCTCAACGGCGACGGCCGTGATGTATGGGTGCGTATCGATGGACGGCGGACCGTCCGGGACATCGCCGCCGAGGTGGCGGCCGCATCCGGCGAGGACGTCGAGCAGGTCACGCCCGCCGTCGCGGCGTTCTGCGGGCGGCTCGCCGAGCATGGTCTCGTGAAAGACGTGACGTGACGGTCCAGCCGGGCCGGCTGCGCCGGACGCTGCCCAACGGCTGGTCCGTCGAGGAGATGTCGCGCAGCGAGACGGATTACCTGTACCGGGAAATCGTCGACGACATGGTGTACTCGTTGCCGGATCTCGGGACGCGAGACGCGACCGTCGTCGATGTCGGGGCAAATATCGGCCTGTTCTCGCTCTATGCCCACCAGGCCTGGTCCGTCCGGCGCCTCATCGCGATCGAGGCCATTCCCGACATCCGGGAGGTCCTGCGGCGCAATGTCGGCCACCTGCCCGGAGTGATCATTCCGGACGTGGCCGCCGGGGCCACCGAGCAGGAATGCGTCTTCGCCTACTATCCCGAATATTCGATGATGTCCGGCAGGCAGGCGGACCCCGTCGAGGACTTCGCACTGGTCCGGCGCCATGCCCAGCAGGCCCTCGGGCCCGACGTCGACGCCGACGTCCTGACCCACCTCGACGACCTGCTGCGTCCACGGTTCGAGCCGCAGTCCCGGCGGGTGCGGATGCTGCCGCTGTCGGCGCTCTGCGCGCAGACCGGGGTGTCCCACATCGACTTCCTGAAGATCGATGTGGAGGGCGACGAACTGTCGGTGCTCGGCGGGCTCGGCGACGTCACCGTCGGCCATGCCGTGGTCGAGGTCGACAGCCGCCGGTCATCGCCACCGGCCGTCAGGGCGGCGCTGGAGGCCAAACAGCTCGAGGTGACCGAGTTCGCGGCGCCGGGATACGAGGGATCCGGGCTGACCTACCTCATCGCGCGGGGACGGTAGCGGACCTGGTCACGTGATCCTCATTCATCGCTGATGGTCCGGGGTTCTCCGAACGCGCGGACCGAACACACGGGGGAAATACACCAGATGTCAAGGGAGCATGTTCAGCGCGAGCTGCGGTCGATCTGGATGACCGTGCTCGACGTGCCGGAGATCAATGACAGCGACGACTTCTTCGACCTGGGCGGCGACTCACTCCTCGCCGCGGTGATGACGTCGCTCGCGCGCAAGGTGGAGGTCCCGCTGCACGCCGGCGACCTCCTCAAGCACTCCCGTTTCACCGACCTCGTGACCGTGGTCCACGGCAAGGTGGCCGATGCGCAGCGGTGACCCCCTCGCCGGCCCCGTCACCCTCACGGAGGCGCTGGCCGGGTGGGCCGTGAAGGCACCCTCCGAGGTGGCCGTCGTGGACCTCGACCGGCAGCTGACCTATGGCGAACTGTGGCAGGCCGTCGAGTCCTTCGCGCACACGCTGGCCGCGCACGACGTGGCGAGCGGCTCGGTCGTCGCGCTGCGGCTGCCGCGCGGCTGGCGGCAGATCGTGGCGATCGCGGGTGTCCTCGCGGCCGGCGCGACCTTCGTCCCGGTCGATCCGGGGTATCCGGCGTCGCGGCAGCGGTACATGCTCGACGACTCGGCCGCGACCGCCTGCGTCGAGGAGGCGGACGGCGACCTGGTGGTGCGGCGGCTCACGCCCACGGCGGCCGTCCAGGCACCACCCGGCGCCGCCTACATCCTGTACACCTCGGGTTCGACCGGCGATCCCAAAGGCGTGGTCGTCGGCCACGAGCACGTCCTCGCCCTGCTGCGGTCGTGCTTCTCGTGGTACGACGTCGGCGAGCGCGACGCGTGGACCCTGGTCCATTCGTGCAGCTTCGACTTCAGCGTCTGGGAGATCTGGGGCTGCCTGCTCAGCGGCGGCCGGCTCGTGGTCGTGCGTCCCGACACCGTCGTCGACCCCGACGCCTTCGTGGCGCTGCTGGTGCGGGAGGGCATCACGGTGCTCAACCTGGTGCCGAGCGTGTTCCGGGTCATGGCCGACCACGCCATCGGCGCGGGGGCCGGGCTGCCGCTGCTGCGGTACGTGATCCTCGGTGGCGAGGCGATCAACGCCGGAGCGGTCGACCGGTGGATCCGCGGCGACGCCGGGCCGCGTTCGTCGGTGGTCAACATGTACGGGATCACCGAGACCACGGTCCACGTCACGTTCGCCCCGCTCGGTGCCCCGGTGGGCCGCCCCGACGGTGCCACGCCGATCGGCAGGCCGCTGCCGCACCTCCAGGTGCTCCTGGTCGACGAGGAGCTGCGGCCGGTGGCGCCGTGCTCGGTCGGGGAGATCCTGGTCTCGGGCGAGTCGCTCGCGTTCGGGTACTGGCGCCGCCCGGAGCTGACCGCGACGCGGTTCATCGAACGGGACGGGGTCCGCTGGTACCGCTCCGGCGACAAGGCGTACGCGGATCCGGCCGGGTACCTGTACTACGTGGGCCGCAACGACGACCAGGTGAAGGTGCGCGGGCACCGGATCGAGCTCGGCGAGGTGGAGGCGGCACTGCGCCGGCATCCGTGGATCGCCGACGCCGCCTGCGGGGTGGAACGCGGACCGGCCGCGAACGACCTGCTGGTCGCCTACGTCGTCGCGGCCGCCGCGCATCGCGGGGTGCCCGAGGCCCGGTTGCGCGCGTCCGTGCTGTCGCACCTGCGGGAGCAGCTGCCACGGCACGAGGTGCCGACGATCCTGCGACTGCGTGAGGCGCTCCCGCTCACCGTGACGGGAAAGGTGGATCGCGCGCACCTTCAGGGCGCGTGATCCGCGGCTCCGCGCAGACGCAACCCGTGGCGATCGGGCCTCGGCGCCGCAATGCCGGCGTCCAGGACCGGGCCGCCGCCTCAGCCTCCGGACCGGCTCGTCCCTCGACGAGCCTGACGCGACACCACCGGGGCTGACCGAAGCTCGCGCCGGCGTGCCCGTGCCGAGCGGTCGGAAAAGAGTATGCCAATCCGAAAGGAAGTCGTGAGATATGGCTGATCTTGGATCGAGCACGGACACGACGGTCAGGCAGATGGAGATTCCGGCGGAGCTGGCCACCGCAACGGCGGTGCGGGCGCTGCGCAACCTCGGTGCGTCCGGGCCGACCGCGGAGCTGGTCGCCGCGGAGCTGGTGGCCGCGGACCTGGCCGGCTACCCGTCGCACGGCATCATGCGTCTCCCGGAGTACCGCAAGGCCATCCGCCTCGGGAAGCTCGCGCCCACGGCCACGCCGAGCACCGAGCGCGTCTCCGACCTGGTGCACCTGGTGGACGGCAGGCTGGCGTTCGGCACGCTCGTCGCCGACGAGGTGGTCCGGGTCCTGCAGAGCGCGCCGGACGGCGCCGGCCCGGTGCTGGTGGGCGTCCGCCGCAGCGGTCATCTGGGGCGGCTGGCCCATCTGGCGCAGCGCGTGGCCGCCGGCGGCCGGGCCATCGTCGGGTTCGTGAACCTCAGCGGGGGTGCCCAGAAGGCGGTGCCCTTCGGTGGTGCCGAGGCCCGCCTGGGCACGAACCCCATCGTCTTCGCCTGCCCCACGGCCTCGGGGGATCCCATCGTCGTCGACCTGGCGACGACCGCGGCCTCGGACGGCTCCATCCGGATGGCGGAGGCCGCCGGGCAGACCGTGCCGGCCGGCCTGCTGGTGGACGCGGCCGGCCGCCCGGTCGACGACCCCGCGCGGCTGAACTCGGTGCCCAGGACCGCGTTCCTCGCGCCGCTGGGCGGTCTGGCCGCGCACAAGGGCTATGCCCTGTCGATCGCCGTCGAGATCCTCGCCGGCGTCATCGGCGGCGGCGGCGCCCACGTCGTCGCCGAGAACTCGGGCCGGGGCAACTCCGGCCTGTTCATCTCGTTCGAGCTGGGCGTGCTGGGGGACTCGGAGCAGGGCATCTTCAGCGCCATCAGCGACCTGGAGGCCTATGTCCTCTCGTGCCCGCCGGCAGGCACCGAGCCGGTCCGTATGCCGGGGCGCTCCCGGCGCGACCGCCTCCGTTCCGTGGTGCTGCTGCCGGGCACCGTGTGGACAGAGATCCGGGAGCTGGCCGAATCTTGATGGCGCTTGATGGCATGAGGACCACCGACCCGGCGGTCGCGGAGCGCGCGGACACGCTCGAGCGGTTCGCCCGGCGGGCCGTCGAGGCGTGCCTCGCCGGCGGCGGGATGCCGGTCACCGACCTGCGCGCGATCGACAGTCCCACCAACTTCGTCTACTGCGGCGCACTGAACGGGCAGCTCGTCGTCGCGAAGTTCAGCCTGCTCGGCCTGTCGAAGGCGACGCTGATGCGCAGAGCCGCGGCGACGGCCGACCCGTCGGCATGGCTCGAACGGGCACAACGCGCCCATCTGGCGGCCGGCGGGTCGGTGATCGACCGTGAGGCGGCCGTCATCCGGTTCCTCGGCCGGCGCATCGGGTCCGGCGTCCCCCGGATCCTGCTGCACGCGGACGGCGTGCTGGTGACGGTCTTCGAGGGGGAGGCGGAGTCGCTCGCCGGCCTCGTCAGGAGCGGCGATCCTGCCTGGCCGGGGCGCTTCGACGAGGTCGCCGCCGTGCTCGGCGACATCTGGCGGACCCCGCCGGAGCAGCTGCGCCGGGCGTTTCCGGACGCGCTGCCGGCGATGGCCGCCGGTGGTCTGCGACCCACCTTCGCCCGGAAGTTCGCCGGTGCGGACTCCGGTGACTACCTGGCCTACCTCGGCCTGCCCGACGAGGCCGCGAAGGCGATGCTGCGGCTCGCCCCCCGGCTGCTTCGTGCCTCGGAGCCCGCGGCGACGGGTCCGGCGGTCGTGTTCGGCGACCTGAAGCCGGATCACATCCTCTTCTCGCCGGACCGCGGGGTGGTCCTGATCGACCCGGCCGTCCACCTCGGTGACCCCGCGGCGGACCTGGCGAGGTGCCTCGCGCGCCTGGCCATGATCGCCGCGGGCGGGCCGGAGGTGCACCGCGTCGCGGCCGGTGCCGCCGGCCTGCTGACCGCGGCCGCCCGGAGCGACGAGGTGCTGGCCTCGTTGATGGTCATGGACGTGCTGAACATCCTCAGCACGCGGACCGTGCTGGAGACGCAGCGGGTCACCGTCGCCGGCTGGCCGGACTGCCGGGGCGCCGGCGAACGGTTCGCGGCGTTGCTGACCACTCTCCTGACCACCCTCACGGCGCGCCGGACCGCGCTGGACGTCCACGAGGCCTGCTCGATGCTCACGGCGACCGCGGGTCGCGCGCAACGGGCCGGAACCGCGCGGTGAGCGCCGTTTCCGGACCCGGGTGCGGCGGCGGCCGGTCGACTCTTGAAGCCCATTGGGGGAGACACGTTCGATGACCACATCACAGGTATTCATCATCGGTGAGCGGCGGAGCGGGACGAACCTGCTGCGCCTGATGCTCGGGCGGCATCCCGGCATCAGCGCACCGCACATGATCGGCGTGCTGCGGCGGATGATGCCGCTGGCCGGCGCCTACGGCGACCCGGCCGGACGCCCGGCCTTCCGGCAGATGATCGCCGACACGTGCGACCTCATCGCCTCCGGCCCGGTCGCCTGGACCGGCCCCGCGCTCGAGGTCGACGCGCTGGAGCGGCGCTGCCGGGGCACCTCGTTCATCTCGATCCTGTCGGCCGTGATGGAACTGTGCGCCGAGGCGGACGGCGCGCGGATCTGGGTCAACAAGGAGGCGGACGCGCTCAGGTGGTTCGAGGAGCTGAAGGACGAGCTGCCGGACGTCCGCTTCGTCTACCTGTACCGGGACCCGCGGGACGTCTGCTACTCGTTCTCGAACATCGCCCACGGCGAGAAGCATCCGTACTTCCAGGCCCTGCAATGGGTCCAGACGCAGCAGGCCTGTCTCGCCGGCATCGACCGCATCCCGGATCCCGTCCACTTCGTGCGCTACGAGGACCTCGTCACGGACCCCGAACGAGTGGTGCGCGACCTCTGCCGGTTCCTGGACCTCCCGTTCGACGGGCAGATGCTGGAGCAGCACAAGAGTGCCGAGGCGCAGCACATCGCCAAGGTCGGCACGCACTGGAACAACCTCGACCGGCCGATCACCGCCGCTGCGGTGGCGAAGTACAGCGGCAATCTCAGCAGTCACGACATCGCGATCATCGAGTCCCTGGCCGGTCCGGCCATGGACCGTCTCGGCTACCGTCGCGACGTCCTGATGACGGGCAGCCGGATCGTGTTCAGCGAGGAGCAGATCGCCGCCTTCGCCGCCGAGAACCGGGACCGCAAGGAGGCGGCGCTCGCGGTACTTCCGTCCGACCGCTGGGAGCGGACCGGGCGGCAGCGGACCCTGATCGAGTCCATCCGGCAGCGAGACCACCGGCGGCCCGCGGCGGCCGCTGCGGCGCAGCTGCCGTTCGACCTGTTCCTGATCCGGCACGGCGAGATCATCTCGGCCGAGGACACCGAACGGCTGGCCCGGGTCCGCGCCGGGGAACACGTCGAGAACTTCCCCCTGTTCGCCGGCGTCCCGGAGGACCGCGGCCTGACCGGGCAGGGCAGGAGCCAGGTGCTCGCCATCAACGGCTGGCTGGACGGGGAATGTCCCGGCGTCCTCGGCGCGCAGCACGGCGATTTCAGCGATTGCTCCTTCTGGATGTGCGACGACATCCCGGGCAACACCCGGACCCATGAGACGGCGTTCGGCCTGGACGTTCCCGGAGCGCTCTGGCAGAAGACGGAGCTCCTGCACGACCGCCTCTGGGGCACCCTGGGCTCGTCCATCACCCGGCGGCAGCTCCGGCAGCTCCAGAAGGACGCCGAGGATCCGTACACCTGGATCCCGCCCGGCGGCGGCAACAGCATGGCCGAGCTGGTCGAACGGGCGAAGCAGTTCCTCGGGCTCCTCGAGAGCGACCCGCCGAAACGGGCCGCCTTCGTCTCCCTCCACGGTGAGGTGCTGATCAGCATCGCGGTGGCGCTTCGTGGGCTGACGCCGGACGAGTTCACCGTCCTGTTGCGGGCCGGCGAGTTCGACATGGGCAACGGGGTGGTGTGCCACATCTCCCGTCGCGACCCCGTCTCCTCCGACCTGCGACCGGCCCCCGTCTGGGAGCGGCTGGTGTGCCCGTGGGACCCCGGCCGCTCGCGCAACGGCGGCGCCTGGACGCTGAACGAAACCGTGCCCGCCCGGGCATGACGCCCCGGGCCTTACCGGCCACACCGATCGACACATGACAAGGAGAAGGACGACGATGTCGCTGGACGAAGTGGTGGTGATCGGCGGCGGGCACGCGCAGCTGTGCCTCGTCGAGGCATTGCTGGAGCTGCACCGCCCATTGGTCGTCATCGACGACCGGCCGGGCATCCCGGCGCTGGACCTACCGGTCGAAGTGGTGCCGATCCACCGGTACGACGCCGAGGCCATCACCCGGTTCGCGCTGGACCGGCGCCCGGGGTCCGTCGCGTCCGGGGGGAGCGACGAGGCGGTGCTCATCGCCTCCCAGCTGGCCGTCAGCCTGGGCCTGCCCTTCTACGTCACGCCCGGGACCGCGGCGCTGCCGATGCGGAAGGGCGAGGTCCGGGATCTGCTGAGCGCGGCGGGGGTCCCGGTGCCCAGAACGACCATCGGCGACTCGCCGGAGCATTTCGAGACGCTCGACTGGGACACGTTCAGCTTCCCCGTGGTCGTCAAGCCCGACGAGGGCATCGGGCAGACCGCCGTGGACAAGGCGAACTCGCGGGAGGAGGCATTCGACAGCATCCGCCGCGCGTTCGCCGCGACCAAGAACGGCAGGGTCGTGCTGCAGGAGTTCGTCAAGGGCTCCGAGCTGGGCGTCAACGGCATCGTCGTCGACGGGCGGTTCCACCTGCTGACCACCTCGTACCGCAACTCCCAACGCGAACGGGGCGGCGCGTTCGGGGTGGCGATGGAGAAGATCTTCCCGGCGATCACCGGACGCGCCGAGCTCGACTCCCTGCAACGGGTGCTCCAGCAGGCCTGCGAGGCGCTGCGGATCACGCACGCGCCGATCTACGCGCAGGTGATGAGCACCGGCTCGCAGTTCCGGGTGATCGAGGTCATGCCGCGACTCGGCGGCGGCGAGGACGCCCGCCTGGTGCGGCTCGCCACCGGCTTCCACCTGTCCAAGGCCGCGGCCCTGCTCTCGCTCGGCCTGCCTGTCGACCTCCCCGCGCTGTACGAGTCCGGGAAGCACAGCGCGGTGATCCTCCGCTTCCTCCGGGCCGACCCCGGTGTCGTCACCGCAGTCAAGGGGGTGCAGGAGGCCGGGGCCGTCGCCGGCGTCGACCGGGCGACCGTGTTCTTCCGGCCGGGCGACCGGGTCGCCGCGATGAAGAGCTCGCGGGAGCGCGCCGGGTTCGTCCTCTCCTTCGGCGACACCGTCGCCGAGGCGCAGCAGGCGGCGTTCGCGGCCGCCGAGCTGATCACCATCGAGACCACCGACGAGCAGGAGGGGGCCGGGACATGACGGCTGATCGTGCCACGGCTTCACCCGGCGACCGCGGACCGGGCTACTTCGTCGCGATCTGCGGGATCGACGGCAGCGGCAAGAGCACGCAGGTGGCCGCGCTCGGCAGTCACCTCGCCACCCGGGGGGCCGTGCTCACCACCCGCATGCCGAGCGACGCCTACCGCCGGGACCCGGTGGTGCGGTGCGTGCAGGACATGGCCGACGACGACCCGATGATGCTCCCCGAGGTGGCACTGCTGGCGGCCTTCGACCGCCACCGCCACATCCGGGAGGTCGTCCGGCCGGCGCTGCGCGAGGGCACGGCGGTGGTCACCGACCGGTACATCTACAGCGGCTACGCCTACATGGTGGCGCGCGGCCTGGACGGTCCCTGGCTGCAGACGCTGTACCGCGACATCCTGCTGCCCGACCTCGCCATCTACCTGGATGTCGATCCGGCGCTCGCGATCCGGCGGATCATCGCCCGGGACAGGTGCTCGAACAAGCGCGAGGAGCTGGACCTCAAGCGGATGAACAAGGTGCGCCAGACCTACCTGGACCAGTTCTGGGACGACGGCGTGAACTTCCGGGTCGTCGACGGTGAGCAGCCGCTGGAAGCGGTGACGGAGCAGGTGGCCGCCCTGGTCGACCGGTACGACCCGCGCCGGGTCCAGCCGGCACCCCCACTCACCTGATCGGACTTCTCATGGACCTTGTCCCTCTGCTGGCCGTCATCAGTCTCCTGGCGGTGGTCCAGTCCGTCTTCGGCGTCGGCCTGCTGCTGTTCGGCACCCCTTTGCTGCTGCTGATGGGCCACGGGTACGTGGACCTGCTCTACGCGCTGCTTCCCGCGTCGATCACCCTGAGCCTGCTGCAGCTGCTGCTGGACCACCGGGCCGGCCGCCATGAGTTCGGCGGGTACATCGTGTGGGTGGTGCCGGCGATCGCCGCCGGCGCGGTGACGTCACTGCTGTTCATCGACGACGTCAACATCAGGCTTCCCGTGGCGGCGCTGCTCGTGGTCGGCGGCGTGCTCCGGCTCAACAAGCGGGCGCGGGCCTGGGCGCGTTCGGCGTGCGAGGCCGGCGGGCGGCCCGTGCTCAGCGCGATCGCCGTCGTGCACGGGGCCACCAACATGGGCGGTGGCCTGCTCGCGGTGTACGCCGGCACGCGAAGCGACGAGAAGCGGGAGATCCATCGCATCGTCGCCACGGTCTACCTGCTCTTCGCCGGCTCGCAGCTCGTCGTCCTGTACCTCGTCGAAGGACCTCCGCCGAGCTGGCCGCTGCTGTTGGTCTCCATCGCCGGCGCCGCGGTCCCGTACCTGCTGCTCGGCCGGCGGGTCTACCGGTGGGTGTCGGACAACCGGTACCAGCTCTACTTCTCCGCCTACATGTTCTGCTGCGCCGGCTCCCTCATCTGGCAGGCGGCCAGATGAGGGGTCGCCCGTGAAATCATGTCCCTCGATCCGGCTCCGGAGGCCGACGGCGGGGAGAAGTCCGTTCCTTGGGGACGCGCGTCCGGCGGTGGGTGCCGCCGTGGGTGGTCGTGGCGCTGGCCGCGTGTGGTTTCGGCCCGTCGGGGTTTCAGCCGACCGAGCGGTCGCAGGTGCTGGGGGAGTGGTGCGGTGGCGACTCCGGTTACGACTGCCTGACGCGGGCGGCGGCCGTGCCGTGCCGTGCGGGTGGCGTGAGCTGCGACGACAGGCGACCGTACAGTGTCACGTGTTAGTGTCGGCTCCTGGTACGGGGTACGTGCGAGGAGCGTCAGATGTTCGGATCGGCGATGCTCGACGAGCGCGGGGTGCGGCCGGGGACGATGGCCGCGGGCCAGGTCCACCTGAGCGGCGCCCGGGACGCCGTCACCGTCGACGCGGTCACGGTGACGCTCATGACCGTGGTCAGCGGCGTCGAGGTCGACTTCCTGCGCTGCCAGGTGTCCGCCGGGTTCACCCTCGCGGCGGGCCGGAGCCGGGCGATCCCGTTCGAGCAACCGCTGCCGTGGGAGACGCCGTTCACGCACTTCGCGGGCGAGCCGCTGCCCGACGTGGCGGTGCGGCTGCGGACCACGGTCACCGTCGCGGGCGAGCCCCTCGACGTCGGGGTGACCCCGGTGACGGTGCACCCGACGGCGGGGCAGTGGCGGGTGCTGGCCGGGCTGCGGCAGCTGGGCTGGACGTTCCCGCGCTGCGAGGTGCGTCAGGGCACGGTGCCGGGCGTCCGCCAGAGCGACCCGTTCCTGCAGTGGTTCGACGGTGCCGGGCCGCACGGGGCCGGCCGGCTGCGGCTGACGTTCGTCGCCAACCCGGTCGGTGCCGACGTCCTGATCGACGCCGCCGGGGGCGACGACGACCCGGGCGGGCGGTACAGGTTCGCGGTGCGCCACGACGACGACACGCTCGACGTCCCCGCGCTGCTCGAAGACCTCCTCCGCCCGCTGCCCGCCACCCGCTGAGGCCCGCGCCTGTCGGCCGCGCCTGTCGGCCGCGCCTGTCGGCCGCGCCTGTCGGCCGCGCCTGTCGGCCGCGCCTGTCGGCCGCGCCTGTCGGCCGCGCCTGTCGGCCGCG
>NZ_JBVJIJ010000007.1:67293-137874 GCF_055586325.1 Dactylosporangium sp. NPDC051087 | reverse complement strand
GCCGCGCCTGTCGGCCGCGCCTGTCGGCCGCGCCTGTCGGCCGCGCCTGTCGGCCGCGCCTGTCGGCCGCGCCTGTCGGCCGCGCCTGTCGGCCGCTGCCCGCCGAGGCTTGCTGCCCGCTGAGGCTCGCCGCCTGTCGGCCGCTGAGGCCCGCCGGTCAGTGAGGGCCGCTGGCCGCTGAGGCCCGCCGGCGGTCAGCGCGGGGCGGGCCGGGGTGCGGGGCCGGTGCCGCCGACCCGCACCGCGACTGCCAGGAGCAGGGTGACCGCGGCGAGCCAGGTCGCCGGCACCGCCACCGGGCCGGGCCAGCGGGGCAGCGGCAAGGGCGGCAGGTCCTCGCCGAACATCGGCAGTGCCCAGCCGGTCAGCCGCCACACGGCGAGGGCCGTTACCAGGCCGAGCGTCCCGGCGGTCAGGACCAGCGCCGGATAGGCCCAGAGGCCGGCGAGACGCACGGCGCGGCCGTCGACGCCCTGGGCGCGCAGCGCGGCCCGGTCGGCGGCCCGGGCGGGTCGGGCGACGGCGGCGATCATGCCCAGCCCGACGGCGCCGAGCAGCAGCGCCAGGGCCCCCGCCAGGAGGTGGAACCACAGGCCGATGGCGGGGCCCTGGGCGTCGAGCCGGTCGCGGGTGGTCGCGAGGGACACGTCGCCGGTCACGACGAGACCCGCGCGGGCGAGGCGGGCGAGCACGTCGCCGGGCGCGTCGGCGCCGAGCCACACCTCGGGGCGCAGCGCGGTGCCGCCGTCGGTGGCGGCCCGGTCGGCGTACTCGAGATCGACGAGCGTGCCGGCGGAGCCGAGGCGGGGCAGCGCGTCGGCCCGGCCGGCGGTGAACACCCGGACCTGCTGCTCGTCCAGACCGGTGAGCCGCCCGTCGTCCGGCAGCCCGCCGGTCCCGACGACCGGCAGCGGGTATGGCGTGTCGACCGGCTGCAGCCAGCCGCCGCCGGCCCGGTCGGGCGAGAGGGTGAACCGCAGCCCGGCGCCGGTCGCGGTGACGCTCCCCCCGGTCGCCCGCCAGCGGGTCGCGTCGGCGAGCCCGGCGTCCGGCACCGGCGAAGCCCCGCCCGGTGAAGCCCCGCCCGGTGAAGTCCCGCCCGGTGAAGCCCCGCCCGCGGACGACGTGCCGCCCAGGCCGCGGAGGGTGACGCCGACGGTGATGCCGGTCGCGGTCTGGCGGTCCGGGGTCAGGCGCAGCGCGACCAACCGGCAGCCCTCGGCGCAGACGGAGGTGCGCACGCGGACGGTGTACGGCCCGTCGGCCAGCACCCCGGCGGCGGCCGAGATGGTGCCCCGGCCGGTGAGGGACGCGAGCACCGCGAAGAGCCGCACCGGCTCCTCCGGCCGCGCGCCGGACACGTCGATGTCGATCGTGACCTCCTGCCCGGTCACGACGATCGGCGGCCGGGCCGGCGGGTGCAGCACCTGGGCGACCCGTTTCGCGTCGAGGTCGCCGTACTCCGGCAGCCACTCGACGACCGAGGGCAGCCGCGCGGAGTCGACGGCGAGCTTCGGCGCCTCACCGGGTGCCCCGCCGGGCACGTGCGCGACAGCCATCGCGAAGCGCCCGTCCGGATCGGCGGAGCGGACGGCGTACAGGAGCTGCTGCCTGGACACGGGCACCACCGACACGACCCGTGGCGCGCCGGTGGTGATCCGGGCGGCGAGGTCGCGGTCCTGCCCGGCGACGTCGGCGCCGCTCACCGCGTAGCCGAGGACCGCGGTCGCCGTGACCAGCAGCAGGAGGATCCGCTGCGCGGCGGGGCGGCGGCCGAGCTGCAGGGCCGCGAGCGCGGTCCCGACCCGGCCCCGGGCGAGGGCGGCGCGGCCCACCGCGGCGGCGGCCGGCCCGAGCAGGCGCGCGCCGGCGGCGGCGAGGGTGAGGATGCTCAGCGCCGGGGCGAGCATGCCGACGCCGGACAGCCGGCCACCGGTCGCGAAGAGCTGCCCGACGGCGGCGGCGGTCAGCGCGGCCAGGACGACCTCGCCGGCCGGGAAGCCCGGGGCGCGCCGGCGGACCCGGCGCAGCAGGGCGGCGACCGGGCTCATCAGGTGCCGGCGTTGCGCGAGGGCCGCGACGAGGACGGCGCCGAGCGCGGCGGCCGCGGCCGGCCACAGCGCGCCCGCGTCGAACAGTGGCAGGCCGAGCCCCGGGAAGCGCCAGGCGACGAGCCCGCCGATGACGAGCCGGCCGGCGGCGCACCCGGCGAGGGCACCGGCGGCGATCGCGGCGACGGACTCGCCGAGCGCGAGGGTCCACCGGTGCCACCACCGCGTCCCGCGCAGCGCGACGACGGCGAGCTCCGTGCGCCGGCCCTCGGTGCCGTAGTCGACGGCGAGGTACAGCGCCAGGTACGCCAGCAGCACCAGCGGCACCGCGCCGACGGGCACGGTCTGCCGGGCGAGGGCGCGGCTGCGGTCGATGCGGTCGACGAGGTCCGGGATCCGGGTGGTGACGCCGAAACCGGCGCCGAGCCGGGCGGTCTCGTCCTTGAGCCGCGCCAGCCGGTCGCGCAGCGCGGCGCCGCCCGCCGGGTCGAACACCGGGACGCCGGCGGTCGCGTCGAAGGAGACGTTGCTCATCGCGGGTCGCATCACGGCGAACGTGGCGGCGTCGGTGAACACCGGCTCGGCGGCGCGGCCGAACGCGTCGAGGGCGAAGTAGTCGTGGCCGCCCCAGTACTCGTCGCGGGGCGCCGGCACGCGGTACACGCCGACGACGACCATCCGGACGGGCGGGCCGTCCGCGGTGTAGGCCGGGGCCCTGCCCTCCGGGTCGGGGTTGCTGACGGCGTACGTCACGGTGACCTCGTCCCCGGCGCCGAGGCCGAGCCGGCGCGCGCTCTGCTCGCCGAGGAGCACCTCGCCGGAGCCGATGAGGCACCGCCCGGCGACGACGGTCACGTGCGCGCAGACGTGCTGCCGGTAGGTGATCCAGGACGCCTCGCGCGGGCCCGGTTCGATGCCGACGGCGGGGAAGCGGGCGGAGTACACGTGGGTGAAGCCGGGCAGGTCGAGCAGGGCGTTGCCGACGTCGGCGAACTGGACCCGGCCGAGGCCCTCACCGCTGTCGACGGTCGCGTTGAGCGAGACGGTCCGCTCGCCGGCCTCGGCCGCGGCGACCTCGCCACGGACCACGGCGGCGTCGACGGCCGCCAGGTACGCGGGGACGGCGACGGCGGCGCCGACCGCGAGGAGCGACAGCACCGCGAGGGTGACCGCCTGCCCGCGCCGCGTCCGCAGCATCACCAGGATCAGCGTGATCATCGAGCGGCCCCCCGGATGGTTCGAGCCCATGACAGCAGCGCGCCGCACGACACCGCGCCGAGCACGGCGAGCGCGACGACCCCGGCGGCCGCGAGGGCCACGGGTTGGGACGGGTCGGGCGGCGCCAGGAGCCGCCAGTCGTCGATGAACACGACCACCGGCGCGCCGACGGCCCGCTGCGCGACGACCGCGGCGAGGAGGCCGCCGGCGAGGCCCACCCCGAGCAGGGCCGCCTGGCCGAGGATCCCGGCGCCGACCGCGTCGCGTGCGGGGAGGCCCTGGTGGCGCATCGCCCGCAGCTCCTGGCCGCGGACCCGGCGCTCGGCGGTCACCGCGACGGTCGCCGCGACCGCGGCCAGCAGCAGGCCGGCGCCGGCGGTCAGCAGCCCGAAGCGGGCGGCGAGGGCGGGCCCGTGCCCGGCGAGCCGGTCCCGCCGGGCGGCGACGCTGTCGGCGCCCGTGACCTCGACCCCGGCGGCGGCGAGCCGGGCGGTGAGCGCGGCGACCTCCGCCCGGGACGTGCCCTCGGCCAGCCACACCTCCAGCCGGGCGCCCGCGGTGCCGGGGACGCCGAGGGAGCGCTGCGCGGTGGCGAGGTCGACGAGCACGCCCGAGGCGCCGAGCGACGGCAGCAGCGCGACGGTGCCGACGACCCGGACCGGCACGTCCAGCCCGCCGAACATGGTCAGCGCCGGGTCGCCGTCGACCCAGGACTCCGGGGCGGGGCCAGCCAGGACGACCGGGACCGGCTGCGCGGAGTCGACCACCCACGCGTGGTTGTCACCGGCGCGCTGCCCGGCGGCGGGCGGCGGCGGGATCCGCAGCGTCAGCACGCCGTCGCGGGCGGCGACGATCATGCCGGCGCCGGTGGTGGTGGCCCGCCAGAAGCGCGGGTCGCCGAGCCGCGCGGCGTCCAGGACCGTGCCGGCGGGCCCGTCCTGCCGCAGCCCGCGGACGGTCAGCGCGGTCGCGACGAGCGGCAGCGTCGCGGTCAGCTCCGTCGCCGGCACCGGCCCGCCCGCGGCGAGGCGCGCCCCGAGCCAGCCGAGCAGCAGGCCGGGCGGCAGCGCCGCCAGCATCGGCGCCAGGTGCTGGCCGGCGGCGAGGCGCACGATCCGGCGGCGGGTGCCGCCGCGCAGCTTCAGCAGCGCCACGTCCGCCCGCCGGTCCTGCGCGGTGTGCCGGCCGACGACCGCGAGGGCCAGCCAGCACAGCATGATCGCCTGCAGCCAGCCGGCGAGGGCGCCCTCGCGGACCGCGGCCTTGTCCGCCGCGATGACGCCGAGCAGCTCCCCGCCGGGCGTGACGAGTTCGTAGCCGGCGGTGCGCAGCGTGTACCCGGCCTCGGCGAGACTGTCGGCGAAGGAGCCCGGACCCGCGGCGAGCCGTGGCGGCACCAGCGTCGTGTAGACCGCGGTCGCCCCGTTGAAGCGGACCCCGGCGAAGGCGTCCCGTGCCGCGAACACCGGGTCCAGGGTCTCCTCGCCCGCCTCGATCCGCCCGGGGCCGAACAGCGGGTCCGCCCAGTAGACGCCGCCCGGGTCGAGCAGCTCGTACGTGCCGGTGACGCGCAGCGGCAGGTCGGGCGCCGACGGCTGGGCGCGGACCAGCAGGTCCTGGCCGGCGTCGATGCCGAGGGTGGCGGCCGCGCGGCGGCTCAGCAGCACCTCGGACTCCCGTGCCGGGCACGCGCCGGTGATCCGCAGCCGGTCGCAGACGCCGTCGCGGTACGCCACCGGGGCCGTGCGGCCGAAGCCGCCGGTGCTGACCGTGAAGGTCTGGCGCAGCCCGAGGACCGGCTCGGCGTCGCGCAGCGGGAGCAGCCCCTCGACCTCGGTGCGGAACGCGGTGAGCGCGGCGGCCGGGTCGCCGTCGGTGGGGATGCTGCGGCGCACCGACAGCAGCCGCTGTGCGGGCGGTGCCGAGGCGAGGTCGGCGGCGGCGGTCCTGGCGGCCGCGGCGGCGGCGAACTGCGGCCCGGCGGCGGCGACCGCGCCCAGCAGTGTGGTCAGGACCAGCACGGCGACGCTCTGCGCCACCCTGCGCCGCAACGCGCCGAGCACCAGCCGAAACATCCGTCCCCCCGATCGCCGGCCGTCGATCACCGGCACATTACCGCCGCGGGCGACGGGATGGGAGAGCGCTTTCTCGATGATCACCGCCGGGGACGCCGGAGGGCGGCCACCGTGACCGGTGACCGCCCTCCGTGACGCGTGCCGTGCTCAGCCGAGGAGCTCGAGCTCCGCCAGCTGGGTTTCCGCGGCGCCGTGGTTGGCCGTGATCTGCAGCCGGTACCGCGAGTACGAGGTCCCGTTGTTGATCACGAACGCCCTGGTCTGCCGCCGGTCGACGAAGTCGATGTTGGTGCGGGTGTCGACCGTCGTCCAGTTCGTGCCGTCGTTGCTGCCCTGCAGGACCCAGTTCTTCGGGTCCCGGCCGGGCACGTCGTCGGCGGAGGTCAGCGTGTACTGCTTGACCGTCGCCGACGCGGTGAGCTGGCAGGTGATCGTGGCCGTGTTCGCGAACGCGAGCCACTTCGTCATCGACGTGTCGTCCACCAGCATGGCCCGGCCCTCGGCCGTGCCGTTCTCGGCGGTGACGGTGACCGTGCTGCCGGTCGCCTTGTCCTTCAGCTGGACCGGCGCGGCGGTGCCGGACGTCATCGACCCCGGGACGTCCGAGGCGCCGGTGCCCCACGACGACGGGTTCGGGCCCATCACGAAGTTCAGCGTGCCGCCGGCGGTGAGGTCCGCGTGCGTCAGGTAGTTCTTCGTGTAGTTCACGCCGTTGAGCGTGGCGCTCTGGATGTAGCGGTTGGTGTCGCTGACCCCGGGCGCGTTGACGACGAACGTGCGCCCGTTCTCCAGGGTCAGGGTCGTCTTCGGGTGCAGCGGCGCGCCGATGGTGTAGTCGGTCGAGCCCATCCGGGCCGGGTAGAAGCCGGCGGCGGAGAAGACGTACCAGGCGGACATCTCACCGTTGTCCTCGTCGCCGAGGTACCCGTTGCCGGTGCCGGCGCCCGAGTTGTAGAGCGTGGTCAGCACCTTGCGGACCTGGTTCTGCGTCTTGGCCGGGGTACCGGCGTAGTTGTACATGTACAGCATGTGGTGGATCGGCTCGTTGGAGTGCGCGTACTGACCCATGTTCGTGTCGTACGCCTCGGACATCTCGTGGATCGTCCCGCCGTAGCAGCCGGGCAGGAAGTCCCGCGACGCGGCGAGCACCGCGTCGATCTTCGCCGAGAGCTGGGCCTTGCCGCCGTAGAGGTTGGCCATGCCGTTCGGGTCCTGCGGCGCCGCGGTCGCGTAGTGCCACGCCGCGCCCTCGGTCCACTCGCAGCCCCACTCCTGCGGCTTGAAGTTCGCGTCGGTGGTGCGCCACGAGCCGTTGCTCTGCTTGCCGCGGAAGAACCCGACGGACGGGGAGAACAGGTTGGTGTAGTCCAGGGCCTGGTTGCGGAAGTACGCGGCGTCCTCGGTGTAGCCGAGTGCCTGGCCCATCTGCGCGATGCCGAAGTTGTTCACCGCGTCCTCCAGGGTCCAGGCCGCGGACTCGCCGAGCACGTCGGTCGCCACGTAGCCCTTGAAGACCGACGTCTGGATCGCCTTGCGTCCCTTGTTGCCGGCGCCGGAGTAGGTGCTCGCGTTCTTCACCATCGAGGCGTACGCCGCCTGGTAGTCGAAGTTGCGCACGCCCTTCATGTACGCGTCGGCGAACGCCAGGTCCTGGTTGGTGCCGACCATGATGTCGATCGAGCCCGGACCGGTCCAGCGCGGCGTCCAGCCGAAGTTCTTGTACGCGTTGACGATGCCGTCGAGCATCTCACCGGTCTTCGTCGGCGCGAGCAGCGTGTACAGCGGCCACACCGCGCGGGACGTGTCCCAGAAGCCGTTGTTCACGTACATCTGGCCGTCGTGCACCGTGTTGTCGTAGGGGCTGTGGTACTTGCGGACCCCGCCGACCATCTCGGAGCGGTTGTTCGGGTACATGAACGAGCGGTACATGTTCGAGTAGAACGTGGTCTGGTTGTCGGCGGTGGCACCCTCGATGCGGACCTTGCCGAGCGTGTTGTCCCAGATCGTCGCGGCCTCTTCGCGCACCGTGTCGAAGCTCTTGCTGCCGACCTCCTGGTTGAGGTTGGCGGTGGCCTGCGCGACGCTCATGAACGAGGTGCCGATCTTCAGGGTCACCTGCTCGTTGGCGGCGGTGGCGAAGCGCACCCAGCTGGTCGCGCCCTGGCCGGTGATGTTGCCCGACGCCGCGATCGCCTTGTCCGTGGTCGCCGAGACGTACATCGTCTGGCCGCGGTGGTTGATCGAGCCCTGGATCGTCCGGTTGGCGTTGTTGACCGTCAGCGACCCGGACGCGCTGTCGACGGTGTCGAACAGGATCACCGACTCCGCCGCCGAGGGGAACGTGAAGCGCATGACGCCGGCGTGGTCGGTCGGCGCGATCTCGGCCGTGATGCCGTAGGTGTCCAGGCGGGTCTTGTAGTAGTGCGCCTTCGCGACCTCGTTGGCATGGGTGAAGGTCGACTTGCGCGAGTCCGGCGTCGACTTCACCGCCCCGGTCATCGGCATGACCTGCAGCTGCGCGTAGTCACCGATCCACGGGCTGGGCTCATGACTGATCGCGAAGCCCTGCACGGTGGTCGCCTTGTACTCGTACAGCCAGCTGTCGTTGTTGCCGTTGGTCACCGGCGTCCAGAAGTTGAAGCCGTTCGGGACCGTGGTGCCGGGGAACGTGTTGCCCCGCGAGTAGCTGAAGCTGGAGTTGGAGCCGCGCCGGGTGTCGACGTAGTCCGACAGCCGGCTCGCCGTGCCGCCGTTGGCGAGGATCGAGATGTCGTCGAACCAGCCGCGGAACAGGCCCGTGTTCAGCGGCTGGTCGTAGGCGACCATGATCCGGTCGATCGTCTTGCCGGCCCGGACCGCGCCGATGTTCGACGTGACGTAGTTCCACGTGTCGAAGCTGAGGACCGAGCCGTTGCCCTGGAACGTCGGGTGCACCCGGACGCCGTGCTGGTCGACCGCGCCGGAGTCGCGCAGGTTGGTGCCGTCGGTGAACACCAGGTCGACCGCGACGTCGAGGTGCCCGCCGGACTGCGGGTACACCCAGTAGGACAGCGTGGTGGCCGCGCCGACCGGGATGTCGACGTCGAAGACCCGGTTGTACGAGAAGGACGTCGTCGCGCTCAGGTCGTTGCCGGAGTACAGCAGGGCGGTCGTCCCGGTGTGGGCCGTCCCGGTGCCCGGGATGCTCTCCATGCCGGTCAGCGAGCAGCAGTAGCCGCCGACGCCGTTGCTGTTCTCGACGCTGTTGGTCCAGGTGGGCTGCGGGTCGCCGGCCTCGAAGCCGGTGATGAAGTCGCCGGGCGCGGCCACGGCGGGTTCGGTGGTGACGGCGGCGCTGATCAGCCCGGCGGCGAGGGCGACCGCCGCGAACCAGGTGCGTCGCCTGGGGGTGCTGGACCGTCTTCTGCGGGGGTGGCGGAGGGTCATTGCGGCAACCTGCCGTTTCGGTGAGGGTTGTCTCGCGCCGCCCGTCGTCGACATGGTCAACGTTGTCAGCACGCGTGCCATCACCAGCCGTCGATGCCGGGCGGTGGCGTGCGCGCGCCTGGCGGGGCGGCGCCTTCTTCAGTGGACGGACTGCATGGGGCGGGGCGGGGTGGTGACGTCCATACGGAGATTCGCGCCGATATCGGGTTTTGTCAACTCTTGACAAATCGAGGCGGGCAAGGTTTCCGTGGGCTGTCACGGTTGGTGCCGCTGACCGTTCGGTCCGTGTGTCCGTCTGACGCGCGTCGATAGAATCCGCCGGTGCTGTACGTGTGGTGTCGGGGCTGCGGGTCACGCTGCCGTCCGCGACGCTGCCGCAGTGCTCGTCGCTCGCCGGCACCGGGTCGCCGCCGGTGAGCGGCAAGGTCGTGCTGCTCGTCAGTGGCGCCGGCACCCCGCTGTACTTCTACGAAGCGGCGTTGACGTTCCTCACCGACGGCACCTGGACCGTTCCGCTCGTCGTCATCGGCGACGAGGGGGACGCCGGCAAGGTGTTCACCCTGCACGCCGTGCAGGTCTCGGACGCGGTGGCCGCCGAGCTCAAGACGCACGACGGCACCCTCTATGCGACGAACGTGCTGCCGGGCCCGGAACTCGTGCGGTACGAGGTGACCCGCACGGCCGAGCCCGGCAGCTGTTAGCCCGTCACTGCTTGAGGAACACCTGGGCGGCGCTGCCGTTGCAGTCCCAGAGCTGGAGGCGGGCGCCGTTGCTCACCGAGCCGTTCGGGGAGTCGACGCAGCGGCCCGACTGCGGGTTGCGCAGGGAGCCGTCGGGCTGCGGGACGAACTGCTGGGCGCCGCCGCCGTTGCAGTCCCACAGCTCCAGCAGCGTGCCGTTGGCGGTGCCGTTGCCGGTCGCGTCCAGGCACCGGTTCAGGGTGCGCAGGGCGGTGCCGTCCCAGGTCCAGTGCTGGTCGACCGCGAAGGGCTGGCAGCCCCACAGCTGGACGGCCGCGCCGTTGCCGCCGGTGTCGTCGGCGGCGACGTCGACGCACTGGCCGGCCGGGCCGTTGACGAAGGTCGCGCCGGGCGAGCCGCCGCCGAGGCGGAAGACCTGCGCGCCGCTGCCGTTGCAGTCCCACAGCTGCAGCCGCGCGCCGTTGGCGGTGGAGCCGCTGGGGGAGTCGACGCACCGGCCGGACTGCGGGTTGCGCAGCGAGCCGTTGGTCTGCGGGACCCACTGCTGGGCGCCGCCGCCGTTGCAGTCCCACAGCTGCAGGACGGTGCCGTTGGCCGTGCCGTTGCCGGTCGCGTCCAGGCACCGGTTCAGGGTGCGCAGCGCCTGGCCGTCCCACGACCAGCGCTGGTCGACGGCGTTGAGCTGGCAGTCCCACAGCTGGATCGCGGAGGCGTTGCCGCCGGTGTCGTCGGAGGCGACGTCGACGCACTTGCCGCCGGGGCCGGTGATGTTGCGCCCGGGCGGCGGGCCGGCGGTGTTGAGCCGCTTCGACGCCGCGATCATCTGCTGGTTCGCGGCCCGGATCCGGGCGCCGTCGTACTTCAGGACCTGCCGGTCGTAGGTCCAGAAGCCGTTGACCTCGCCCTCGACGTCGAAGGGCTGCGTGTAGACCATCCCGGCGAGGCCGCGGGTGTAGACGAGGCCGAGCGCCTGCTGCTGGATGCTCACGAAGCGGTCGGTCGCCGACGTGCCGTTCGGGTGCGTCTCGTAGATGAAGTACCCGCCGTTCGGGCTGTACTCGTGGCCCGCCGAGCGCACGCCGAGGCCGCCGTACTCGCCGAGGACCGCGGTGCGGGTCGCCGTCGGGGTCGGTGAGTTCGGCCCGACGTACCAGTGCCAGTCCTGGATGTCGCCGTTGCCGGGGTCGCCCTTGGAGTTGCAGCAGTTGTAGCCGCTGTGCGGGTTGACCAGCCGGGTCGGGTCCTGGTTCTTGACGTTGTTGACGACCCGGGTGGTGTCGGCGAGGTTCCACTCGCCCCAGCCCTCGTTGAACGGCACGTACACGATGACGGCCGGCGAGGAGCGGTGCTCGTCGACGATCTGCCCGACCTCGGTCTCCCACTGCGCGTGCTGCGCCGCGGTGCCGGGCGCCTCGCCCATGCTCGGCATGTCCTGCCAGACCAGCAGGCCGAGGCGGTCCGCGTGGTAGAACCAGCGCTGCGGCTCGACCTTGATGTGCTTGCGGACCATGTTGAAGCCCAGGTCCTTGATCTTCTGCAGGTCGCCGGCGAGGGCCGCGTCGGTCGGCGCGGTGTAGAGCCCGTCGGGCCAGAAGCCCTGGTCGAGCACGCCGGTCTGGAGCACGAACTGCCCGTTGAGCGTCGGCACGAGCTTGCCGTTGACCACGGCCTTGCCGACCTCACGCATGCCGAAGTAGTGCATGGTGGAGTCCACGGTCGTCCCGGCGCCGTTGCGCAGCGAGAGCCGCAGGTTGTACAGGAAGGGATCGTCCGGCGACCAGCGGCGCGCGTTCGGCACCGGGACGGTGAACTCGGTGAAGCCGCCGGTCGCGGTGCCGACCACGGTCGTGCCGTCCATCGCCTCGGCGTAGACGGAGTGCCCGCTGACGTCGCCTCTGGTGAAGACCCGGATCCGCAACGTGTTGTTGGCGAGGTTGGGGTACAGGTCCGCGCTGAAGATCGACGACGTCGGCGTCGGCTCCATCCAGACGGTCTGCCAGATGCCCGAGGACGGCGTGTACATGATGCCGCCCGGGTTGCGCACCTGCTTGCCCCGGGCGATGTTGAGCCCCGGGGTGTCGGTGGGGTCGTAGGCGCGCACGATCAGCTCGTTGGTGCCGCCGTTGAGCTGCGGCGTGATGTCGAACTCGAAGCGGTCGTAGCCGCCGGTGTGGCCACCGACCTGCACGCCGTTGACCCACACGGTGGCCTGGTAGTCCACCGCGCCGAAGTGCAGCTGGACGCGCCGCCCTGCCCACGCCGCGGGCACGGTGAACGTCCGGCGGTAGAACAGGTACAGCCGGTTGTCGTTGGCGGCCCGCTTGATGCCGGACAGCGCCGACTCCACGGGGAAGGGGACGTTGACCCGCTCCGGCAGGGTCTGGCCGAAGACGGGGTTGTCGTTGGTGGTCGACTGGCGCAGCTGCCACTCACCGTTGAGGTTGAGCCAGTCGGGGCGGGTCATCTGCGGCCGCGGGTACTCCGGCAGGGGCTGGCCGGCGAGTGCCTGGTTGGTCCAGGGCGTGGTCAGCGGGGACGGCTGGGCGGGCGCGGCCACCGCGGGCGGTGCGGCGGACACCGCCGTCCCGAGGCCGAGCAGCGCGGCGAGGGCTGCGGTGAGCAGCCTTCGCCGGTGAATGGATGCGGGCATGGGGGGTCTCCTCCGGCTCTGCTGGGCGGGCAGGCATCGGTGCCAGTTGATGCGCATGCTAACGATGTCACACGCAAATCAACAGAACCGCTCAAGAAGTGGACACAAATCCACTGTGCGCATCATGGTCAAAACGACGGATCTTAAAGAAGGGTTAACAGCGCAACGCGATGACCTGCGCACATAGAGGTACTTCTTTTGTGAAAGAAACTTAACTGATACGCTCCCTGCCCATCGAACCGTCGATGTGGGAGGGCTCACCGATGAGAGCGCAACGTCGAACATTCGCCCTGATCGCCGGTGCGGCGGTGACGCTCGTGGCGGGCATGGTCATGGCCACGGTCACCACCGCCGAGGCCGCCAGCAACGCCGCCGCCGCGGTCACCTGCTCGGCGCCCGCCTGGGCCGAGGGCAACACCTACACGGCCGGGACCCAGGTCACCTACAGCGGCAAGCTGTACCAGGCCCTCGTCACCCACACCGCCTACGTCGGTGCCGGCTGGAACCCCGCCTCGACCCCGTCGCTGTGGAAGGACCTCGGTGCCTGCACCGGCGGGACGACCAGCCCGACGCCTTCGCGGACGCCCAGCACCAGCCCGACCCCGTCGCGGACGCCGAGCACCAGCCCGACCCCGAGCCGGACGCCGAGCAACAGCCCCAGCACGTCGACGTCGCCGGGCGGCAGCACCTGCGCGGTGAAGTCGCGGCCCGCCGGCAAGGTCCTGCAGGGCTACTGGGAGAACTGGGACGGCGCCTCCAACGGCGTGCACCCGGGCCTCGGCTGGATCCCGATCACCGACTCGCGCATCAAGCAGCACGGCTACAACGTGATCAACGCGGCCTTCCCGGTCATCCGCTCCGACGGCACCGTGCTGTGGGAGAACGGCATGGACGCCGGCGTCAAGGTGGCCACTCCCGCCGAGATGTGCGCGGCGAAGGCGGCCGGCGCGACGATCCTCATGTCGATCGGCGGCGCCGCCGCGGGCATCGACCTGAGCTCCAGCACCGTCGCCGACCGGTTCGTCGCGACGATCGTGCCGATCCTCAAGACCTACAACTTCGACGGCATCGACATCGACATCGAGACCGGCCTCACCGGCAGCGGCAACATCAACACGCTGTCCGCGTCGCAGGCGAACCTCATCCGGATCATCGACGGCGTGCTCGCCCAGATGCCGTCGAACTTCGGCCTGACGATGGCGCCGGAGACGGCGTACGTGACCGGTGGCAGCGTCACCTACGGCTCGATCTGGGGCTCGTACCTGCCGATCATCAAGAAGTACGTGGACAACGGCCGGCTGTGGTGGCTGAACATGCAGTACTACAACGGCAGCATGTACGGCTGCGCCGGTGACTCCTACTCCGCCGGCACCGTGCAGGGCTTCCAGGTGCAGACGAACTGCCTCAACAGCGGCCTGACCATCCAGGGCGTCACCATCCGGGTGCCCTACGACAAGCAGGTCCCGGGTCTGCCGGCGCAGGTCGGCGCGGGCGGCGGCTACATGAGCCCGTCGCTGGTGTCGCAGGCCTACAACACCTCGCTCAAGGGCCTGATGACCTGGTCGATCAACTGGGACGGCTCGAAGGGCTGGTCCTTCGGCGACAACGTGAAGGGCCTGCAGGGCCGCTAGCTCACCCCGCGGACGCGGCGGCCACCACGGCCGCCGCGATCCGCGCCAGGTCCTCGGCCGTCGTCACGTACGGCGGCATCGTGTAGACCAGATCCCGGAACGGCCGCAGCCACACCCCGTGCGCTGCGGCCGCCCGCGTCGCGGCGGCCATGTCGACCTCGTGGTCGAGCTGCACGACGCCGATCCCGCCGAGGACCCGTACATCGGCGACCCCGGCCAGGCCGCGTGCCTCGGCGAGGCCGTCGGTCAGGACCGTCTCGATCCTCTTGACGTCGCCCTGCCAGTCGCCCGCGAGGAGCAGGTCGACCGACGCCCCGGCGACCGCGCAGGCCAATGGGTTGGCCATGAACGTGGGGCCGTGCGCCAGCACCGGCACCGCCCCCTGCGAGATCCCGTCCGCCACCTCGGCGGTGCACAGGGTCGCGGCCAGGGACAGGTAGCCGCCGGTGAGCGCCTTGCCCACGCACATCACGTCGGGGCTGACGCCCGCGTGGCCGGCGGCGAACAGCGCGCCGGTGCGGCCGAACCCGGTGGCGATCTCGTCGAAGACCAGCAGCACGTCCGCGTCGCGGGTCGCGTCGCGCAGCACCCGCAGGTATTCCGGGTCGTGGAAGCGCATCCCGCCGGCGCCCTGCACGACCGGCTCGACGATGACCGCCGCGAGCTCGTGCGCGTGCTCGTGGATCAGCGCGGTGAGCGCCGCGGCGTAGGCCGGGTCGAACGCGGCCGGTGGCTCCGGGGCGAACACCTGCGCCGGCAGCACCCCGGTCCACAGGCTGTGCATGCCGCCCTCGGGGTCGCAGACCGACATGGGATGGAAGGTGTCGCCGTGGTACCCCCCGCGCCAGGTCAACAGGCGGCGCTTCGCCGGGCGGCCCAGGGAGCGCTGGTACTGCAGGCACATCTTGACCGCGACCTCCACCGACACCGACCCGGAGTCGCTGAAGAACACGTGCCGCAGCGGTCCGGGGGTCAGCTCGACGAGCCGCGCCGCGAGCGACACCGCGGGCTCGTGGGTGAACCCGCCGAACATCACGTGGCTCATCCGGCCGAGCTGGTCCGCGGCGGCCGCGTCGAGGACCGGGTGCCGGTAGCCGTGGATCGCCGACCACCACGAGGCCATGCCGTCGACGAGCTCGTCGTGGCCCTCGAAGGGCTCCGCCAGGCGGATCCGCACGCCTTCCGCGGAGGTCGCGACGAGCGGGACGCTCCGGCCGGGCATCGGCCCGTACGGGTGCCAGACATGGGCCCGGTCCAACGCCACCAGCTCTTCCACGCGCATGCCCCGACCCTATCCGCGGCCTGTCCGGCACCGGCGGGTGACACCGGCGCCGCCCGGCGGGACGACTGGTGGCAGGTTGGTACTCTGCGGCCTCCACCCGCTGATCCCACGAGGAGCCACGGTGCCGCGCTTACCGTTACGCATCACCGGTCTCAGGTCGCCGCATACCGGCCCACCGGCGAAGCGCTGATCGCAGCGCGGGGTCCGTCATGGACAGCGAGAGCACGGCGGTCCTGGCCACCGCCTCGAAGGTCGGCAGCGTCGAGGACCTCGCCGGGCTGCTGCGGCACCTGCGGCGGCGGCAGGCCCGGCGGCGCGGCGACCCGCCGCAGACCTACCGGGAGCTCGCGGCCCGCACCGGCTGGTCCCACGGCAGCATCGGGGGCTACCTGACCGGCAAGATCCTCCCCCCGGCGGACCGCTTCGACGTGCTCGTCCAGCTGCTCGATGCCGCACCCGAGGAGCTCGGCGCCCTCGCCGACGCCCGCGACCGCGTCGAGGGGCAGGGCCGGGCCGAGGAGCAGGGCCGGGCCGACGAGCAGGGCCGGGCCGACGAGCACGGCGCCGCCGGGCCGGACGACGAGCGCGACCCGTCCGTGCCGCGGCAGCTGCCCGCCGCGCCGGCCGTCTTCACCGGGCGGGGCGCGGCGATCGCGCGGCTCGACGCGGCCGTCGACGCCGGCACCGGCACCGTCGTCGTCATCGGCACCGCCGGGGTCGGCAAGACCGCACTGGCGGTGCACTGGGCGCACCGGGCCACCGGACGCTTCCCCGACGGCCAGCTGTACGTGAACCTGCGCGGCTTCGGGCCGGTCGCCGAGCTGACCGCCGACGAGACACTGCGGGCGTTCCTCACCGCGCTCGGCGTCGCACCCGACCAGGTCCCCGCCGAGCTGGACGCCAGGATCGGGTTGTACCGCAGCCTCCTGACCGCGCGCAGGGTCCTCGTCGTGCTCGACAACGCCGCCAACGCCGAACACGTCCGGCCGCTGCTGCCCGGCGGATCCGGCAGCCTCGCGCTCGTCACCAGCCGCAACCAGCTCGCCGGCCTCGTCGCCACCGGCGGCGCGGTGCCCGTGCCGCTCGACCTGCTCACCGCCGCAGAGGCGCGGCGGCTGCTCTCCACCCGGATCGGTCCGGCCCGGGTCGAGGCCGGACCCGCCGCCGTCGAGGCGATCGTCGAGGCCTGCGCCCGGCTGCCGCTCGCGCTGGTGATCGTGGCCGCCCGCGCCGCCGCGCACCCGGACCTGCCCCTCGACGTGCTCGCGGGGGAGCTGCGCGCCGGGCGGGGACGGTCCGCGATGCTGCGGGAGGCCGACGTACGGTCGGTGTTCGGCTGGTCGTACCAGCGGCTGAGCGCACCGGCGGCGACCCTCTTCCGGCTGCTCGCCCGCGCGCCGGGACCCGACGTCAGCCGGGCCGCCGCGGCCGCGCTCCTGCCGGACCCGGGCGACGCGTGGCGGGCCCTCGCCGAGCTGACCCACGCGAGCCTGCTGACCGAGCACGCGCCGGGCCGGTTCGCCGCGCACGACCTGCTCCGCGCGTACGCGGCCGAGCTGTCCGGCGCGATCGACGGGCCGGCCGGCCGGGACGCCGCGACGGCGCGGATCCTCACGCACTACCTGCACACCGCGCACACCGCCGCCCTGCTGCTCGACCCGCACCGCACACCGCTGCCCGGGGTGCCCCGGCAGGACGTCCCGCGCACCGAGGCGCAGGCGCTCACCTGGTTCACCGTGGAGCACCACACGCTGCTCGCCGCCGTTCGGGAGGCGGCGGCGACCGGGCACCACGCGCACGCGTGGCGGCTCGCCTGGACGCTCGTCGACCACCTCGACCGGCGCGGGCACTGGCCGGACCTGCTCGCCGTGCAGCGCATCGCGCTCGAGTCCGCGCAGCTGGCCGGCGACGCGGCCGGCGAGGCGGTCAGCGCGCACCAGCTCGGCCGGGCCTGCATCCGGATGGGCGACTACGACGCCGCCACCGCCCACCTGGAGCTGGCGCTGGACCGGTACGGGCGGATCGGCGACGACGCCGGACGGGCCCGCGTGCACGGCAACCTCGGCTTCATCGCCGACCGGCGGGCGCGCCCCCGCGACGCGATCGAGCACCTGCGGCGCTCGCTCGACCTGCTCCGCGCCACCGGCGACCAGGCCGGGCAGGGCGCGGCACTGGCGAACCTCGGCTGGTCTTACGCCGCGTCCGGCGAGCACCGCGAGGCCCTCGACCACTGCCATCAGGCCCTGCAACTGCAGCAGCGGATCGGGGACCGGACCGGCGAGGCGTACAGCTGGGACAGCATCGGCTTCATCCACCACCAGCTCGGCGAGTACGAGCCCGCCGCCGAGTGCTACCGGCAGGCCCTCGAGCTCTGGTGGGAGATCGGCGACCGCTACGGCGAGTCGGAGACCCACACGCACCTCGGCGACCTGCACCGGGCGGCGGGCGCCGAGGCGGAGGCGCGGACCTGCTGGCTCGCCGCCCTCGCGATCCTCGAGGACCTCGGCCACCCCGACGCGGAGCAGGTCCGCGGCCGCCTCGGCTGACCCGGGTCAGCCGCGGTCGGCGAGGTCGGCGCAGGTGGTCTCGTCCGGCAGGAACGGGCGGAACGTGACCTGCCACGACGACCCGGCGGAGCGCCACGGGGTGCGGCTGTTGGCCTTGCCGGCGGCGGCGAGGATCAGCGCGGCCTGCTCCCCGGTGGCGCTGACGCAGTGCACGCCGGGCCGGTCGGCATACGCCTCGCCGGGCAGCGCCGGGCCGGGCCAGTCCACCGGCTGCTGCGGCTCGACGCCCTGGTCGCCGCCCATCTCGGTCCACGGGGCGGCCACCGCCGCGATCCCGGCCGACGGGAACGGCTTCGACTCCGACACCGCGGCCTTGCCGAGCGTCGCCGGCAGGTCGGTGAGCGCCTCGACGAGCCGCTGCATGCGCTGGCGGGCGGCGCGGTGCGCCCCGGACAGCTCGTCCTCGCCGATGCCGAGCGCGGGGATGTCGCTGACCAGCTCGCCGGCGCCGGTGCGGACCATGATGTGGGTGGTGGGCGCGTCGGCGACGTTGGGCATGCCGAAGTCGGTCTCCTTGCCGACGCCGGCGTCGACGGCCCGGTCGACGAGCTTCGCCACGTCCGCGGTGCTGATCTGCTGCACCTGGACGTTCGGCAGGGCAGGAGCCGGGAAGATCTCGATCATCGGACCGTTGGTGACGACGCGGCCGTCGCCGTACACGCTGAGCGCCGGGACCTCGGTGACGGTCATCGCGACCGGGACCAGCCCACCGGCCACGTCGACACGAAGGACGAGGTCGTCGGGGGCATACGACACGCCGCCGCCGCCGGACGAGCCGCCGGACTGTCCGGCGGCGCAGCCGGCCAGCAGCACCAGCGGGAGGACCAGAGTGGCGGAGAGCGCGCGCAGCTGAGTCATACCCGGTCTGACGCGGCGAGCCACCCTCCGGTTCCGCCCCCGGGTGAGGTTCGCCCCCGGGCCGACGGGCAGTGCGCCACCATGCCACCAGTGAAGAGCACGACGACAGCGGCGAAACGGAAAGGTAGCAGCCAGCCATGGCTGCACCAGCAGGGCCGGGAGATCCAGCGGTTCGGGACCGTGCGGCAGTTCCCGGTCGCACTGTCCATGGACGCCAGGATGTACTCGTGCGAGCGGCTCAACCAGGTGCTCGCCGACACCCAGATCCTGTACTCCCTGTACAAGAAGCACCACTGGCTGATGCGCGGCCCGACCTTCTACCAGCTGCACCTGCTGCTCGACAAGCACGCCGGGGAGCAGCTGGAGCTCGTCGACGCGGTCGCCGAGCGGGTGCAGACCATGGGCGGGATCGCCGTCGGCGACCCCCGGCACGTCGCGGAGCTCACCCGCATCCCGCGGCCGCCGGACGGCGCCGAGGAGGTGCCGGCGATGCTGTCCCGCCTGCTGGAAGCGCACGAGATGATCCTGGTCGACGCGCACGAGGCCGCGGCGAAGACGGCCGCGGGGGGCGACGACGGCACCAATGACCTGCTCGTCTCCGAGGTGATCCGCACCGGGGAGCTGCAGGCCTGGTTCCTGGCCGAGCACCTGGTCGACACGCCGCTCGTCCGGACGGAGGAAGGCACCAAGACCAGACGTTGATGAAAGGGGATACCGTGTCGGCGTGACGAGGCAATCCGACTCGCAGTTGGGCGTCGACCTGGGGACCACCCACACGGTTGCGGCGCTGACCTCTGCCGACGGTCGCAGCCAGCCCCTGTTGTTCGACGCGAGCTTCCTGCTGCCGTCGTCGGTGTTCGCCGAGGTCGACGGGCACCTGCTCACCGGCAAGGACGCCGAGCGCAGTGCCCGGCTCGACCCCAGCCGCTTCGAGCCCAACCCGAAGCGCCGCATCGACGACGGCACGGTGCTGCTCGGCTCCCGCGAGTATCCGGTGTCGGACCTGCTCGCGGCCGTCCTGCGGCGCACCGCCGACGAGGCGTCGCGGGTGCTCGGCATCATGCCGGTGCGCACCGTGCTGACCTACCCGGCCAACTGGGCGACCCACCGCCGGTCCGTCCTCGCCGACGCCGCCGCGCGCGCCGGCATGCCCGCGCCGATCCTGGTGCCGGAGCCGATCGCGGCCGCCGCCTACTTCACCACCGTCATGGGACGGCAGATCCCGCCCGGCGGGGTCCTGGTGGTGTACGACTTCGGCGGCGGCACCTTCGACACCTCCGTCCTGCGCCGCCGCCCCGACGGCGGCTGGGACGTCCTGGCCAGCGACGGCCTGCCCGACGTCGGCGGCGTCGACCTCGACGCGGCCATGACCGGCCTCATCGGCGAGTCGCTGACGATGGCCGACCCCGACAAGTGGCGGCAGCTGACCGACCCGTCCGACGACATCTCCCGGCGCCGCAGCTTCCTGCTCCGCGAGGACGTGCGCACCGCCAAGGAGCAGCTGTCGCGCACCTCGTCCGCGGGCGTGCACGTGCCGCTCTTCGAGGTCGACCTGCACGTCACGCGGGCGGAGTTCGAGCAGGTGTCGCGGCCGTACCTGCAACGCACCGTCGACCTGACGGCCAACACCCTGCAGCGCGCCGGGGTGCGCCCCGACCAGATCTCCGGGATGTTCCTCGTCGGCGGGTCGAGCCGGATCCCGATGGTCAGCACGCTGCTGCACCAGCGGCTCGGCGTCGCCCCGACGATCATCGAGCAGCCGGAGCTGGTGGTGGCCCTGGGCAGCGCGATCGCCGCGATGCCCAGCCGCCCCGCGCCCGCGGCGGGACCGCACGCCGGACCGCAGTCCAGCCCCCGCCTGCCGGGGATGGGCGCCCCGATGACCGCTCCCATGACCGCACCGGTCTCCGGGCCGGCGGGCATCGGTGCCGCGGCCTCGACGGGCGCACCGCCGATGACGGCGCCCATGTCCGCCCCGGTGCCGGGCTCGATCTCCCCGGCCGGGACGCCCGCGGCGCCGTCGTCGCCGCCCACGTGGATCGGTGGCCTGCCGCCGGCGACGGGCGCCCCGGTGTCCGCCCCGCCGAGCGCGTTCCCGCAGAGCGGCCCGCCCGCCAGCGCCCCCGGTGGTTACCCCGCCGGCGCTCCAGGCTTCGCCCCGCCCGGCGGTGCTCCGGGTTTCGCTCCGCCCGGCGGCGCTCCGGGTTTCGCTCCGCCCGGCGGCGCTCCGCAGGGTTTCGGTGCGGCGGCGGCCGGGGGAGCGGGCGGGGCCGCGTTCGGCAGCCAGCCACCGGCGACCGCCCAGTTCGGGCACGTCGGCAACGCCGCCACGCCCGGCGGCCCGCCCGGCGGCGCGCCGTTCGGCCCGCCCCCGCCGCGGCCGGGCAGCACCGGCGCCAAGCCCGCGCTCGTCATCGGCATCGCGATCGCCCTCGTGCTGCTGCTGTCGATCGGCGGCGTCGTCACCTACCAGGCCGTGAGCAACGACAAGACCGTCGACACCCCCACCGTCGCCACCGGCGGCAACGGCAACCGCGGCACCGGGGGCGGCGGCAACACAGCCGACCCGGCCAGCACCAAGGACGCCAAGCCGGGCGCGAAGCAGCAGACCGTCGAGATCAACAAGGCCGTCTGGTACGGCCAGGTCAAGCTCACCTTCGCCAAAATCGTCTACGACGCCGACGCCGACGACGACCCGCTGGTCGCCGAGGTACAGATGGAGAACCTCGGCGACGACACCGTCCAGTCCTACGGCGTCCGCTCGGCGTTCCAGATCGACGGGCAGGAGTACTCGGGCTCGTTCAAGGAGACGTCCCAGGTCTCCGGCGGCCAGAAGAGCAACTTCCACATCGCGTTCGCCGTCTACGACCCGATCAAGGCCAGCATCGGCACCGGCACCATCCTCGTCGGCGACGGCAAGACCGCCCAGGCCAAGATCCCGCTCGGCGGCGGCGAGGTCGTCGCCTACGAGCCGGTCAACGTCCTCAAGGACAAGAAGCTCACCATCCACGACCTCGAGGTCTCGTTCACGACCTGCGACGTGCGCGGCGGCTTCCTGGACTACAACGGCCAGGCCCTCAAGGACAACCGGGTCCTGACCTGCAAGCTCGACATCCGCTTCAACGGCAAGGGCAGCCAGTACATCGGCGCCGAGCACTTCCGGCTCGGCCTCCCCGACGGCACCGAGGTCGCCCCGAAGACCGCCCCGAACGAGGCGATGTCGGCCGGCTCGGAGAACCTGGCCCCCGCCCGCAACCTCGGCTTCCAGTTCAAGTACGTGCCCGGCACGTACAAACTGCGCGTGGTCGACATCGAGGGCGACGCCAGAAAACCGTCCGACGTGGCCGAACTGGACGTGGTCGTCAAGTAACCGGCCCGTTCGTCTCTCAGCACCGGAGCGGTGGTCCGCGGACCACCGCTCCGGTTCACGAGAACCCGCGAAGGCCCACCAGCGCCAGGGTGCGCCCCGCGGACGTCGGCCACCGCCGACCGCAGTGTCTGCGACCGGTCGACTCTTGACGGCCGGCCCGTCGCGCCCTTTCCTCATGATCCGGAAGGGTTTGTGTAGCCAGGGGTGCACAAGGTCTTCCGGATCACGGAACCCACCCAGCCCAGCCGGCGGCCAGCGGCCAGCGGTGAAACCCATGATCCGGAAGAGATTTCGTCGCCCTGGCGACCAAAAGTCTTCCGGATCATGGGAAACGCGGCGGCGAGCCACCGGGGATGGCACGCGGATGCGTAGGAAGCTGCCGCGCGCTCTGCGCGCTGGCAGTGCGTCGCGCAGCGGCGCATTGGGGGGTCCGGGGGTGAGAATCCCCCCGGCGGGACCCGCGCGGAGCGTGGGGCAGCGAGCCAATCGCCGAAGGCGACACAGCGGGTAACAGCACCAGCGCGGAGCGTGGGGCAGCGAGCCCATCGCCGAAGGCGACACAGCGGGAAACAGCGGGTAACAGTTCTTCTAGCGGGCGCCGCCGTTGACGTAGAGGGTTTGGCCGGAGACGTAGGAGGCTTCGTCGCTGGCCAGGAAGGCGATGACGGAGGCCACCTCCTCGGGGCGGCCGACCCGGCGCAGCGGGGTGCGTGCGGCGACCTCCTTCTGGTGGTCCTCCGGGGTGCTGCCGACGCGGGTGGCGGTGGCGGCGGTCATCGCGGTGGCGATGTACCCGGGTGCGACGGCGTTGACGGTGATGCCGAAGGGGCCGAGCTCGATCGCCAGGGTCGCGGTGAGGCCCTGGACACCGGCCTTCGCCGCGGCGTAGTTGACCTGGCCGCGGGCGCCCAGCGCGGAGCGGCTGCTGAGGTTGACGATCCGGCCGGAGCGGGCCGGCACCATGTGCCGCTGCGCGGCCTGGCAGCACAGGAACATGCTGGTCAGGTTGGTGGTGAGCACCGACTCCCACTCCTGGGCCGGCATTTTGAACAGCAGGTTGTCGCGGGTGATGCCGGCGTTGTTGACGAGGATGTCGAGGGAGCCGAGGTCCTCGACGACGGCGTCGAACGTGCGGTCGACGGCGCTCTGGTCGGTGACGTCGCAGCTGTACGCCGTTCCGACGCCGCCGGGGACGCGGCCGGCGTCGAGGTCGAGCAGGGCGACCGTCGCGCCCTGCGAGGCGAGCAGTTGTGCGGTGGCGAGCCCGATGCCCTGGGCCGCGCCGGTGACGACGGCGGTCTTGCCGGCGAATCTGGACATGGTCACCTTTCGACGAGGACGGCGGAGCCCTGCCCAACGCCGACGCACATGGTGGCGAGGCCGCGGGTGGCGCCGGTGCGGCGCATGCGGTGCAGCAGGGTGGTCAGGATGCGGGCGCCGGAGCAGCCCAGGGGGTGGCCGAGCGCGATCGCCCCGCCGGAGGGGTTCACCAGTGCGGGGTCGAGCCCGAGCTGGTCGGTGACGGCGAGTGCCTGCGCGGCGAAGGCCTCGTTGAGCTCGGCGGACTGCACGTCGCCGAGCTTCCAGCCGCTGCGGGCGAGGACCCGGGCGGTGGCGGGGACGGGGCCGATGCCCATCACGTCGGGGTGCACGCCCGCGGAGGCGCCGGCGACGTACCGGCCGAGCGGCTCCAGCCCGAGGTCGCGCAGCGCGTCCTCGCTGGCCAGGAGCAGGCCGGCGGCGCCGTCGTTGAGCGGGGAGGAGTTGCCGGCGGTGACGGTGCCGCCCGCCTTGAAGACCGGTTTGAGGTTGCCGAGCTTCGCCAGGCTCGTGTCGGCGCGGATGCCCTCGTCAACAGTGACGTCGCCGACCGGAACGATCTCGTCGGCGAAGTGGCCGGCGTCCCGGGCGGCGGCGGCGAGCTGGTGGCTGCGCAGCGCGAACGCGTCCTGCCGCTCGCGGGTCACGCCGTGGCGGGCGGCGACCTCCTCCGCGGTCTCACCCATGCTGAGCACGCCGTGCAGGTCCTGCATGGCCGGGTTGGTCAGCCGCCAGCCGAGCCGGGTGTCGGCGAGCGCGAGAACATGAGGCAGGCCGTCGTCGGGGCGGGGGAGCACGAACGGCGCCCGGCTCATCGACTCGGACCCGCCGGCGACGACGACGTCGGCCTCCCCGGCGGCGATGGTCCGGGCGGCGACGGTGACCGCCTCCATGCCCGACGCGCAGAGCCGGTTGACGGTGGCGCCGGGCACCGAGTCGGGCAGCCCGGCGAGCAGGACGGCCATCCGGGCGACGTTGCGGTTGTCCTCGCCGGCCTGGTTGGCAGCGCCCCAGTAGACCTCGTCGACGCGGGCCGGGTCGATGCCCTCGACCAGGGTCCGGATCACGGTGGCGGCGAGGTCGTCGGGGCGGACATGGCTGAGGCCGCCGCGCAGCTTCCCGATGGGGGTCCGCCGCGCGGCGGCGAAGTAGACGGCACGCATGCCCTTAAACTAACACTGTTAGTCAGGCAGTTGTAGGCTCCGCTCCCTGGACGGCCCGCCACAGCCAGATGCCGGAGGCGCGGCGGGACAGCAGGCCCGTGACGCGGTACGGGAACGGGGTGACCGACCCGTCCGGCAGGTGCTCGAACCCGTCCGCCTCGGCCAGGACGAACGCGCCGCCCGGCACCGTGTGCACTGTCGCCGCGGTCGCCTGCCAGCTGTAGGACTCCGGCCGGGTGAAGAGCTCCTGGAAGAGCTTCTCGACCTCGGTCCGCCCGGTGGCCGACTCGCCCGCCTCGCTGCCCACGTACGTGATGTCGTCGTCGGGCACGTAGCACGCCAGTACACCGGCGACATCCTGCGACAGGAAGGCCATCCCCAGCCTGTCCACCATCTCGATCGGATCACTCATGCCGCCACCTCCGCTGCGCTCCGGCGTCGGCCTGAGCCAGGGCTGTCATATGATTCGCGGCCCGAGTCGCTGCGCTGGCCGCTCATGCCGCCACCTCCGCTGCGCTCCGGCGTCGGCCTGAGCCAGGGCTGTCACATGATGAGCGGCCCGAGTCGCTGCGCTGGCCGCTCATGCCGCCACCTTCCGCTGCGCTCCAGGCGTCGGCCTGAGCCAGAAGCTGTCACATGATGAGCGGCCCGAGTCGCTGCGCTGGCCACTCATGCCGCCACCTCCGCTGCGCTCCGGCGTCGGCCTGAGCCAGGGCTGTCACATGATGAGCGGCCCGAGCCGCTCCGCTGGCCGCTCATGCCGCCACCTTCCGCTGCGCTCCAGGCGTCGGCCTGAGCCAGAAGCTGTCACATGATGAGCGGCCCGAGCCGCTCCGCTGGCCGCTCATGCCGCCACCTCCGCTGCGCTCCGGCGTCGGCCTGAGCCAGGGCTGTCACATGATGAGCGGCCCGAGCCGCTCCGCTGGCCGCTCATGCCGCCACCTTCCGCTGCGCTCCAGGCGTCGGCCTGAGCCAGAAGCTGTCACATGATGAGCGGCCCGAGCCGCTCCGCTGGCCGCTCATGCCGAAACCACCAGTTGTCGCGGCGAGCGCATGCCCGGCAGGAAGAGGAAGGCGAAGGTCACGACCGCGCCGAGGACGCCCGCGCCGACCAGGGTGTTCTGCACGCCGATGGCCGAGGCGACCGGGGCGGCGAGGGCGTAGGACAGCGGCACCAGGGAGATCGAGATGAACCAGTCGACGCTGGACACCCGGCCGAGCATCTCCTCCGGCACGAGCTTCTGCTTCGCCGTCGCCCAGGCGATCGTGCCGGCCGCCTCCAGGCCGTTGACCAGGGCGCAGGCGATGGCGAGGTGCCAGGAGGCGGTCGCCATGCCGTAGCCCGCGACGGCGAGGGTGGCAAGGGTCCAGGTGACGTAGATGAAGGGCATGTACTTGTTGGGCACGCCCCGCTGGCCGACGATCAGGGCGGCCGCGATGGCGCCGATGCCGCCGCTGGCCAGGACCAGGCCGAGATCTCCCGCGGTGCCGTGCAGCTCGTTCTTCACCACGAACGGCAGCAGCACCTCGGTCGGGCCGATGAAGAGCAGGTAGGCGAAGGTCGCGGCGAGGAAGGTGCCCCACAGCCACACGTTGCGGCGCACGTAGTTCATCCCCTCCTTGAACTCCTCCCAGACCGAGCCGGCCTCCTCCTGGGCCTCCTGCGCGGACGTGACCGGCCGCATCAGCCACAGGCAGGTGGCGGAGACGGCGAACGTGACCGCGTCCAGCGCGAACGCCAGTCCGCTACCCCCGATCGCGATCAGGATGCCGCCGATCGAGGGTCCGGCCATCTGCAGCGCCGCCGGCCGGACGAACTGGTCCAGCGCGTTCGCCTGGACCAGGTCCTTCTCCGGCACGAGCTGCGGCACGATCGAGTCGAACGCCGGGCCGAAGAAGCCCGAGGCGGCCCCGTAGACCGCCACCAGCGCGACGATGTGCCAGACCTGAACGACGCCGGTCAGGCTGAGCACGGTCAGGACGGTGAGCACCGCGCCCCGCACCAGGTCGGTGCACAGCATGATCTTCCGCCGGTCGAACCGGTCGCTGATCACCCCGCCGAACAGCAGCGTGGCGACCTGGGGCAGCGAGAGGGCGAACCCGACGACGGACATCGCCGCGGGCGCGCCCGACAGCGCGTACACCTGCCAGGCCAGCGCGACGAGCAGGATGCCGTCGCCGATCAGCGAGCTGCTCATCCCCGTCCACAGCAGGCGGAACTCCCGCTCGCGGAGAGGGACGAGCAGACCCGGAAGCTCCCGCCGCCGCCGCTTCGCGCCGGCAGCGTGAGCCGGAGACTGTGCCCATGGCGAGCGGCTCCTCCGCTCCGCTCCGGACCGCTCGCGCGGAGCGCGATGCTTGGACATCAGCCCGCGGTCCGCAGCTGCCCGCGGCCGGCGAGGTCGGTGAGCACGACGTTGAGCTGGTCGAGCTCCTCGTACGTGTTCGCGGCGGTCACCTGCACCCGGAAGCCGACCTGGTCACGGGGGACCAGCGGGTAGGCGGCCAGGGTCACGTAGATCTCCCGGTCCCACAGGTACTGCCCGACCTTCGCGATGTCCTCACCCTCGGCGAGGGGCAGCTCGATGATCGGCGTGGTGCCGGTGTTCGGCGTGTACAGGTTGAGCGCCCGGACGTGGTCGAGCACGTGCATCGTCTTGCGGTACAGGTCGGCGCGGATCTCGTCGCCGCGCTTCTCGTTGACGTCGAGGCCGGCCATGACCGTGGCGAGCGACGCCGTCGGCGACGGGCCCGAGTACAGGTACGGCGGCGCGGCGACCTTGAGGTGGTTCTTCAGCCACGTCGGCAGCGCCAGGAACGCCATCAGCGACGAGTACGACTTGGAGAAGCCGCCGACCAGCACGATGTTGTCGTAGGTCTCGCCGGCGTACTTGACGATCGCGTTGCCGCGCGAGCCGTAGGGCGAGGTCTCGTCCGGGGTGCGCTCGCCGATGACGCCGAAGCCGTGCGCCTCGTCGACGTAGAGCAGCGCGTCGTGCTCGCGGCAGACCTGCGCGAAGCGGGCCAGGTCCGGGGCGAGGCCGGTCATCGAGTTGACGCCGTCCATCGCGACCAGCTTGGCGACCCCGGCCGGGGCGGCCGCGAGCAGCTCCGCGAGGTGCTCCGGGTCGTTGGCGCGGAAGCGGGTGACGGTCGCGCCGAGGCCCTTGGCGTACATGCAGCCGTCGTAGATCGTCTTGTGCGACTGCGAGTCCAGGAAGATCATGCCCTGGCCGGCGAGGATCGGGATGACCGACATGTGGATGTGGGTGATCGTCGGCAGCAGCAGCGTGTCGGGCGCGCCGAGCAGCTCGGTGAGGCGCTCCTCGATCTCGACGTAGGGCTTCGGGTTGCCCAGCAGCCGCGACCAGCTGGGGTGCGTGCCCCAGGTGCGGATGTACGGGTCGACCGCGTCCATGATCTCCGGCTCGAGGTCGAAACCGAGGTAGTTGCACGACGCGAAGTCCGACAGCCAGTGCTGGCCGACCCGGATCCGGCGGCCGGCGATCTCCTCGATCGTGGCGTCGTACATCGGGCTGCTCGTGCGCAGGCGCTCCAGGTCGGCCCAGCGCCCGTCACGGCGGATGTAGCTGGCCTCGGTGCTGTGCAGCGGGCTGACGGTCATTCGTCCTGCCTTTCATAGAAGGGGTGTCGCAATCCATTGCAACGGGCAATTGGTGCGTCATCCGGTCCGGTCGGGTTGCGGTCCGGTTGGGTGACACGGGCCACCGTCGGTGGTTCAGGCGTCGGTGGTTCAGGCGTCGGTGGTTCAGGCCATCGCGGCGAAGGGTGCCGCTTTGGGGATCAGGGCGAAGGCGTCCGGTTCGGACAACGGCTTCGCGAAGAGGTAGCCCTGGCCGTACGGGCAACCCATGTCGCGCAGGGCGACCGCCTGCGCGGACTCCTCGACGCCCTCGGCGACGACCGCCAGGTCGAGCGTCTGGGCGAGGGTGACGATCGCGGTGACGACCGCCCGTTGCTGCTTGGACTCGAGCATGTCGTCGATGAACGACTTGTCGATCTTGAGCACGTCGATCGGCATGTGCTGCAGGTACGACAGCGACGAATAGCCCGTGCCGAAGTCGTCGATCGCCAGCCGGACCCCCATCGCCCGCAGCGCGTCGAAGTCGGCCCTGACCTGCTCGTCGTTGCGCAGCAGCAGGCTCTCGGTGATCTCCAGCAACAGCGTGCCCGGCTCCACCCCGGAGGCCCGCAGCAGCTGCCTGACCTCCTCGACGAAGCCCGGGGTGCGGAACTGCCGGACGGACACGTTGACGCTGATGTACCGCAGCGCCCCGGGCGCCGTGGAGCGTTGCCAGCGGCCCACCGTGTTGAGCGCCTGTTGCAGCACCATCCGCCCCATCGGCACGATCAGGCCGCTCTCCTCGGCCACCTCGATGAAGTGGCCGGGCGCGATCATGCCCCTGGTCGGGTGGTTCCAGCGCACGAGCGCCTCGAAGCCCAGCGGCGCCCCGGTGTCCAGGTCGACGATCGGCTGGTACTGCAGCACGAACTGCTGCTCCTTGACCGCCTGGTCGAGCGCGGCGCGCAGCTCCAGGCGTTCGAGCACGGCCGTGTGCAGGTCCGACTGGTACCGCCGCCACTGGCCCTTGCCGGCGCCCTTCGCCACGTACAGCGCGAGGTCGGCCTGGCGCATGAGCTCCTCGGCGGAGTTCGCGTCGACGGTCGTGGACAGCCCGACGCTGCAGATGCCGTTGACGTCCTGGCCGCCGATCTCGAACGCCTCGCCGAGCGCGAGGACGATCCGCTCCGCCGCGAGCTCCAGGTCGGGCATCGAGTCGGCCTCGATCAGCGCGGCGAACTCGTCGCCGCCGAGCCGGGCGACCGTGTCGGTGGCGCGCAGCGCCGCGGTGATCCGCTCGCCGACCGCGACCAGCAGCGCGTCGCCGACGGCGTGGCCGAGCGTGTCGTTGACGATCTTGAAGTCGTCGAGGTCGATGAAGAGGACCCCGACCAGCCCCTGGTCCCGCTTCGCGCGGGCGACGGACTGCTCGACCCGGTCCTGGAACAGCACCCGGTTCGCCAGGCCCGTCAGCGCGTCGTGGAACGCCTGGCGGATCAGCTGCTCCTCCAGCTGCCGGCGCTCGGTCACGTCCCGTACGGTGAGCACCAGCCCGCCGACGGTCTGGTCGTCGCGCAGGTCCCGGCAGTCGACCTCGACCATCAGGCCCGCGCCGTCGACGCGCTCGGCGCGCAGGTCGATCTGGTTGTGCGTGTGCAGCCCGCCGCGGACCTGGGAGAGCAGCTCCGCGAGGCGGGACCGCTCGTCGGCGGCCACGAACTCCCAGAGCTCGAAGCCGGCGAGCCGCTCGTCGCCGAACACGGTGCCCGCCGACGGGCTCGCGTACTGGATGAGGTCGTGCTCGTCGACGATGAGGATCACGTCAGACGTGTTGTGGATCAGGGTCCGGAAGTAAGCCTCGCTGTTGCGCCGGTTGACCTCGGCGGTCAGCGTCATGCGCTCCATGGCCATCGCGGCCTGGGAGGCGAGCACCTCGAACGTGGTCTGCAGCGCCTGCAGCGTCTCGGTCGGCGCGCCGACGTACAGCATGTCGCCCTCGACGCCCATCGGGTGGCGCAGCGCCGAGCTGTACGCGCGCAGCAGCTCCCGGGTGTCGGGGTCGAGCCCGGACACGCGGACCAGGCCCGGCTCCTCGGCCCGCTCGGCGCGCACCAGCGTGACGGTGTGCACGACGCCGTCCGGCAGCAGCCGGTCGACCGCGTGCCGCACCGCGGCGAGGGCCTCGGCGGTGTCGGCGGCCGACACCAGCGTGGTGGTCGCCTCGCGCAGCTCCCGCTCGCGGGACATGGACTGGCGGTGGTTGCCCATCACGCCGGCGAGGCGGGCGAGCACCAGCACGAACATGACGCCGGACATGACGGCGATGACGGCCGCGTCGCGGACCGTGCCGAGGCTCGCCTCGACCAGCAGCACGCCGGGCGCGATCAGCGAGGCCGCGCCGAGCAGCGCGATGCGGCGCACCCCGACGTCGGACGCCTGCGACCTGGCGGGCTCCGTCAGCTCGACCATCGACGGGTGCAGGGCGGCCGCGGCCCAGCCGGCGTAGCAGAGCACCCAGCCGAGGTCGGTGGGGCCGCCGACGTGCCAGTCGCCGTTGAGCTGGATGAGGCCGTACACGACGTCGGCGACGAGCAGCCCGGCGGTGCCGACGCCCAGGATCACGATCGACGGGCTGCGGCGGCCGCCGCCGGTGATCAGCCGCGCGAACACCGCCAGGGTGAGCACGTCGCCGAGGGGGTACGCGATGGACACCAGCTTCTGCACGAGCGTCAGCTCGGTGCTGCGCACGTACGGGTCGATCAGGAAGATCCAGGACAGCAGCGCCAGCCCGATGGTGAGCGTGGTCGCGTCGAGCAGGCTGTCGCGGTCGTGCCGCCCGGTCCGGGACCGGATGAAGCCGAGCAGGCCGCCGGCGACGAGGGGGTACATCGCCAGGTACAGCACGTCGGAGAACGACGGGAACGGGTTCGCCATCCCGAACACGTCGGTGAGCAGGTTGTAGAGGAAGTCGCCGGCGCCGAACGCGAACAGCGCCGCGGCCAGCAGATACCACGGCCAGCGCTTGCGCGGGCGGTGCACGAGCACGCCGACGACGACACCGGCGGTGCTGGACATGCCGATCGCGCCCCACCAGAGCATGTGCTGACCGGGCCACAGGTAGAACGCCACGGTGAGCAGCGCCATCCAGGCCGCGAACCAGGTGCTGAGCTGGCGTGTCACCAAGTCCCCCGCCTCCATCCCGCTCGCCTGTGCCGGATCCACGGTTCGGATCTCCCCGCGACTGACCAGATCGGTCGGCGGAGGATGGTCTGAACAAATACCGGGGTGCGGGTCGGGTCGGCTGAGTTGCCGGACGGGTCGGCCGAACGGCCGACGGCGCCGCCCCTTCCGGCGGCCGCGTTCATGCCGGGAACGCCGGGCGCCGGCCTTCGCGAGCCGGCCGAGGGCGGCCAGCGCCGCGAGCACCGCGAGGACCGGCACCAGGCGCCCCTCGCGCAACCACAGCGCCGGCAGCCCCACCTTCGGCACCCGCAGCCGGGCCAGGCCGCGCAGGTTCGCCGCCGGTACCGCCGCCGAATCCTCCGACGCGTTGGCGTCGCCCTTGGTGGTGAAGGTGCCGTCGGCGTTGCGGCGCACGACGCGGTGCACGAGCAGCCTGCCGGGCCGCGCCGGGTCCTCGACCACGACGACCTGCCCCGCCCGGACCTGCCCGGGCGCCACCGGGGCGGACACCACCAGGTCGCCCGGGGCGATGCCGGGCCGCATCGAGCCGGTCAGCACGACCTGGCTGTCCCAGCCGAACACCAGCGGCGCGAGCGTGGCGGTCAGCAGGGCACCGACGCAGGCCAGCGTGGCGGCGGCAACGCCCCGCACGGCGATCCTGAGCAGCTCCAGCACGACCTTGTGCTCATCGGCAGCCGATCACCGCACTGAACCTGTTCGCCGCCTTGAACGGCAACCCTGTGGGCGCAGTGTTCCCGTCATGGCAATCCTGTCCAGATTGACGCCGCTGGCCGCAGTCCCGGTCGGCCTCACCGTGGCGGGCGTGTTCGTATGGCAGGCGTCCTTCGCGGCGTTCTCCGCGACCACGACCGACGGGGCCGACGCGTGGGCCGCCGGGTCGGTCTCGTTCGGCACCAACGCGCCCGCGACCGCGATGTTCAACGTGTCCGGGGCGAAGCCGGGCAGCACCGGCACCGCGTGCGTGAAGATCACGTACACCGGCAGCCTCGCGGCCAACGTGCGCCTCTACCTCAAGAACGCCGACCTGACCGGCACCGGCCTGGCGGGCTACCTGACCCTGCAGGTCAACGAGGGCACCGGCAACGCCGCGGACTGCTCCGACTTCGTGTCCTCGGCCAACGACTACAACCCCATCGGCATGGCCGACACCACGAAGACCCTGGCCGCCTTCAACACCGCCAGCAACTCCTACGCCACCGGGGTCAGCGGCTGGGGGGCGACCCAGAACGCGACGAAGACCTACCAGTTCAGGTGGCAGCTGCAGGACAACAACGCGGCCAACGGCCTGACCGCGTCCGCCACGTTCACCTGGGAAGCCCAGAACACCTGATGACCCGTGTGGTGCTGCTGCTCGCCCTGCTGGCGCTGATCGTCCCGGTCAGCGCCAACGCGGCGTTCACGGCCGCCACCCAGAACGGCGGGAGCACCTTCGGGTCCGCGGCGACGTTCCAGACGTACCCGGCGGCGGTGACGGGCGACACGCCGTGGGCGTACTGGCGCGGCGAGGACACCACGACCACCGCCGCCGACTCGTCCGCCGCGGCGCACCCCGGCACCTACCAGGCCCCGGTGCAGGGCGCCTCCACCTGGTGGCCGGCGGACGAGAACGCCGGCAGCACCGTGGAGGACCTCTCCGGCTCGGCTAACCGGGCGACGCTCGGCCCGGCCGCCGGCTGGGCGACCGGCCGGGACGGCGCGCACTCGGCGATGTCGTTCACCGGCAACGCCACCACCAGCTACGCCGCCGGCAGCCTGCCCGCGGTCCGCACCGACCAGAGCTTCACCGTGATGGCCTGGGCCTACCCGAACTCGTTCGGCCAGCACCGCGCCGTGCTCAGCCAGGCCGGGGCGACCAGCAGCGGGTTCATCATCAAGTACGAGAGCAGCGTGGCGAAGTGGCGGGTCATCATGCCGCGGAACGACGGCACCAACCCGACCAGCGAGTCGGCGACCTCGACCACGGTCCCCGCCACCGGCACCTGGGTGCACCTGGCGGTCGTGTTCACCGTCGGCGGCGCGCTGCAGCTGTACGTCAACGGGGTGCTGGAGAACAGCACCAGCACGCACACCACGCTCTTCGACGCGACCGGCGCCCTGCAGGTGGGCCGCAGCCAGTGGAACGGCGGCTGGACCGACGCGTTCGACGGGCGGATCGACGACGTGCGGACCTACCGGCGGGCGCTCAACGCCGGTCAGGTCGCCGCCGTGTACGGCAACGGCGAGACGACCCACTGGAACCTCGACGAGGGCACCGGCACCACCACCGCCGACTCCGGCACCACGAGCAACACCGGCACCCTCGGCTCCGGCGCCTCCTGGACCACCGGCCCTGCCGGCCACGGCAACGCGGTCACCCTCGACGGCACCGCGAACGGCGTCGTGGCGGGCACCGCGCCCGGCGTGCGCACCGACGTCGCGGTCAGCTTCTCCGCCTGGGCGAAGGCGTCGGCGGCGACCGCCAACACGTCCGTGATCAGTATCAACGGCACCAACGCGGTCGGCGCGACGCTCGGGATCAACGCGAGCGGGAAGTGGACGTTCGCGCTCACCCAGACCGACACCCTGTCGCCTGCGGTGGACGCGGCCTCCGCGACCGCCGCGGTGAGCACCGGCACGTGGGTGCACCTGGTCGGCGTCTACGACGGGATGTCGGCGATGAAGCTGTACGTCGACAGCGCCCTCGCCGGCAGCGGCACCCACACCGTGCGCTGGAACGCCGCCGGCGCGCTGCAGGCCGGCCGGCTGCGCACCACGGCGGCGGCCTACGGCGGGGCGTTCAGCGGCGCGGTCGACGACGTGCGGCTCTACGCCCGGGCGCTCAACGCCTCGGACGTCGCCGCGCTGTTCGCCAACGGCACGGTGGACCCGGGGCCGGGCGTGGTGCCGAACCCGATGACCGTCGGGCTGCCCGGCGCGCTGCAGGGCGCCCAGCAGGGCCAGTCGTCGAGCACCGCGGCCGGGTACCGCGGGGTCACCAACCTGTCGTCGAACGCCACCGCCGCCAACCCCGGCCCGCTCACGGTCGAGGCGTGGATCCGCACCTGGGCGGGCGGTGTGGTGATCGGCTTCGGCAGCACCCAGAACGGCGCCGGCGGGACCCCCGACCGGGTGCTCTACGTCGACTCCGGCGGCCGGCTGACCTTCGGGATCTACCCGGGCTCGTTCGTGACCGTGCGCTCACCCGCCGGGACGACCTACAACGACGGCGCCTGGCATCACGTCGCCGCGAGCGTCGGGGCCGCCGGGCTGCGGCTCTACGCCGACGGCGCGCTGGTGGCGAGCAACGCCGCCTACACCGCGGCGTCGAGCTTCACCGGCTACTGGCGCGTCGGCGGGGTCGGTCTCGCCGGCTTCGGCAACCGGCCGGCGAACGACTACTTCACCGGGGTCATCGACGAGCCGGCGGTGTATGCGGCACAACTGAGCGAGCAGCAGCTCGCCTGGCACTTCCACGCGAACCACTGAGCACGAGGGTCTTCGTCTCGCGGGTGATCTGGTGGTGGTGCTGCGGCTCGGCGTAGAAGCTCAGCCCGATGACGCTGCCGAGGGTGACCACGAAGCCGGCCGCCACCAGCCACTCCCGGCCGGGCCAGACGCCGTCGCCGAGGAACAGCAGGCCGACCAGGGCGGCGGGGACCGCGCCGGCCGCGTCCATGGCGGCGACCGCGGCGGTGGTCGAGCCGCGCTGCATCGCCAGGCCGAGCAGCAGCTGGCCGACGAGCGAGTGGGCGATCAGCAGGTAGGACAGCGGGTCGGTGAAGAACTGCCCGAGGTTGTCGGCGGAGGCGAGGGGCCGCGACGCGACCGCCGCCGCGCCGAAGGCCACGCCGGACAGTGCGCCGAGCGCCACGGATCCGGGTGCGCCGTGCAGCCGGCCGGCGAAGAAGCCGACGACCGCGATCGCGCCGAGGACGACGACCAGGCCGACCACGCCCGCGGTGCCGAGCTGCCGCGACGGCGCGGGCTTCGCCGCCAGCACCAGCGCGGCGATGCCGAACGCGAGCATGACCAGCAGGGCGAGCTCGGCCCGGGGCAGCTTCCACTTGAGGATGAGCACGCCGAGCAGGGCGGTGACGCCGAGGCCGGCGGCCATCGCCGACTGCACCAGGAACAGCGGCAGGTCGCGCCGGGCGAAGAAGGCGAGGGCGAAGCCGCCGAACTGGCAGGCCACCCCGACGAGATACGACTTGTGCCGGCCCAGGCGCAGCAGCAGCATCGGGTGGAAGCCGTGGTGCAGGTCGGTGCGGGCGGCGGCCACGGACTGCAGCAGGTTGGCCACCCCGTAGGCAGCGATCATCGCGCCGAGGAAGAGCCAACTCCAAGATGCCACCCGGAGAGGATAGACCCGGTTCGGAGCCGGGGCATGCGGACCTTTCGGTTTAGCCTGACAAACCGGACAATCTGGGGCTTCCCAAACGGGTGAGAACGTCCTCGTGAAGGTGACCGTTCGTAGCGACGGCGCTCCCCCCGCCGGGTCCGGGCTCACCCTGCAGGTCGGTGAACGTGCCGCCGGCCTCGGTGACGATCGGCACCAGGGCCGCCAGGTCCCACAGCGACAGCTCCGGCTCGACCATGATGTCGACCGCGCCCTCGGCCAGCAGCATGTAGCCGTAGAAGTCGCCGAACGCCCGCTGGCGCCAGGTCCGGCGGGTCAGGTCGAGGACGGCGTTGAGCCGCCCGGCCTCCTCCCAGCCGCGCAGCGACGAGTAGCAGAAGCTCGCGTCGGCGAGCCGGTCGACACCGCTGACCTTGATCGGCGTCGCCGCGGCCGTGTGCCGTCCCGCATACGCACCGTGACCGAGCGCGCCCCACCAGCGCCGCCCCAGGGCCGGCGCCGACACCAGGCCGACCACCGGCTGAGCGCCCTCCATCAGCGCGATCAGCGTCGCCCAGATCGGCACCCCGCGGACATAGTTCTTGGTGCCGTCGATCGGGTCGATGACCCACTGGCGGGTCCCGGGGCCGGCGGCCGCCTCGGTCGCGCCGTACTCCTCGCCGAGCACGCCGTCGCGCGGCCTGGCTCGCTGCAGGGTGGCGCGCAGCGCCTTCTCCACCGCCGTGTCCGCCTCCGTCACCGGCGTCAGGTCCGGCTTCGTCGACACGTGCAGATCCTGGGCGCGGAAGCGCGGGACGGAGATCGCGTCCGCGGTGTCGGCAAGCATGTGAGCAAGGGCCAGGTCGTCCGCGTAGCGCGCCATGCGCGGAAACTTAGCCGACGATCGCCATCTTCTGGCAGTACTGTCGCCGTTTGTGAGCAGTCACCAGCCGCCCCAACGCTCCGCGCCGGGTTCCGCCGGCTCGCCCGCCGCGCTCTGCGGCCTGCTCGCCGAAGAGGACCGGCTCCGCGTCTATGCCGCCGTGGTGCTCGGTGCGCCGGGTCTCACCGCGGTCGAGGCCGCGACCGGGCTGCCCGCCCGTGCCGTCGCCGCCGCCGTCGGCCGCCTCCAGCAGGGCGGCCTGCTCAGCGTCGCCGACGGTGCCCTGCACGCCGACGTCGAGGTCTTCAAGGACTCCGTCCGCGCGCACGCCGCGACCCCGGCGGCAGTCGAGCCGATGGATCCCGACCGGCAGCGCGACCAGATCCTGCGCACGTTCGTCGTCGACGGCAGGCTGACCCAGATGCCGGCCGCGCACGGCAAGCGCATGGTGGTGCTGGAGCACATCGCCTCGTCGTTCGAGCCGGGCATCCGCTATCCGGAGCGCGAGGTCAACGCCGTGCTGCGGGCCTGGTTCGACGACTACGCCGCACTGCGCCGCTACCTGGTGGACAGCGACCTGCTGTCGCGCGCCGACGGCACCTACTGGCGCAGCGGCGGCCCGGTCGCGCTGTAGCGGCCCGGCTCAGAGCTGCGGGAGCTCGTCGTTGCCGGCGTCCTGGGGGTCGAGGGTGCCCTCCTTGGAGGCCAGGAGGCGGCGGAACGACGCGAGGCGCCTGGGGTCCGCGCCGCCCTCGGCGACCAGCATGTCCAGGCCGCACTCGCCGCCGGCGCCGGTGTGGTCGCAGTTGGGCGCGCACCTGGTCGACGCCTCGACGAGGTCCGGGAACCCGTGCAGGACGCTGTCCGCCGACACGTGCGCCAGGCCGAACGACCGGATGCCCGGGGTGTCGATGATCCAGCCCAGGTCCTCCGGCAGGCGCAGCGCCACCGCGCTGGTCGACGTGTGCCGGCCCTTGCCGACGGCGCTGACCACGCCGACCGCCCGGTCGGTGCCGGGGACGAGCCGGTTGACCAGCGACGACTTGCCGACCCCGGAATGGCCGATCATCACCGACACCTTGCCGCTGAGCGCCTCGACGAGCTCGTCGAGCGGCGCGTCCGGCCGGCACAGCACATACGGCAGGTCGAGCTCGGAGTAGTAGTCGAGCACCGCCTCCGGCCCCGCCAGGTCGCCCTTGGTGAGGCACAGCAGCGGCTCGATCTCGGCGTCGTAGGCCGCGACCAGGCACCGGTCGATGAAGCCGGTCCGCGGCGGCGGGTCGTGCAGCGAGTTGACGATCACCAGCTGCTCGGCGTTGGCGACCACGACCCGCTCGAAGCGGCCCTCGGTGGAGCCCTCCTCGTCGTCGGCCGTGCGCATCAGCACGGAGCTGCGGTCGTCGATGCGGACGATGCGGGCGAGGGTGTCGGGGCGCCCGGTGACGTCGCCCACGATCTGCACGTTGTCGCCGACGACGACCCCGCGGCGGCCGAGCTCCCGGGCCCGCATGGCCGTCACCACGGCATCCGTCTCCGCGACGTGGCAGGTGTACCGGCCGCGGTCGACCGCCACGACGAAGCCCTCGACGGCGTCGCTGTGCTTGGGGCGGGTGCGCGTGCGGGGTCGCGAGGACCGGCTCGGGCGGACCCGGACGTCATCCTCGTCGTACTCGCGCTTGCGCGTCAGTCTTGCCCTCCCACCGAGCCCGGACCATGCACCATCGTTGACCATAGCCGGGGGAACTCCGGCAGTGTCTTCGCGGTGCATGTCACGTCGTCGAGCCGGACCCCGCCGACGGCGAGCCCGACGACGGCGGCGGCGTGCGCGAGGCGGTGGTCGTCGCGGGTGGCGAACGTGCCGCCGTGCAGCGGGCGGGGCCGGATCCGCAGGCCGTCGTGGTCCTGGGTCACGTCGGCGCCGAGGCTCGTCAGCCCTTCGACCAGCGCGGCGAGCCGGTCGGTCTCGTGCCCGCCGAGGTGCGCCAGGCCGTACAGGTGGGAGGGGGAGTCCGCGACGGCGGCGAGGGCGGCGAGCACCGGGGCCAGCTCCGAGACGTCGGCCAGGTCCGCGGTGACGCCGTGGACCCGGCCGGTGCCGCGCACGACGAGCCCGTGCCGGGTGACCGAGGGTGAGCCGCCCATCTCGCGCAGCAGCTCCAGCAGGCGCGCGCCGGCCTGGATGCCCGGGCGCGGCCAGCCGGCGAGGGTCACCGTGCCGCCGGTGACGATCGCCGCGGCGAGGAACGGCGCGGCGCCCGGCAGGTCCGGTTCGATGTCCCAGGCGCGGCCGTGCAGCGGGCCGGGCTCGACGACCCAGACGTCGGGCCGGCTGTCGTCGATCCCGGCGCCGGCGGCGCGCAGCATCTGGACCGTCATCCGCAGGTGGGGCGCGAGGGGGAGCGGTGGCCCGGCGTGCCGCACCGAGAGGCCGCGGTCGAACTCGGGCGAGGCGAGCAGCAGCCCCGACAGCAGCTGGCTGGAGGCGGACGCGTCGATGGTGACCGCGCCGCCGGTGACCCGCCCGACGCCGTGCACCGTCAGCGGCAGCCCGGCGGTGAAGTCGACCCGGGCGCCGAGGCCGCGCAGCGCGCCGATCAGCGGCGCGATCGGGCGGGCCCGCGCGCGCTGGTCGCCGTCGAACGTGACCGGCCCGTCGGCGAGGCCGGCGACCGGGGGCAGGAAGCGCAGCACCGTGCCGGCCGCGCCGACGTCGATGCGGGCGGGCCCGCCGAGCGGTCTCGGGCGCACCAGCCACAGGTTGTCGTCCGCGGTGGACACGTGGCTGCCCATGGCGCGCAGTCCCGCGGCCATCAGCTCGGTGTCCCGGGCGCGCAGCGGGCCGCGCAGGGTGCTGGCGCCGAAGGAGATCGCGCCGAGGACCAGGGCCCTGGCCGTCATCGACTTCGAGCCTGGGAGCCGGACGGTGGCGGTGACCGGCCCGGGGGCGGTCGGTGCTGTCCACGGCAGATACGCGGGGGCGGTCAGGTTCGGCACGCGTTCAGTGTGCGGCCCGTCTCCGTGCGTAGCGACCGCTGGCGATGCATTCCTGGCCGTGATCGGTACCGTAATGAGTATGTGTGGTCGGTATGCGACATCCCGCAGCAACGTTGACCTGAGCGCGCTGTTCGAGGCCGCCGACGAGACCGGCGGGCTCGAGCCGGACTACAACGTCGCGCCCACGGACCAGGTGCCCGTCGTGCGCGTCTCGCAGTCCGCCGGCGGCCGGGTCCTGACCGCGGCCCGCTGGGGCCTCGTCCCGTCGTGGGCGGCCGACCTGAAGGTCGGTGCCAGGATGATCAACGCGCGGTCCGAGACGGTGGCGGAATCCAAGGCGTTCGCACAGTCGTTCGCGAAGCGCCGCTGTCTTGTCCCGGCGGACGGCTGGTTCGAATGGAAACGCGGCGACGGCGCCGGTTCGGGCAGAGCCGATAAGCAGGCGTATTTCATGACACTCGGTGACGACGAGCCGTGCGTATTCGCCGGAATCTGGACGGTCTGGGGTCAGGGCGACGCCCGGGTGCTCACCTGCAGCATCATCACCGCCCCCGCCGTCGACGATCTGACGCTCATTCACGACCGCATGCCGCTGCTGCTGCCCGAGTCGCGGTGGGACGAGTGGCTGGCGGCCCCGGTCGATGAGCGGCTGCTCGCGCCGACGCCGTCCGAGCACGTCGGGCGGCTGGAGCTCCGCCCGGTCGGCGCGCGGGTGGGTGACGTACGTAACGACGGCCGTGATTTGCTCGACCGCGTGCCGGCGCCGGCGCTGCGACCTGGCGATGTGGAGTCGATCGATCTGACCCTCTTTTAGGCCGTACGTCCATTTTCTCCCCGGCAAGTTTTGCCGATCCGCGTGAAAACTCTTGTATTTGCAGGTGTTTGTGCGATAGAACACAGCGCCGGTAGGTCAATGTCGGATGGGGGCATCCCGACGTTTTCCTGCCTTGTGTTCGTTTGACCCACGGGGGAGGTGGGTGTATGACCCGGGCGAGGATGCCACGCCCGCATGAGGTCGCTGCCGCCAAACGTGATCCGCGTCTTCTACGCGCGGTTCGCGAACAACAGGGCGATGATGCCTGGCGGACACGCGGCGCATGCCAGACCGTTGATCCGGAGACGTTCTTTCCGGCCCCGAGCGAGCCCGCCGACGCTGCCGTCGCGTTGTGCCGCACCTGCGACGTCCAGGGCGCATGCCTCGCCTGGGCGCTGGAGGTCGGCGACTGCCACGGGGTGTGGGGAGCGACCACACCGCGTGAGCGGCGTGCGATGCTCGTCGCATGGCGCAGCGACGCTCCACAACCCGCCCTGACGGGCGCGGCACAGGGATCCGAGCATCGGATGGGTCCGGTGGCGTGCCTGCCACTGGTGCCGATCCAGCGGCGGGACCCGGTGGGAGCCGCCAGCGGCTGACCGGCGGCGCTCCGCCGGGCTCGTCAGCCGACGACCTTTCGAGCTCGCCGGCCGGATCCCGATCCGGCCGGCCGGCTCACCCTTCCGCCGATCCGCGGCCCCGTCCACGGAGCCGCTCGCGGGCCCGTCGCTCGCTCGCCGGCCAGGAGGTCGAGACCCCGCACGGGGTCGCGCGCTTCTCGCTCGACGTGCCCGCGGGGTACACGGGGACACTGCTCGTGCTGGGCCATGGTGCCGGCGGCGACGTCGACGCCGTGGACCTGGTCGCGGTCCGCGCCGCCGTGCTCGAAGCCGGCGCCGGGGTCGCGATGGTCACCCAGCCCTACCGGGTCGCCGGCGCCCGCCGCCCGCCCGCACCCGCCAGGCAGCTCGACGCCGCCTGGCTCGCCGTCCTCACCGAGCTGCGCCGCCGGGTGGCGATCGACACGCTCGTCGTCGGCGGCCGGTCCAGCGGCGCCAGGGTCGCCTGCCGCACCGCCGCCGAGGCCGGCGCGGACCGGATCGTGGCGCTGGCCTTCCCGCTCCACCCGCCGGGCCGCCCCGAGGTCACCCGGGCGGATGAACTGCTCACCGGCGTGCCGACCCTGGTGCTCAACGGCGACCGCGACGCCTTCGGCGTCCCGTCGCCGGGACCGGCCGTCCACGTCGAGGTGCTGCCCGGCGAGACCCACGCCCTGTCGAAGGCGCCGGCCGTGCTCGCGCGACTCGCCGTGGCGTTCGTCACCGCTCCCGCCGTCACTCGTTGAACAGCATGTGACCGGTGCAAATCGGACACGCTCTCCACACCGCGGACCGACGTCGTTCCGCAAACTCCCAGGCCCTTCCTGTTCCCGGTGGCCGGCCGGTCCCAAATGCAAAGGCCGGCCGCCGGGGCAGGCGGGTAGGAATTGCCGGGCGGGCGCGGACGTTACACAGTCCGTGCGACGCTGCCGAGGCGTCGCCTGTGGAGGGAAATCTCGTGGCCATCCTTGAGCGCGAGGATCAGCGCATCCGCGAGTTGCTGTTCAGCCCGTCGTGGCCGGCGGCGACCGACGCGGAGCCCGATCCGTCCTGGCAGCCCATCGCCCGCGAGCGGTTGACCGGCGCCACAAATTCAGAAGACCCTCAGCAACTCGGCGTATCCTCGTCAGGACGGTCGAGGGTTGGAGTCGCACGAGTGGTCAGCAGCGAGAGCGCGGTGCAGCAGCGCATCCGGTTCGAGCACGACGCGTTGCCCTTCATCGATCAGCTGTATGCGGCGGCCCTGCGCATGACGCGCAACCCCGCCGACGCGGAGGACCTCGTCCAGGAGACGTTCCTCAAGGCATATGCGGCGTTCCACCAGTTCGAGACGGGCACCAATCTCAAGGCCTGGCTCTACCGCATCCTGACCAACACCTACATCAACTCCTATCGCCGCCGGCAGCGCCAGCCCGTCCAGGCGCCGACCGAGGAGATCACCGACTGGCAGCTCGCCGAGGCCGAGTCGCACACGTCCAGCGGTCTGCGCTCCGCCGAGACCGAGGCCCTGGACCGCCTGCCCGACTCCGACGTCAAGGAGGCGCTGCAGTCGCTGCCGGAGGAGTTCCGGCTCGCGGTCTACCTCGCCGACGTCGAAGGCTTCTCCTACAAGGAGATCGCCGACATCATGAACACGCCCATCGGCACTGTGATGTCCCGTCTGCACCGAGGGCGCCGCAACCTGCGGCGTTCGCTCGAGACTTATGCTGCCGACCGGGGATTCACCCGCACCCCGTCCGCTGAGCCGAGCGAGGTCTGAGATCGATGAGCTGTGGAGACCCGCACGAGACTGACTGCGGCGAGGTCCTCGCCGAGGTGTATATCTACCTCGACCTGGAGTGCACCGACGACCGCCGGTCCCTGATCCGCGACCACCTCGACGAGTGCTCGCCCTGCCTGCGCGAGTTCGGCATCGAGCAGGAGGTGAAGGCCCTCGTCGCCCGCTGCTGCGGCTCCGAGCTGGCCCCCGACGACCTCAAGAGCCGCCTGCGGTCCAAGCTGTCCGAGCTCGTCGTCAACGCCGAGGCCCGGGAGCTCCAGACGGAATAGCGGCCGCTTCGGCTTCCGCTTCGGCTTCGGCTTCCGCTCGCGACGCGTTCGGCGCAGGGCCGAGCGCCGGCCGGGTGGGCGCGGATATGCTGCGTTCGCGATTCCGACGTCAAAGGAGACCGGGGATGTCCGACGAGATCCGCGCCGAGATGGTGGCCAACGTATGGAAGATCACCACCGAGGTCGGGGCCGAGGTCAACGAGGGTGACACCCTCGTGATCCTGGAGTCGATGAAGATGGAGATCCCCGTCATCGCCGAGTCCGAGGGCACCGTCAGCCAGATCGCCGTCAACGAGGGCGACGTGGTGCAGGAAGGCGACCTCATCGCCGTGATCGGGTGACGGACGCGGCGCCGGTGGTCCGGCGGGCGACATCGGAGGACCACGCGGAGGTCGCGCGGCTGACGGTTGACGCGTTCCGGGCGGACGGCCAGCTGGACGACGGGCACGGCTACGGCGCGGTGCTCGCCGACGTCCGGACCCGCGCCGAGCACAGCGAGATCCTGGTCGCCGAGTCCGCCGGCGTACTGCTCGGCGCCGTCGCGTTCGTCCTGCCGGGCACCAGGTATGCGGAGCTGTCGAAGCCGGGCGAGGCCGAGTTCCGGATGCTCGCCGTCGACCCCGCCGCCCAGCGCCGCGGGGTCGCGCGGGCACTGGTGCGCGCCTGCATCGACCGGGCGACCGACCTCGGCTGCGAGTCCATGGTCATCAGCACCCGGGACCGCAACGCCGGCGCCCTCGGGCTGTACGGCAGCTTCGGCTTCGTCCGCGAGCCCGCCCTCGACTGGTCACCGGTCGAGGGCGTCCTGCTGCTCGGCCTGCGCCTGAAGCTGCCGACCGCCGCAACCTGACCACCGCGCCGTCGCCCGCGCTGCGTCGCCGTGTCGCCGTGTCGCCGTGTCGCCGTGTCGCCGTGTCGCCGTGTCGCCGTGTCGCCGTGCCGCCGTGCCGCCGTGCCGCCGTGCCGTGCCGCCGCGCTGTGCCGTCGCGACCTGGCCGTCCACGCTGTGCCGTCGTCGGCTCTGCCGCCGCGCCCGCCCACGCTCGCGCCGCGCTGCGTCGTTGCCCGCGCTGCGTCGTTGGCTCTGCCGCCCGTGCCGCCCGTGCCGCCCGTGCCGCCCGTGCCGCCCGTGCCGCCCGTGCCGCCCGTGCCGCCCGTGCCTCGGCCTGACCGCCCGTGCCGTCGTCCGCGTTGCTGCCCCACCCCGCCCCGGGCCGCCGCGCTGTGCCGTCGCGACCTGACCGTCCGCGCCGTGCCGTCGTCCGTGCCGTCGTCGGCTCTGCTGCCGTGCCCGCCCACGCTCGCGCCGTGCCGTCGTCGGCTCTGCCGCTCCGCCTGCGTTCGCCGCGCCCCATGCCGCCGTGCCGCCGGACTCGGCCTGACCGTCCGCGTCGCGTCGTCGGCTTGCCGCTCCGCGCCGCCCCGTGCCGCCGTCCGCGTCGCGCTGTCGTCGGCGTCGTTGTCGGCGCTGTGGTCCGCGCTCGTCCTGTCCGCGCTTGCCTCGTCCCGTGCCGCGGTGCCGTTGCGATCTGACCGTCCGCGTGGTGCTGTTGTCGGCGCTGTGGTCCGCGCTCGTCCTGTCCGCGCTCGCCTCGTCCCGTGCCGCGGTGCCGTTGCGATCTGACCGTCGGCGTGGTGCTGTTGTCGGCGCTGCGGGCCCGCCTGGGCCGCGTTTGCTGTTGTCGGCGCTGCCGCTCCGCCCGTGCCACGCCGTTGCCCTGCCTGTGTTGCCCTGCCTGTGTTGCCCTGCCTGTGTTGCGGCCGCGCTTCGCGCGACCCGTGTGCCGTCGTCAGTCGGCGGCGGGCGGCGGGTGGAGGGGGCGGGCGTTGGCAGGTGGGGGGTGTCATTCGGTGGTGGCGGCTGCTGCTGCCTGGCGCATCAGGTCCTCGGCGACCACCAGGGTCGCGTCGCGGCGGTCCTGCGGGGTGAGGTCGTCGCGGCCGCGGAGCACGAAATGGCCCGCGTGGATCGTGAAGATGGCCATCGCGCGGCGCATCTGCTGAACGGTGGACTCCGAGGGGTCCATGATGAAGGCGAAGACCCGCTCCATCTGCCCCTTCATGAGCTTGCCGGCGGGCAGGGTGTTGATGAGCGTCTGGTTGCGCTCGAAGAAGCGGATCACGTGCTCGTGCTTGGCGACGTCGTGCAGCACGAAATAGCGGCGCACGAACTCGAGGCGGGTCGCCTCGTCGCGCGGCTGTGCCTCCGCCCACTCCATCAGCGCGTCGACGGCGGCGATGCGGTGCTCGATGAGGCTGTTGACGATGTCGTCCTTGGTCGGGAAGTGGTAGTAGAGCGCGGCCTTGGTGACGCCGAGCTTCTCCGCGATCTCCCGCAGCGAGGTCTTGTCGTAGCCCTCTTCGATGAACAGCTCCAGGGCGACGCGCTGGATGTGTGAGCGCACGTCGTCGGAGCCCTCGTCCGCGGTGCGGATCCGGTTCCGGCCCCGCACCACGCGTGCGGCGGTCTGGTTCTGCTCCATCGGGACCATCCTACTGAACCAACTTGACGAGCGGCTGGTAGCCAGCTTACCGTGCGGCTAGTCAGTTAACTAGCCGGCCGACAAGTAAGGTGTGCCGCGATGTCCGACAAACGCATTCGCGTGGTTCTCCCGGGGCTGCTCATGGCGATGCTCCTGGCGATGCTCGACAACGTCATCGTCGGCACGGCGATGCCCCGCATCGTCGGCGACCTCGGCGGCGTCGACCATCTGTCCTGGGTCGTCACCGCCTACGTGCTGGGCACGACCATCTCGACGCCCATCTGGGGCAAGCTCGGCGACCTGTACGGGCGCAAGACCGTCTTCATGACCTCGATCGTGCTGTTCCTGCTCGGCTCGGTGCTGTGCGGCTTCGCGCAGGACATGCCGCAGCTCATCGGCTTCCGGGCGTTCCAGGGCCTCGGCGCCGGCGGGCTCATGGTCGGCGCGATGGCCGTCCTCGGCGACCTCGTGCCGCCCCGCGAGCGCGGCAAGTACCAGGGTCAGTTCGCCGCCGTGATGGCGGTCGCGATGGTCGGCGGGCCGCTCGTCGGCGGGTTCATCACCGACCACGCCGACTGGCGCTGGGCGTTCTTCGTCAACCTGCCGCTCGGCGGTGCGGCCCTCGCGCTGCTCGCGCTGAAGCTCGACCTGCCCAAGCGGCGCACCGAGCACCGCATCGACTGGGTCGGTGCCGCGCTGCTGTCCGTCGGCGTGACCGCGCTGGTCCTGATCACCACGTGGGGCGGCAACCAGTACGCCTGGGGCTCCGCGCAGATCCTCGGCCTGGCCGTCCTGGCGGTGGCCGCGCTCGCGGTGTTCGCGCTCGTCGAGCGCCGGCACCCGGAGCCGATCCTGCCGCTGGGCATCTTCCGCAACCGCAACTTCAGCCTGGTCTCCGGCGTCGGCTTCCTGGTCGGCTTCGCGATGTTCGGCGCCATCACGTTCCTGCCGCTCTACCAGCAGATCGTCCAGGGCGCCTCGGCCACCAACTCCGGCCTGCTCCTGCTGCCGATGATGGGCGGCCTGCTGGTCACCTCGCTGGTCTCCGGCCGGCTGATCACCACGACCGGCAGGTACCGGGCGTTCCCGATCATCGGCGGGCTCATCATGGTCGTCGCGATGGTGCTGCTGTCCCGGCTGGACTCGGACACCTCGAAGCTCGAGTCGGGGATCTACATGGCCGTCCTCGGTCTGGGTATGGGCTTCCTGATGCAGACCTCGATGCTCATCGCGCAGAACAGCGTCGAGCTCAAGGACCTCGGCGTGGCGAGCAGCACCGCGACGTTCGCCCGCTCGATCGGTGGCGCGTTCGGTGTCGCGGCGTTCGGCGCGATCTTCAACCACCGGCTGCACGACCTGCTCTCGGAGAGGGTCGGCCCGCAGGCGGCGGCGCAGCTGTCCGGCGGCGGTGGCGGCGGCGCCACGATCGGCCCTGCGACGCTCGGCCAGCTGCCCGCCCAGGTGCGCACCGCGGTCATCGACTCGATCGCCGGCGCCACCTCGAGCGTGTTCCTGTGGGCGGTCGCGGCGACGGTCCTCGTCCCGGTGCTCGCACTGTTCATCCGGGAGGTGGCGCTCCGTGGCGGCCCGCAGAGCCCGAGTGAGCAGCAGGAAAGCACGCTGGTTGCGCAGGAAGGGTAGTTTCGCGCACGCGATGCGCGAACTTGCCCCATAAACTGGCGTCTGATGCGCGAAGCTGCCAAACTTTGAGCAGTAACGCGCATCAGACGCCAGTGACATAGAGGGAGCAGCCGTGACCGAGCAGCCCGGTGCCGGAATGCAGGCGGACATCGCCGAGCAGCCGGCGGTGTTCGCGAGACTCGTCGACGAGCAGGCGGGCGCCATCGCCGCCGTCGCCGAGCGGATCGCGCAGTGGCAACCGCGCAACGTGATCTTCACGGCGCGGGGAACGTCCGACCACGCCGCGCTGTACGCGGCGTACCTGACCGAGATCCGCCTCGGCATCCCCGTGGGGCTGGCGTCGCCGTCGGCGATGACGCTCTACGGCGCCCGCCCCGACCTGCGCGACACGCTCGTCGTCGGGGTCAGCCAGAGCGGCGGCTCGCCCGACCTGCGGGAGGTGCTGCGGGTCGCCGGCGAGCAGGGCGCGCACACCCTCGCCGTCACCAACAACGCCGACTCGCCCCTGGCCGAGGTCGCCGAGCTGCACGTCGACGTCGTCGCCGGGCACGAGGTCGCGGTCGCCGCCACCAAGACCTACACCGCCGAGCTGCTCGCGCTGCTCATGCTGGTGGAGAGCATCAAGGGCGGCGGCACGCTGCCCGCCGAGGAGCTCGCCACGCTGCGCGAGCTGCCCGGCCACGCGGAGCGCGTCCTCGCCGACGGCACCGCCGCCGACCTCGCCGCCCGCTACCGCTTCGCGGACCGGATCGTCACCACCGGCCGGGGCTACGCCTATCCGACCGCCCGCGAGACGGCGCTCAAGCTCATGGAGACCTCCTACGTGGCGGGTCTCGCCTTCTCCGGCGCCGACCTGCTGCACGGCCCCCTCGCGATGGCCGACCCCGACGTCCCCGTCCTGGCGGTCGTCGGCGGCGGACCCGCCGGCACGTCGATGCGCGACGTGGTCGGCCGGCTCGGTGAGCGCCGCGCCGACGTGGTCGTCTTCGGGCCGTCAGCGGTCGACGGCGCCGCGGGCTGGGTGCCGACCCCGGCCGTCGACGAGCGTTACGCGCCGCTGCTGGACATCCTGCCGCTGCAGCGCCTCGCCCTGTCCCTCGCCCTGCACCGCGGCGAGAACCCGGACGCCCCGCGCGGCCTCAAGAAGGTGACGTCCACGCTGTAGGGCTCAAGAAGGTGACGTCGACGTTGTGGGCACGTCGATCACCGCGGGCCGGCCCTCGCGCAAGGCCCGCGTCTCGAACGACACCGGGGGCCGGTCGCCGACCATGACCTGGTAGGTCGCCCGGCTCCCGGACAGGTTCAGCAGCTCGAAGCCGAAGTTGCAGCGGTACGCCCCGCCCGTCGCCGCCAGTACACCGGCCGCCAGCGTCGTCACGGCGACCACCTTGCCCTCCTGGTCGGCCACCTTGACCGTGGCACCCGAGGCGATGTCCGGCGCGGGTGCCAGGCAGGGCGTGCCCGGGACACCGGTCGCCGCGCCCGCCACGCTCACATAGCCGTGCAGCAGGAACCCGTCGGGTTTGCTGGTCTCGTCCGCGCGGCCCACCCACCCGCATCCGCCGAGCGTGAGCACGAGAGCTAGGGCAGGCAGCAGGCGGCGCACCGGCCCACCATAGTCTGTAACCGTGTCGACCCTGCGTGACCTCGTCGAGGAGCACACCTCCCTCGCGCCCGAGGACATCGAGCACCTGCACCGCCTCGCCGGCGACTGGCAGATCGTGTCCGACCTGTCCTTCGCCGACCTGCTGATGTGGGTGCCGATCGCGGACCGCGGCGAGTTCCTGTGCGTCGCGCAGGTGCGGCCCACCACCGCCCCGACCGCCTATCAGGACGACCAGGTGGGGCGGGTGGCCGGCGGTCCCGAGGTCGCGCACCTGGCGATCGTCCGGTCGCAGGGGCGGATCTGGCGCGAGGGCGACCCCGTCTGGTACGGCGACATGCCCGCCCGCCACGAGGCCATCCCCGTCCGCCGGCGCGACGAGGCCAAGGTCATCGCCGTGGTCGGCCGCGACACCAACCTCAGCACCGCGAGGACCCCGGCGCAGCTGGAGCTCAACTACCTGACCACCGCCGACGACCTGGCGCAGATGATCGCCGACGGCACGTTCCCGCCGCCGCGGCACCCGGGGGAGACCACCAGCGCCCCGCGCATCGGCGACGGCCTGGTCCGGCTCGACGCGTCCGGCAAGGTCACCTACGCCAGCCCGAACGCGCAGTCGGCGTACCGGCGGCTCGGGCTCGCCGCGCACCTGGTCGGGGAGAGCCTCGCGGAGATCACCGGCCGGCTCTGCGACGACCCCCTGGAGGGCAAGGACGCCACCGACCGGGTGCACTCCGCGCTGCGCGGCGACGCGCCCGCCCGCAAGGAGCTGGAGGCGCGCGGCGCGACCGTGCTCATGCGGGCCCTGCCGCTGATGCCCGCCGGGGTGCCGATCGGCGCGCTGGTCCTGGTCCGCGACATCACCGAGGTCCGCCGCCGCGACCGGCAGCTGATGACCAAGGACGCGACGATCCGGGAGATCCACCACCGGGTCAAGAACAACCTGCAGACCGTCGCCGCGCTGCTGCGGCTGCAGGCGCGCCGGGTGGGCGTGCCGGCCGCCCGGCACGCGCTGGAGGAGTCCGTCCGCCGCGTCGCCTCCATCGCCCTGGTGCACGAGACCCTGTCGATGTCGGCGTCGGACAGCGCGGACGAGGCCGTCGAGTTCGACGGCATCGTGGACCGGGTCGCCGCCGCGGCCGTCGAGGTCGCCGCCGCCGGCTTCGTGGTCGCGCTGCGCCGCGAAGGCGACTTCGGCGTGCTGCCCGCCGAGATCGCCACGCCGCTGGTCATGGTGCTCAACGAGCTGCTGCAGAACGCCGTCGAACACGCCTTCGTGCCGGGCCGGGAAGCAGCGCCATCGGACAACGTCTCACAGAGAAACGCAGAGCCCCGCCCCGAGGACGTCGCCCCGGAGGTCGTCGTCTCCGTGCACCGGTTCCGCAAACAGCTGCACGTCACCGTCGCCGACAACGGCCGGGGTCTGCCCGACGGGTTCGACCTGGACAGCAGCGAGCGGCTCGGGCTGCAGATCGTGCGGACCCTCGCCACGGGGGAGCTGCGCGGCACCATCGAGCTGCGCACCCGCGCCGGCGGCGGCACCGAGGCCGTGATGGTCGTCCCGCTGGCAAAACGCTGAAACCTACCGCACTGTGGGACTCGTTGTGCGGACCCGTCGCGGTTCAGGTGTTTCCGGGCTGCTTTTCCTATCGGCTGAGTCGTCTTTTTGTTGCTTCCTGGTTACGCGGGTTTGAGACAACCCTCACGCCGACATGGCGTAAGGACCGGTCGACGTGGAAGACTGCACCCTATGCACGCTGCTTCTCTGCGGCTCGTCAGCCGCCGACACGTCGACTACGGTCGCATGCGCAGCGCCATGTGTCCGGCTTGCTGAACGCCGCCCGTAATTCTTTTCTCGGGCGCGCGACTTCGCGCCGGATTCTTCATGACATCGACGTCATCCATCGCGCATCTTCCGCGATAGGCCGGCGCAAGCTCGCGTGCTCTCAACCCTGAGAGGACGCCGACATGACGGTGAACACCGTCCCGGCAGACAACGCCGCACCAGCTCCCCGCCCCGCCGCTCGCGGACGGGCCGGGGCCGGTGGGCGCCCTCGCGGCGAGGGGCAGTGGGCGCTCGGTCACCGCGAGCCGCTCAACCCCAACGAGCGCAGCAAGAAGGACGACAACCCGCTCAACGTGCGGGCCCGTATCGAGAACATCTACGCGCACGGCGGCTTCGACTCGATCGACCCCGCCGACCTGCGCGGACGGTTCCGCTGGTTCGGCCTGTACACGCAGCGCAAGCCCGGCATCGACGGTGGCCGCACGGCGATCCTCGAGCCCGAGGAGCTCGACGACAAGTACTTCATGCTGCGCATCCGCAGCGACGGCGGCCAGCTGAGCCTCGCCCAGCTGCGCACCATCAGCTCGATCGCCACCCGCTTCGCCCGCGACACCGCCGACATCACCGACCGGCAGAACATCCAGCTGCACTGGATCCGCGTCGAGGACGTCCCGCAGATCTGGCGGGAGCTCGAGGCGGTCGGCCTGTCGACCACCGAGGCCTGCGGCGACACCCCGCGCGTCGTGCTCGGCAGCCCGATCGCCGGCGTCGCGGAGAGCGAGGTGCTCGACCCGACCGAGGCGATCACCGAGATCACCGCGAAGTACGTCGGCGACCCGACCCTGTCCAACCTGCCGCGCAAGTTCAAGACCTCGATCTCGTGGCTGCCGGACACCCCGTACGAGGCGAACGACGTCTCCTTCGTCGGGGTCATCCACCCCGAGCACGGCCCCGGCTTCGACCTGTGGGTCGGCGGCGGCCTGTCGACCAACCCGATGCTCGCCCAGCGCCTCGGCGTGTGGGTGCCGCTGCACGAGGTCGTCGAGGCGTGGCACGGCGTCATCCAGATCTTCCGTGACTACGGCTACCGCCGGCTGCGCAGCCGCGCCCGGCTGAAGTTCCTGGTCGCGGACTGGGGCGTGGCGAAGTTCCGCGAGGTCCTGGAGACCGAGTACCTCAAGCGCCCGCTGATCGACGGCCCGTCCCCGGACCTGCCGGAGAAGCCGATCGACCACATCGGCGTGCACAAGCAGTGGGACGGCAAGTTCTTCGTCGGCGCGGCGCCCATCGCGGGCCGCAGCTCCGGCAGCCAGCTGGCGAAGGTCGCCGACCTGGCCGAGCGCTTCGGCAGCGACCGGGTGCGGCTCACCCCCTACCAGAAGCTCATCGTCCTGGACATCGCCGAGGCCGACACCGAGGCGGTCGTCCTGGGCCTGCGCGAGGCCGGCCTGGAGGCGCGCCCGTCGACCTGGCGGCGCAGCACGATGGCCTGCACCGGCATCGAGTTCTGCAAGCTCGCGATCGTCGAGACCAAGGCCCGCGCGGCCGAGCTCATCGAGCACCTCGAGGCGAAGGTCGCCGAGCTCGACGCCGACATCTCCATCCACCTCAACGGCTGCCCGAACGCCTGCGCCCGCACCCAGGTCGCCGACATCGGCCTCAAGGGCATGCTCGTGAAGGACGACACCACCGGCGACATGGTCGAGGGCTTCCAGGTCCACCTCGGTGGCGGCCTCGGCATGGCGGCCGGGCAGAACGCCGGCTTCGGCCGGAAGCTGCGCGGCCTCAAGACCACCGCCGCCGACCTGCCCGCATACGTCGAGCGGGTCGCCAACCACTACCTCGCCGGCCGCTCGGAAGGCGAGTCCTTCGCGCACTGGGTGATGCGCGCGCCTGAGGACGAGCTGCGATGAGCGAACGCATGGCTCCGCTGCACTGCCCGTACTGCGGCGACGAGGACCTACGACCGCACGAAGAGACCCATGGCGCTTGGGAGTGCCGCAGCTGCGCACGGGTCTTCTCACTGAAATTCCTGGGGCTCGCGGCACACCTGTTGGAGGCGAAGCGATGAGCACAGCCGTTGCACGTACCCGAGAAGAGTCCATCGCCCTGGCCAAGGAGGCGTCGGCCCAGCTGGAGGGCAAGACCGCCGACAAGATCGTGGAGTGGGCCGCCGGCCAGTTCGGCGACCGGTTCTGTGTGACCAGCTCGTTCGCCGACGCCGTGCTCGCCCACGTCGTGTCGAAGGTGGTGCCCGGCGTCCCCGTCATCTTCCTGGACACCGGCCTGCACTTCGCCGAGACGCTGCGGGTCCGTGAGGTCGTGCAGCGCACCCTGCCGGTGACGGTCCGCTCGATCCGCCCGCGGCAGACCGTCGCGGAGCAGGACGCCGAGTTCGGGCCCCGCCTGTACGCCCGCGACCCCGACGAGTGCTGCTTCCTGCGCAAGATCGAGCCGCTGGAGCGGGCCCTGGAGGACTACGACGCGTGGGCCGCCGGCCTGCGCCGCGACGAGTCGCCGAGCCGCGCCAACACGCCGATCGTCAGCTTCGAGCAGGCCCGCGGCAAGTTCAAGGTGTCCCCGCTCGCGCAGTGGTCGCAGGCGGACGTCGACGCGTACATCTCCCGCTACAACGTGCCGGTCAACGCGCTCATGCGGCAGGGCTACGCCTCCGTCGGCTGCTGGCCGTGCACCCGGCGGACCCCTCCGGGCGGCGACCCGCGCGGCGGGCGCTGGCCGATGTTCGACAAGACCGAATGCGGTCTGCACGCCGGATGACCGCTGTTCTCCTGGTGGCGCACGGGTCCTCCGACCCGCGGGCGGCGGCCTCGACGAGAGCCCTCGCCCGCGCGGTCGCGGCCCAGCGTCCCGGGCTGGACGTCCGGACGTCGTTCCTGGACCACGCCGGTCCGCGTCCTGACGCCGTGCTGCTCGACATGCAGCGGCTCGGGCACCGGTCGGCGGTGGTGGTACCGCTGCTGCTCACCTCCGCGTTCCACGGCCGGGTCGACCTGCCGGCGGTCATCGAGCGGGCGGTCGCCAACGGGCTGACCGCGCGGGTGCGGGTCACGGACGTGCTCGGGCCGGTGGGCGGTGCCGTGCCACCGTCGCTCGTCGCCGCGCTGCGCCGCCAGCTTCCCGCCGTCGACGCGGACGGGGTGGTCATGATCGCCGCCGGTACCCGGGACGACCTGGCCAGGCACACCGTCGACCTGGCCGCCGCCGAGCTCGGGCGGTCGCTCGGGCTGCCGTGCCGGGCCGCCTTCGCCTCCGGGTCGCCGGTCACCGGCGCGGTCGCGGTGTCCGCGCTGCGGGCGCAGGGCTGCGCGCGGATCGCGATCTCCTCGTACTTCCTGGCCACCGGCAAGCTGCACGAGAGCGCGATCGCCTCGGCGGTGTCCGCAGGCGCGCTGGAGCCGGCCGCGCCGCCGCTCGGCCGGGCGCTCGACCTGGCCCGGCTCGTCGTCGCCAGGGTCGGCCGGGTGTCGCCGGAGACCGTGCGGCCGGCCGCCTGAGCGCTCCCGTGGTGGCGGGCGGCTACCTTGGACGTATGCAGATGACATGCCCGAAGTGCCGCGGCGAGATGCGGCAGTACGAGCGCAGCGGCGTCACCATCGACCAGTGCCTGGAGTGCCGGGGGATCTTCCTCGACCGCGGTGAGCTGGAGAAGATCACCGACGCGGAGAACGCCTGGCGTGGTCGTCAGCAGCAGCCGGGTGCCCCAGGCGTCCCGCCGGCGCCCCCCGGGTTCCCGCCGCCGGGCGCCCCGCAGGCATATCCGCAGCAGCCCGCCTACGGCCAGCAGCCGTACGGCCAGCCGGGCTACGGTCAACCGGTGCACGGCCAGCCGGGCTACGGCCAGCCGGTGCACGGCCAGCCCGGATACGGCCAGCCGGCGTACGGTCAGCCGCAGTATCCGCGGGCGCACGGCCACCACGGGCACTACGGGCATCACAAGAAGCGCAAGAAGCACCACCGGGAGAGCTTCTTCGAGGAGCTGTTCGACTAGCCGCACCGCCGGGCGGCCCGGGAGAACGGCTGATCTCGCGCTTGGTGGCCGAGGGCTACCTTGGGGGTATGCAGATGACATGCCCGAAGTGCCGCGGCACGATGCAGCAGTACGAGCGCAGCGGCGTCACCATCGAACAGTGCCTGGAGTGCCGGGGGACCTTCCTGGACCGGGGTGAGCTGGAGCGGCTGATCGACGTCGAGTCCGCGAACATGCGCGGGCAGCAGTATCCGCCCGGCTACCCGCCGCCCGGCTACGGTCAGCCCGGCTACGGCGGTTACGGCCAGCCCGGCTATCCGCCGCCCGGTTACGGCCAGCCCGGTTACGGACCCGGATACGGCGGGCCCGGTTACTACGACGGGCCGAACTTCCCGCCGCCCGGCCCCAACGACCCGCACTATCGTGGGTAGTCCCATTTGTTGCGGCCAGCACGTGAAACGCCCCGGCGCAAATGGCCGGGGCGTTTTCGTCTTCGTCGCTGATCCTGTCTTCGGCGCGCTTTCGGCTTCGGTGCGCCTCGGGTCGGAGCTGCGATGTATTCGGTTTGCTTACGGCAAGGCTATGCGGAGTGAGCGCGGACCCGGAGGCCACCGCGACGCTTCATCAAGCGACGCTCGTCTTCGCTCATTCCGCCCCAGACACCTGCGTCCTGACCCGAATCGAGTGCCCATTGCAGGCAGTCGCTGGTCACAGAGCAGCGCTGGCAGACTGCCTTCGCCTGCTCGACCTGCAGCAATGCCGGGCCGGAAGTCCCGATGGGGAAGAACAGCTCCGGGTCCTCGTCGCGGCAGAGGGCATGGTGGCGCCAGTCCGACATGGCGGCAACACTCCTTGTTGTTTTCGCGGATCGTTGTTGATGATTCCCTATGTGCATCTCGCGTAACGTCTCGGCTAGGCGGAGCCTGAAGATCCGTAACGCGCCTGCGGGCAACGCTCAGTGTTCGTTTCGCTTGTGAATGCTTTCACGAACTACCGCGATGTCAAGGGGTCCAAACCAAGAAAATCCAAGTCGGTGAGCAAGCTCACGCACTGTTTGTCCGATTTTATTGTGGTTGGGGACCCTGAATCGCAACAGCCAGTTACCAATGTAGTACGGTTCGGTCAACGACCGGAGGGCTTTCGGAGATGCGGTCGCGGTGTCTCTCTCGCGACTCTCTGCAACTTTCTCCCCCTTCGGTGGATGATCGCCCGGGGTGACTCAACACACTACGCGTAACGCCCCCGGCACGGACGCGAAATCCAGTTTGTCGCACTCTCCGAGGTACTCACCGTCGACCTGGAAAGCGATCGGTTTGGCGGCAGTGAGCGTGAACCCGGCCAGATCGTGCATCCGCAGCACCTGCTTGCCCTTCGGATCCACGCCCCGCACCAGCTGGGCCATCGTCCGGGCCGTGCTCCCCACCTGCATCTGCAGCAGGCCGAGCACGTCGAGCCCCGTGTCGAACGAGGCTCGCGGATTCGGATCCACCGGCCGCTCGCCGATGTATGTCCACGGTGCGGTGTTCTGCACCAACATCCACGTTAGCCCCGATCGGGCCGTTTCGCCCGGCAGCTCGAGCGTGAGCAGCGGCACGCGCCGGTTCGTCGACGCGTACTGCTGCGCGATCGACCGGAAATACAGCCACGGCGTGGACGTCGAGCCCTTGTGCCGGGCCTGGTCCACGCGCCGCACGACCTCGGCGTCCAGGCCCATGCCGGCGCAGAACGTGAAATACCGGTCGTCGGCGCGGCCGAGCCCGATGATCCGCTCCCGCCGGTCCCGCAGCGCCTCGAGAATCGCGCCGGTGCCCTCGGCCCAGTCGCTCGGCAGGCCCAGTGCCCGTGCGAACACGTTCGTGGAGCCACCTGGCACCACCGCGAGCGCCGGGCGCTCCTGCGCGCGCCCCGCGGCCGGGCCGGCGTCGAACGTCATCAGCCCGTTGACGGCCTCGTTGACGGTGCCGTCGCCGCCGAGCGTCACGACGAGGTCGAAGCGCTCCCGGGCGGCGTCGCGCGCCAGCTCCACACCGTGGCCTTTGCGCTGCGTATAGGCCACCTCCAGGTCGACCTGGCTGCGCAGCGCGCGCACCAGGATGTCCCGGCCACGCTCGGTGGTGGTCGTCGCGTTCGGGTTGACGACCAGGAGGGCTCGCATGGGCGGCACTGTACCCGCTCTCCTGCGCGATAAGGTGAGGTGCACGGACGGGGTCGAGCGAGGGGAATGCCAGGTGAGCGGCACGGCAGCGGCACAGCGGACGCCGGCGACCCTGCGGTGGGCGGTGCGGCTGCTGTTCGCCGAGGGGGTGGGGCTCGCCCTGCTCACGCTGGTGATCGTGTATCTCGACGTCACCAGCAAGGCGACGTTCCTGTCGGCGGCGCTGTCCTTCACCGGCTACCTGGCGCTCATGACGGTGCTCTTCCTGGGCATCGCCGTCGCGCTGCACCGCCGCAACCGGTGGGCCCGCGGGCCCGGGATCGTCACGCAGATGCTGCAGATGCCGATCGGCTGGACGATGCTCTCCAACGGCCAGCCCTACATCGGCGCGCCGCTGTTCGCGCTCGGCCTGGTCGGCGCGATCCTGCTCTTCGCGCCGTCGACCCGGATCGCGCTCGGCATCCGCTGAATTCGGCACTTGTTCCGGCCGAACGTAGGAGGCGCGGCCCGGCAGGTCCCCATCACGGCCGGTGTGACCTACCCTCGGATCTCGTGACGGTCGCACCCGCGTATCAGCTGCTCGCCGACCGGCTCCGCGTCGAGATCATGTCCGGTCAGCTCCTGCCCGGCGCGCGGCTGCCGACCGAGCCGCAGCTGTGCGAGCAGTCGGGCCTGAGCCGGTCCACCGTCCGTGAGGCGCTCCGCCTGCTCAGCAGCCAGCACCTGATCGTCACCACCCGCGGGGTCAACGGCGGCAGCTTCGTCGCCGAGCCCGACGCGCGCACGCTCGGCCAGTCCCTCACCGACGGCGTCGGGCTGCTGCTGGCCAGCGGCGCGGTCAAGGGCGACGACTTCCTCGAGGTCCGGCGGATGCTCGAGGTCCCGGCGGCCGGTCTGGCCGCCGCCCGCCGCGAGCCGTCCCACCTGCGTGAGCTCGAGGCGGCGATGTTCGACCCGGACACCGCCGGCCTCGACGAGCGCATCGCCGCGCACGCCGCCTTCCACCTCGCCGTCGCCAACGCGTCGGGCAACACGCTGCTCTGCCTGGTGGTGCGCCCGCTGTACACCGTGAGCGACCGCAAGGCGGCCGACCACAACGCGCCGTTGCCGATGTGGCGGGTGATCGACCAGGATCACCGGGCGCTGCTGGCGGCCATCCGCGCCCAGGACGTGGAGCTGGCGATGGAGCTGGCCCGCGGGCACATCGACAACGTCCGGCCGTCGGAGATCCCGCCCGAGCACATCCGCCGGCCGGTGCCCGGTGTGGCGGCACTCAAGCAGCGGGTCGACCCCGAAGGCTGCTGAAGGTCCTACTTCGGGCGGCGCTTCGTCAGCCGGATGCTCGCCTGGTGCCCGTCGACGGACGCCGACACCTCGTCGGCCAGGGCGCTGAGCACCTGCCACGCGAAGGACTCGCCACCGGGCAGCCGCTCCGTCGGCGACCCCAGCGGCACGGTCGTCTCGACCGTCAGCGCGTCGGTCGTCACCGTGAAGCGGCAGGCCAGCTCGACCGTGTCGCCGAGCTGCGGCGTCTCGCTCGCCACCGCGAGCAGCATCGCGCACGCCTCGTCGACGGCGATGCGCAGGTCTTCGATCTCGTCGAGCGTGAACTGCAGGCGCGCGGCCAGACCCGCCGTGGCGGTGCGCAGCACCCCCAGATAGGCGGGTGACGCGGGCACGGCCAGCAGGACGACGTCGTCGCCGTCGGAGCCCGACCTCTTCGAAACGACCTGAGTCACGCGTGAACCCCCTTGCCCGCGACTCTACGACGTGGCCGCACGCGCCGTTGCGGCGAGTGCGTCCCCGGAGAGCCGGTAGGGCAGCCAGTCCGACTTGTGCCGCGCGCCGAGCGCCTCGTAGAAGCCGCGGGCCGGGTTCCAGTCCAGCACCGACCACTCCAGGCGCGGGTACCCGGACTCCACGCAGATCCGCGCCAGCGTGGCGATCAGGGCCCTTCCGGCCCCGGTGCCGCGGGCGCCCGGACGCACGTAGAGGTCCTCCAGGTAGATGCCGTGCACGCCCTCCCACGTGGAGAACGTCCTGAACCACAGCGCCATCCCGACCGTCTCGCCGCCGGCGTGGGCGACGTGGCAGAACACCGCCGGCGCCGGCCCGGACAGCGCGGTCCGCAGCTGTGCCGCGGTCAGGTGGCACTCCTCGACGGCCTTCTCGAACTCGGCGAGCTCGTAGACCATCGCGACGATCGCCTCGACGTCCTCGTCGCGTGCCTCGCGGACTTCCACGCTCATCTGTGCACCTCCGGTAAGGAAAGCCCCCCATCCCGCCGTGGCGGGGTGGGGGGCTCCGGTCACCTCGCAGGTCAGGCCTGCTTGGTCTCCCAGAAGATCTTCGCGATCTCGTCGATCTTCCCGAGCAGCTGCTCGGCCACGGCCGGGTCGGCCGAGCCCTTGGCGCCCGACGCGCCCGCGAGCTTCGTGGCCTCGTTGAACAGGCCGTGCAGCTGCGGGTACTTCTCGAAGTGCGGCGGCTTGAAGTAGTCGGTCCACAGCACCCACAGGTGGTGCTTGACCAGCTCGGCGCGCTGCTCCTTGATCAGCAGCGCCCGGGTGCGGAAGTCAGGGTCGGTGTTGCCCTGGTACTTCTCGCTGATTGCCTTCACGGACTCGGCCTCAATACGGGCCTGCGCCGGGTCGTAGACACCACACGGCAGGTCGCAGTGGGCGCTCACCACGGTGCGCGGGGTGAATAGCCGCGACAGTCGCATCGAACCCTCCAGGGTGATTTGCGATGATCCTCAGTTGGTGACCCTACTCCTATCCAAGTCCGGGGATTTCATGCGGCTACCGTGGTTCACGGCGCTGGTGCACGGCCCGTCGATGGTGCCGACGCTTCGCCACGGCGACCGGATCCTCGTGCGCCGCACGCGCCGCGTCCGCCCCGGCGACGTCGTCGTCGGGTCTTTCCGCAGCCGGCCGGGACTTCTGGTGGTGAAGCGGGTCGACCGCGCGGAGGCGGGTGGATGGTGGCTGACCGGCGACAACCCGTTCGGATCCGATGATTCCGAGTCGTACGGCGCGGCGGACGTCATCGGACGTGTGACATTTCGCTGGTGGCCACAACCGGTGCGGTTACGGCGCCGCTCGGCGTAAGGTGATGCGGATACCGGGTCACCCCCGCTGAATCGCATCTTGCGCGCTTTCACCACCCGAGCGCCTACGCGGAATCACCAGCAAATGTCAGACGTGGCAAAGGAGCCCCCGTGTCTGCACCCGTGACCAGTTCGGCCCTCGAAGGGCCTGTTTTCGACCTGCACCAGGGCGGCAAGATGTCCGTCCAGGCCAGCGTCCCGCTCGCGACCCGTGAAGATCTCGCCCTGGCGTACACGCCGGGCGTCGCCCAGGTCTGCGAGGCCATCGCCGCCGACGAGGCGCTCGTGCACGAGCTGACCTGGGTCGGCCGCGCCGTCGCCGTGGTCACCGACGGATCCGCCGTGCTCGGCCTGGGCAACATCGGCCCGCGCGCCGCGATGCCGGTCATGGAGGGCAAGGCAGTCCTCTTCAAGCAGTTCGGCGGGGTGGACGCGGTGCCGATCTGCCTCGACACGCAGGACGTCGAAGAGATCATCTCGATCGTCACCGCACTCGCGCCGTCGTTCGGCGGGATCAACCTGGAGGACATCTCCGCGCCGCGCTGCTTCGAGATCGAGCGCCGGCTGGAGGCGACCCTGCCGATCCCCGTCTTCCACGACGACCAGCACGGCACCGCGATCGTCGTGCTCGCCGCGCTGCGCAACGCCGCCCGCGTCCTCGGCCGCGAGCTGCGCGACCTGCGCATCGTCGTCAGCGGCGCGGGCGCCGCCGGGGTCGCGGTCACCAGGATGCTGATCAGCGGCGGCGCCGACGCCGGCGAGATCGTCGTGCTCGACTCGCGGGGCTGCCTGCACCAGGGCCGCACCGACCTCAACCCGGAGAAGGCCGCCCTCGCCGCCCTCACCAACGCGGGCGGGATCACCGGCGACATCGCCAACGCCCTGCGCGGCGCCGACGTCCTGATCGGTGTCTCCGGCGGCACCATCGGCGAGTCCGCCCTCGCGGGCATGTCACCCGGTGGAGCGATCTTCGCCCTCGCCAACCCGACGCCCGAGGTGCACCCGTCGGTGGCGGCGCGCTACGCGGCGGTCGTCGCCACCGGCCGCAGCGACTTCCCCAACCAGATCAACAACGTGCTCGCGTTCCCCGGCATCTTCCGCGGCGCCCTGGACGCCGGCGCCACCCGCATCACCGACGGCATGAAGGTCGCCGCGGCCTCGGCCATCGCGTCGGTGCTGGCCCCCGAGGAGCTGAGCACGGACACGATCGTCCCCAGCGCACTGGACCCGCGCGTCGCCCCGGCCGTCGCCGCCGCGGTCAGCGCTGCGGCCCGCCACGACGGTGTGTTGAGATAGCCGTCATGCGTGCCGCTTTCGCGTCCAGCTTCAACGACGCCGACCCTCTCGCCGGCCTCACCGTCGGCGACGCGCCCGCGCCGGTCCCGCACGACGGCTGGGTCGTGGTGGACGTGCGCGCCAGCGCGCTCAACCACCACGACCTGTGGTCGCTGCGCGGCGTCGGCCTGCGCCCCGACCAGCTCCCGATGATCCTGGGCTGCGACGCCGCCGGGATCGGCCCGGACGGCGCCGAGGTCGTCGTCTACCCGGTCGTCTTCACCCCCGGCGGGGACTTCTCCATCCTGTCGGAGCACTACCAGGGCACCGTCGCGGAGCAGGTCACCGTCCCCGCGTACAACCTGGTGCCGAAGCCGCCGGAGCTCACCTTCGCCGAGGCGGCCTGCCTGCCCACGGCGTGGCTGACCGCCTACCGCATGCTCACCACGAAGGGCCGTCTCGAAGCCGACGGCGCCGTCCTGGTCCAGGGTGCCGGCGGCGGGGTGGCCACGGCCGCGGTCCTGCTCGCCAGGGCCCTCGGCGCCCGGGTGTACGCCACTTCCCGCGACGCCGCGAAACGGGACCGGGTGGCCGCCCTGGGCGCCACCGCGCTCGACTCCGGCGCCCGCCTCCCGGAACGCGTCGACGTGGTGATCGAAACGGTCGGCGAGGCCACCTTCGACCACTCCATGAAGTGCGCCAAGCCCGGCGCCCGCATCGTCGTCTCCGGCGCCACCAGCGGCCACCTGCCGGCGGTGAACCTGCGCCGGGTGTTCGCCGCACAGCTGGAGATCCTCGGCACCAGCATGGGCACCCCCGAGGAGCTCGCCGACCTGATGAGCCTGCTCGCCAGGACCGGCGTGCGCCCCCTCATCGACTCGGTCGTCCCGTTCTCCGCCGCCCGCACCGCCTTCGAGAAGCTCCAGTCCGGCGACGTCTTCGGCAAGATCGTCCTGGACCACACCGCCTGAGCACCGCCTTCCCGTCCCGCCTGGGGCGTGCCCGGCCGGCCTTCCGCCGCCCCGGGCACGCCCCTCGGCGTCTTCCGCCGCCGACCCCGGCACCGCGTCCGGCCACCCCGTCCGCGCGGGCCGGACAGCCTCACAGGCGGTCGTCGAAGGAGGGGGAGTGGGGGAGCTGGCGGCGGGCGGAGGGGTCGGCGTACAGCGAGAGCCGCAGGAAGGCGAGCGTCACCGTGCGGACCTCGGCGTAGGACTGCGCGCCCGGGCGGAGGTACGGGTCGTTGTGGTTGCCGCCGGGCACGGTCAGCATGGCCTTCGACCAGGGGACGATGTCGTACGTCGCCTTGCCGGAGGCGTAGGAGACCAGCGGGTCGGCGTCGCCGTGGACGAAGAGCAGCGAGGCCGGCGTGCCGGTGAACGCGGTGCCCACGCCCAGGCCGCTGCCGGCCAGGATGATGCCCGAGTGCAGGCGGGCGTCGCGGTCGGCGGTGAAGAGGCCGACGGTGGTGATGGCGCCCGCGGAGTGGCCGGCGGCGGCGAGGCGGGTGCTGTCGATGCGCTTGCCGAGCGGGCCGGCGAGGACCTGGCCGAGCACGAAGGAGGCGTCGGCGGGCTGGTTGAGCACGTCGTAGACGTCGAGGCGCGGGGCGCTGCGGGTCGTGTTGGGGTACGCCGGGGCGATCACCGCGAACCCCGCCGCGGCCCAGGCGGTGAGCAGCGGCGCGAAGGACTCGGGCGTGCCGTTCAGGCCGTGGCTGAACACGACCGCGGGGACCTTGGCCGTCGTGGCCGGCAACCAGATGACGGTGCGCAGGACGCGGCCTTCCCGGCGGTACGTCACCTCCTGCTGCGAGACGTCGAGCGGTGAGCGCGGCACGGGCAGCGGCGACAGCGGCGTGACCTGGGCGAGGTGGGGAGCGACGGTCGGGGGTGGCGGGGAGGGCGTCACCCACCGGGCGGGCGCCGGCCGGACCGTGCAACCGGACAGCAACAGCAGGGCCACACACATAAGCCGGCGCATGGCACCAACCGTACGAGGCGGCCGCCCCGGCGAAGGCTGGCCCGGAGGGCGATTTCCGGCTAGGTTGCGGCGCATGTCCGTCGTCTTCCGGGCGCTCATCGCGGTGAGTGCGCTGGCCGGGATCATCCTGCTGCTCGACTACACCCACGGTGACGGGGGAGTGTTCGTCTACTTCACCGTGCAGAGCAGCGTGATCATCGCCGCGGTGTCGGCGACCGCGACGGTACGGCCGGTGCCGGCCTGGGTGCGCGGGGCGGCGACGCTGTACAGCTGCATCACCGGCACGGTGTATCACGCGCTGCTGGCCAACCCGTCCAGCCCGTTCCACGTGGTCGACTCGGGGGCGCACGCGCCGCACAACCTGCTGCTGCACACGGTGACGCCGATCCTCGCGGCGGTCACCTGGCTCTTCGTCGACCGCGAGCCGGTCCGCTGGTGGTTCGCGGCGGTCTGGCTCTGCTACCCCCTCGCATATCTGGCGTTCGCGCTGGTACGAGGCGCGATCGTGCACGAGTACCCGTATCCGTTCGTGGACGCGGGCGAGCTCGGGTACGGCGGCGTGACGATCTCGGCGCTCGGCTTCACCGTGGCGTTCTTCCTGCTCGGGCTGCTGCTCATCGGTCTCGGCGCGGGCGTGCGCAGGCTACTGCGGCGGGAGCAGCGCACCCGGGTTGAGGATCCCGCGGGGGTCTAGCGTGCGTTTCGCGGCCCGCAGCACGTCGGTGAAGAGCGGGTCCCGGGCCAGCCACGGCAGGTGGTCCCGGCCGACCGCGTGATGGTGGGTGATCGTGCCGCCGGCGGCGGTGACGGCCGAGCTGACCGCGGCCTTGATCTCGTCCCAGATCGCCACCTCGGCGCCGCGCCGGGCCGGCGTGATGATGGTGAAGTACGGCGCCGGCCCGTCCGGGTAGGCATGGGTGATGCGGCAGGTGACCACGGCGACCCTGGCCGGCGCGGCGTCCTGCGCGGCGGCGGTCACGGCCGCGTGCAGCGCCTCGAACCGGGTCCAGGTGCACGCCGTCTCCACCGTCTCGACGATGAGCCCGAGCCTGACGAGGGCGTCGCGCGTGTACGGCGCCCGCAGGAACGACGACCGCCAGACGCCCTGGTCACCGGGGTCGCTGCCGCCGTCCGGGGAACCGCCGTCGTCGCCGGTGCCGGTGCCGCCGTGGTCGGCGCAGATCGTCAGGGCGTCGGGCAGCAGCGCCACCGCCGGGCCCTCGAAGCCGAGCAGCAGCCGCGCCTGACCGTCGGTCGCGCCCGCGTTGAGCATCGCCTCGACCGGGTCGAGCAGCCGGCAGTTGCTGGGCCGCAGCCCCGCCTGCAGGATGCCGCGTACGGCGGCGACGCCCTGGCCGTACACCGGGAACGCCACCAACCTCGAAACCTTCCGCGTGGGCCGCCCGGTGACCCGCAGCCACGCCTCCACGATCACCCCGAGCGTCCCCTCCGACCCCAGGAACAGCCGGTCCGTCGACGGCCCGGCGCCGCTGCCCGGCACCCGCAGCGACTCCACCGGCCCCTGCGGCGTGATCACGCGCAGCGCCTCGACGGCGTCGTCGATGCGGGTCGGCCCGGTCGCGTAGTGCCCGGCCGCGCGGGTCGCGACCCATCCCCCGACGGTGGAGAACTCGAAGCTCTGCGGATAGTGCCGCAGCGTCAGCCCGTGCGGCTTGAGCGCCCGTTCGAGGGCCGGGCCGGACACGCCCGCCTGCGCCCGCACGGCGTGGTTGGCCTCGTCGATCTCGGCGATCCGGTCGAGCCGGCCCAGGTCGAGGGAGATCCACGGCGCGTCACCGCGGTATTCGACGCCGCCCACGACGGAGGTGCCGCCACCGTACGGCACGACGGCCGCCCCGACCGCCTCCGCCCAGTCCAGCGTGGCGACGACGTCATGGCCGGTGCGCGGGAAGCAGACCAGGTCGGGCGGGTGGTCGAGCCGGCCGTGCAGCGCCCGGACCACGTCGCGGAACGCCTTGCCGTACGTGTGTGCCGCCCGCGTCATCGCGTCGCCGGCGAACGCCTCCTGCATGATCGACGGCGGGATCAGCCGCGGCGGGGGCAGGACCGGGTCGTACGGCACGGGCAGCACCGACCCGTCGATCGGCAGCCACGGCCGCAGCGACGTCTCCGCCAGGCGCCGGCACGCGTCGTCGTCCAGGGCTTCGTCGGCCCAGCCCCAGCCCCACCACGACCGCTCACGCCAGCTGGCCATTGACGGAGAGTGCCACAATCCGACACGTTCGGCCACTGTTCCCAGGTCAGGTCATCGGTATTCTGTCGGCCATGCCCGATGAGCGCATTGACCCAAGTCAGAACACTCAGGCATTCCAGGCATGGGTGGACAACAACAACCAGCCGCCTCAGCCCGCGGCGACCGGCTCCAAGCTCGGCCTCATCGTGGGCGCCGCGGTGCTCGCCGTCGTGGTCGTCGGCGTGGTGCTGCTGCTGGTGCTGTAGATCCCGACCGACTCGAAGCGCGTCACGCCTTCGAGCGTGGCGTCGCCGGTCAGCCGGAGCCGGGCGCTGTCGTCACCGTCGAGCGCCCAGGTGAGGAAGTCGAGCAGCGTCACCATCGCCTGGTGGTGGCCGCGCTCCGCGTCGTTGGTGCCGGCGCCGTGCTCGCCGCCGATGATCGTCAGGAACGCCTTCGGCCACGGGTTCGCGGCGTAGGACGTGCGGCCCTGCTCGTAGGCGACGACGGGGTCCTTGTCACCGTGGACGAACAGCAGCGGCACCGGGCTGCCCTGGTACTTCCCGGCGGGCCGGCCCGCGAAGATGACGCCGGCCTTGAGGCGCGGGTCGCGGTGCACGGTGAACAGGCCGTCGGTGGTGGTGCCGCCGCCGGAGTGCCCGATCGCCGCCATCCGCTCCGGGTCGATGCTGGCGGCCAGGGGATTGCCCGGCAGCAGCAGCTGCGTGATGACGAACGACGCGTCCAGCGACTGGTTCGGCACGTCGAGCTTGTTGAACTTCGGCGTGTCCTTCTTCGTGAATGGGTACGCCGCGGCGACGACCACGTATCCCGACTCGGCCAGGAACTTGGTCATGCCCTCCTGCATCTGCGGGTTGCTGTAGAAGCCGTGGCTCCACACGATCAGCGGCAGCTTCCCCGGCAGCGGCGCGGCGTCGCGCTGCGCCTGCCCCTTGGTCCGGCGGGCCGAACCGCGCGTCGGATACCACACGGTGGTGGGCAGCGGGCGGTCCTTGCCCCGGGCGAGATCGAAGTGCCGGACGCCGATCGCATGGCTGCTCGACCCGGCGGCCTGGGCGCCGGCCGCGGCGGCGACGGGCTCGCTGGGCGCGTCGGCGCCTGAGGCCGAAAAAGCGCCGCCCAGAACGAGCAGGGCGGCGGCCAGGAGCGACACGGTTGCAGAACGGTTGCGACTCGGGGGCACGTACAGAATGTAGGTGGCCGATGCGCTAAGGCGTTATCACCCGTCTGGGGACAATCGATTGGCTTGCCGGACTACACCAGGTTGTACTTGTACGACCCATTTGGCTGACCTGACCGCCGTCGCCGGCGCCCCGGTCGGCCGGTGACGGCGGTCACGCCGCCGATCGGGGCGGGGAGCGCCGTCAGTCCTCGTCGTCGTCGAGGCGGGCCAGGTAGACGGCGAGGCGCTCGATCGGGATCTCGAACTCGGGGTTCTGGTCCACGAAGTCGCGCAGGCGCTCGGCCAGCCACTCCAGCGTGACCTCCTCCTCGCCCCTGCGGGTGGCGAGCTCCTCGATGCCGCGGTCGGTGAAGTACATGAAGCCCCCAATGGAACCGGGGAGGGCGTGAGCCCTCCCCGGGAAACGGTGCTACGACAAGACGGGTGGATCAGCGCTTGGGCAGCGCGGCCTCGATGAGGGCCTGCTGCTCGGCGTCGTGCAGCTTCGTCGAGCCGACCGCCGGGGCGGCCGCCGCGGGACGGGAGATGCGGCGCAGCCCGACGCCCTGCAGGTGCTCCAGGAGGTTGAGGGCGATGAACGACCACGCCCCCTGGTTGGCCGGCTCCTCCTGGACCCAGGCGAAGTCCTCCGCGTTGGGGAACTGGGCCAGGGCCTCGCGCAGCTCCTCGACCGGCATCGGGTAGAGCTGCTCGACCCGGAGGATGGCGGTGTCGGTGATGGCACGCTCGGTGCGGGCCTGCAGCAGGTCGTAGAAGACCTTGCCGGAGCAGAGCAGGACGCGCTTGACGCCGGCGTTGTCCAGCGCCGTCCCCTTGATGCCGGGGTCGCCGAGGACGGTGGCGAAGGTGCCGGTGGTGAAGTCCTCGACCGGGGACACGCACAGCCTGTGCCTCAGCAGCGACTTGGGCGTGAAGACGACGAGCGGCTTCTTCTTCGGCGACAGGGCCTGGCGGCGCAGCAGGTGGAAGTGGTTCGCCGGGGTGGTCGGCACCGCGACCCGCATGTTGTCCTCGGCGCACAGCTGCAGGTAGCGCTCCAGGCGGCCCGACGTGTGGTCGGGGCCCTGGCCCTCGTGCGAGTGCGGCAGGAGCAGCGTCACGGCGGTGCGCTGGCCCCACTTGACCTCGCCGGAGGAGATGAACTCGTCGACGATCGACTGGGCGCCGTTGACGAAGTCGCCGAACTGGGCCTCCCACATGACGAGCGCGTCGGGGTTCTCCACCGAGTAGCCGTACTCGAAGCCCATCGCCGCGAACTCCGACAGCAGGGAGTCGTAGATGAACAGCTTCGCGTTGCCCGTGATCAGCGCGGACATCGGCATGTAGTCGCTGCCGGTCTCGGCGTCGACGATGCCGGCGTGCCGCTGCACGAAGGTGCCGCGGCGCGAGTCCTGGCCGGAGAGGCGGACGGTGACGCCCTGGTTGACCAGCGAGCCGAAGGCGATGACCTCGCCGAAGCCCCAGTCGATGTCGCCGGCGGCGGCCATCTTCGCCCGGCGGTCCAGCAGCTGCTGGACGCGCTTGTGCGGGGTGAAGCCGTCGGGGAGCTTGACGTGCGCCTCGCCGATCGCCTGCATGACCGAGACGTCGATCGCGGTCTCGACCACCGGCTCCGCCTCGGGCTCGCGGAGGCGGGTGAGCCGGGACGCCGGGTTGGAGGAGGCGTCACGGGTCGCCTTGAACACCGTCTCCAGCTGCTCGTGGTAGTCCTTGAGCAGCGCCTCGGCCTCGGTGATCGGGATGTCGCCGCGGCCGATGAGCTCCTCGGTGTAGATCTTCCGCACGGAGCGCTTCTGGTCGATGATCGCGTACATCAGCGGGTTGGTCATCGACGGGTCGTCGCCCTCGTTGTGCCCGCGCCGGCGGTAGCAGACGAGGTCGATGACGACGTCCTTGTTGAAGGCCTGCCGGTATTCGAAGGCGAGCCGCGCGACGCGGACGACGGCCTCGGGGTCGTCGCCGTTCACGTGGAAGATCGGCGCCTGGATCATGCGGGCGATGTCGGTGGAGTACAGCGACGAGCGCGAGTACTCCGGCGCGGTGGTGAAGCCGACCTGGTTGTTGACCACGACGTGCACGGTGCCGCCGGTGCGGTAGCCGCGCAGCTGCGACAGGTTGAGCGTCTCGGCGACCACGCCCTGGCCGGCGAACGCGGCGTCGCCGTGGATGAGCAGCGGCAGGACCGTGTAGCCCTCGAGCTTGAGGTCGATCGAGTCCTGCTTGGCCCGCACGATGCCCTCGAGGACCGGGTTGACGGCCTCCAGGTGCGACGGGTTCGCCACCACGGAGACGGTCGTGGCGTGCTCGCCGTCGGGGTGCGTGAACTTGCCGGTCATGCCCAGGTGGTACTTGACGTCGCCGGACCCGTGCGCCGACTTGAGGTCCAGGTGGCCCTCGAACTCCGAGAAGATCTTCTCGTAGGGCTTGCCGACGATGTTGGCCAGGACGTTGAGCCGGCCGCGGTGCGCCATGCCGATGACGACCTCGTCGAGCCCGCCCTCGGCCGAGTTCTGCAGGATCTCGTCGAGCAGCGGGATCAGCGACTCGCCGCCCTCCAGGGAGAAGCGGCGCTGCCCGACGTACTTGGTCTGCAGGAACGTCTCGAACGCCTCGGCGGCGTTGAGGCGGTTGAGGATGTGCTTCTGCTCGGCGGTGTCGGGCTTCTCGTAGGGCTTCTCGACCCGCTCGGCGACCCAGCGGCGCTCCTCCGGGTCCATGATGTGCATGTACTCGACGCCGACGCGGCGGCAGTAGGAGTCACGCAGGACACCGAGGACGGCCCGCAGCTTCATCTTCTGCTTGCCGGCGAAGCCGCCGACGGGGAAGACCCGGTCGAGGTCCCACAGGGTCAGCCCGTGCTCCAGGACGTCGAGGTCCGGGTGGCGGCGGATGCGGAACTCCAGGGGGTCGGTGTCGGCCATCAGGTGGCCGCGGACCCGGTAGGCGTGGATCAGCTCGACGACCCGGGCGGCCTTGTCGATCTGGCCCTCACTGGTGCGGGCGACGTCGCGCACCCAGCGGACCGGCTCGTAGGGGATCCGCAGGGCGGTGAAGATCTGGTCGTAGAAGCCGTGCTCGCCGAGCAGCAGCTCGTGCATGACCTTCAGGAACTCCCCGGACTGCGCGCCCTGGATGATCCGGTGGTCGTAGGTGCTGGTCAGCGTGAGGATCTTGCTGATGCCGAGGTCGGCGAGGGTCTCGTCGGACATGCCGGCGTAGGGCGCGGGGTATTCCATCGCGCCGACGCCGATGATCGTGCCCTGCCCGGCCATGAGCCGCGGCATGGAGTGCACGGTGCCGATGCCGCCGGGGTTGGTCAGCGAGACCGTGGCGCCGGTGTGGTCCTCCATGGTCAGCTCGTTGCGCCGGGCCCGGCGCACGATGTCCTCATAGGCGGACCAGAACTGCCGGAAGTCCATCGTGTCGGCGGCCTTGATGCTCGGCACGACCAGGTTGCGCGTGCCGTCGGCCTTGGTCAGGTCGATCGCGATGCCGAGGTTGACGTGCTCGGGCTGCACCAGGTTGGGCTTGCCGTCGATCTCGGCGAAGGCGTTGTTCATCTCCGGGTGCGCGGCGAGCGCCCGGACCATCGCGAAGCCGATGAGGTGCGTGAAGCTGACCTTGCCGCCCCGGCCGCGGGCCAGGTGGTTGTTGATCACGACGCGGTTGTCGGACAGCAGCTTCGCCGGGACGGCGCGGACGCTCGTGGCGGTCGGCACCTCCAGCGAGGCGTCCATGTTCTGCACGATGCGGGCGGCGACGCCGCGCAGGGGGGTGTGCTTGGCGCCGCCCTGCGGGGCCGCGGCCGGCTTCGTCGGGGCGGGCTTCTCCGCCGGCTTGGCCGCGACCTTGGGGGGAGCCGGCGGCGCGGCCGGCGCCGCGGTGGCGGCCGGCGCGGCGGCCGGTGCGGCCTTGGCCGGAGCGGGAGGAGGCGACGGCGGGGCCGCCTTCGCAGCGGGGGTGGTCACCGACGCCGGCTCAGCCGCGGCGGGCGCCTCGGCGCCGTCGCCGCTGGGCTTGTAGTCGGCGAAGAAGTCGTGCCACGCGGGGTCCACGCTGGCCGGGTCGGCGAGGTACCTCTGATACATGTCCTCGACGATCCACTCGTTCGGGCCGAAACCCGCCAAGGGGTTCTCCTGCGAGTTGGTCGCTTGGGTCGACACGGCTGCTGATCGCCTCTTCCAAACGGAGTTGCTGGGGTCACGGATCCGCGTCAAGGCTACGCGCTGCCTAACGCTCGTTCGTCGCCGACGCCGCCGGAGTGACCATGTCAACGACGGCATGGGTCCATCCCATACAGCTGTGGGGGGGGGGGGGGGGGGGGGGGGGGGGGGGGGGGGGGTGAGGGGGGGGGGGGGGGGGGTGGGGCTGCGGTGGGTAAAGCGAATCACCCGACTTACCACGCAG